>NZ_JBHMIR010000032.1:0-69940 GCF_048060285.1 Micromonospora sp. LOL_025 | reverse complement strand
TCAGCTGCATGCCGCGCGCAGACTGTCTTGTATTCGCATCAGATCGAATACGTGGCGGTTGTAGCTTCCAGACCAAAGACAACGGTAGGTAGTTGATCTAGGCCCTCACCTGGGGTCAGTTCCTCAAGCTGAGGGTTCCCGGGCAGCCGCTTCGGCCGTCTTCCTTGATCCCGGTACGTGGGACGCGAAGTCAGCGCCGGTGCCGACGGTGGTGCTCGTCGTTCGGGTCCGTCAGACCTAGCCGAGTGAGATCAGGTGACGCGCTCGCTTCCGCCAACAGGCGAGCACCGGAGGCGCTACGCCCACGGTGGGATGTACCGCTCACGTACTCGCGAGCACGAGGAAGCGGGTCGCGCCAATACTGATTCGGCATACGGGAGTGGTGCTCCTCGCAGAACTCAGCGAGACTAACTGCGATCTTGACCCGCTCCAGCGGGTGGCCTTCGAACTCTGTGTTGACCGCCAGCAACTGCGGCTCGGGATGCCAGCCTGAGTGGTCGAACGCCCAGCCGTCCCAGACCGCGTAGACGTGGAAGACCTGGCGCTCGCCAGCGAAGCGCACCGCCGCTATCTCAATCGACCGGTCCGCGTAGAACCCTCGGCATACCCAGGCGAGGACATGACACACCCCGGCAACGAAGAAGACCTGGTCTGTCCGCTCCCATGCGACGCGCTGGTCCGATCGCTCGATCTGCGTCCGACGAAACGTTCCCGCTGCTTTTGCTGTCATGACAGGGACGTTAGTCACTGGCCCGACGCAGTCGCTCATGCCGCGATTCGGGCGACGCCCACGTCCACCGGTTACTCATCGTGAGCAACGGGACGTGCGTCGCCCGGGCGACCGGCGCCGCAGGGTCCCCCAGCGCCACTCGCCCAGGCTTCTACACATTGGGCGTACCTGGCTCCGCACCGGAACCCGTACGCCGACAACATGTCCAACTGCCCGGCGGCCCGCAGTCTGCCGAGCAGCACCTCGTGCAGCCGTTGCCACACGCCGGCGTCGTTCCAGTCCCGCAGCCGCCGCCAGCAGGTCATGCCTGACCCGAACCCGAGTTCCTGGGGCAGGTACTCCCAGGGGATCGCGTGTAGAGCACGAACAGGATCCCGCACAGCCCAGACCATCATCACCGGGCACGCCTTCGGCAGAACCTGCGACGCGGCCACTACGAACTCGATACCGACGTCCCGCCCGCGCTGCGGGTGGCCGCCGCGTTCACCGAACTCGCCCAAGCGATCTGACCAACGCCCGCTGATGCGGCTCGGCGTGCCCGCCGATCCGCCAACGCAACAGAGCCCATGTGCCCGGGGCCGCGCACAACGTCGGCACCACGGCACCGACGCGGGTGGCCGACGCGGTCCGCGCCCTCCTCGACCGACCTGGCCTTCCCACCTCCCCGACGGACAGGTGGACACCCCTGCGCATCGGTAACACGGAGATCCGGCCGCTCGGTGGCGGCGTCGGCTGCCTGCTGATGATTATCTTCTCGGTCCTCGCCTCGATCGTGCTGACCGTCCTGGTCAACACGGTGCTCCGAGCGTTCACCTAGATCCGAAATGCAGACATGGTCTTTGATATTCACGAGGAGTAATGTAACCCGCACCCACGGTGTGGCAGCGGGTGCGACACCGACCTCACGGCACACCGCAGTCGGATGCGGAGGTCGAAAGATGCGAGACGAACAGCACCGTCGGTCGGTCAGCCGTCGGGACGTGATGCGCGGAGCAGCCATGCTCGGCGGGGCTGCCGCCACGGCCGGCCTGGTGGCACCGGGCACCGCGACTGCAGCCCTCGATCCGACACCGGTGAAGCCGGCCCGGGCCGGAGTGGCCGGGCTCGACGACTGGCTGGGCTCTCTGGTGCAGGTGGCGACCGTGGCGGCGAACGTCCTGCCGATGCTCGTGCTGGCGCAGCGGGGGCAGACGTCCGACCCGTACCAGAGCGGTGGCGTGCAGTTCGAGGTGATCAACATCGGCGGCGACCCGTCCCTCTACGCGCACAACGTCTCCGGTGGCGACGTGGGACTCTGCTACACGTTGACCCAGTCGGCGCCGGCGTCGAACACCAGCGTGTACCAGCCGCTGCCGCAGGGCGGCGCGTACAAGTGCGAGCCGGACCTCCAGGCCTTCTCCGACGGCCAGGTCTTCCTGGCCCCCAACCCGACCACCACCGCGTCGACCGGCGGCCTCGCCCGCACGCTGAGCTTCGCGGTGCGCGGGCTGACCATCGGGGCGGTGGTGCAGGTGGTCGGTGGTGTCAAGGTCTCGGTCACCAAGGACCCGGCGACCGACTCGTTCACCGCGGTCATCGAGGCCACCGGCACCCCGAAGACGCTGCGGGCCCAGGTCGAAGCGACCGGCCCGGACGGCAACATGGTCCGCGCGGTGTGGGACGCCTCCGGCTCACCGAGTCGGCCGAACAACGACACCATCAACCTTCCGCTCCCGGCGGGGGTGAACCTCGACCCGGTGGTGCAACTGCTCCAGCTCTACGTGGACCTCGACGCGCCCGGCCTGGACGCGGTCACCGAGGAACGCCGCAGCCGGGTGGTCTATCTCTGATTCCCCGCCGGCCGGCGGCGGAAGGGGCAGGTCCGCCGCCGGTCAGCCGGAGAAGCAGTATTCGTCGTAGCCGATCCACAGCCAGAGACCGACCCGGTATTCGGTGACCCGGACGTCCGTACCGGTTGCTCATTTGGCGATACAGCTAATGCTGTCCGCATCTACCGCGGGTGCTTTGGTCTGGCGGCGGTGTGTGCTGCACTTTGCTGCGTCGTGCTTATCCGGTCGACGCTGACACGCCGCCGCCTACGGGTGTACCGGCCGGTTCCGGTGCGGGTGACGCTGAGCGCATGAGCGGCAGGTGATTGCGTCACGCAAGGCGACCCTGTTGAAACGGTCAGTGTCCTCTCGTAGGGTGCGTTCGTGGCGCTGATCTACGCGTTTCAGGTTGAGGACGGCAGCTGGCACGGCGACTCCGGCAGGACTTATCGGGGTATGGGACCGGCGACGTACGCGACATTGACGTTTCGTCCGGGGCCTGACAGCGTCCGCCCGTACAGCAGTCGGCCGAGCGACGCCAGCGTCGAGGCCGTGTCCGGCTCGGCCGGCGGATGGCGCTCGAACTGCTCGCGGACCACGTCTGGCACCTCATGCCCGCACAGCTACAGGGGCGAGCAGCTCCAGCGCCACCGTCGCCTTGGGCACCGCATCGGCGTCGGCGGCGGCGGAGACCTGGGTCAGCAGCAACAGCCCCGCGGCATGGGTGACTGGGAGATCGTCGAGCGGGTCCGGTACCGCACAGAGCAGGTCGACCAGCTCGCCGGTCGCCTCCGGCGCGATTACCGGCTCCGGGGCGCGGGTGGCGAGGTGCCGCTGCACGCGGTCTCGCAGCTGCGCAAGCCGTTGTTTCCTCGACGTCGGAACCTCGTCCCCAGTGCCCGCTCCACATTGACCGCGGTACCTTACCTTTGCCCTGGTCCAGACGCGGGGTGCCCTGCGTTCGGCGCGACGGTCCTCGAATGGGATGAAGGTTCCGAGCGATCAGATCTCAGCGTCGGCACTCCATCCGAAGCCGTCAGTCTTCGCGGCTGACAGGGCCCAGATTCGGCGAAGCTCAGCCTGGCCGCGGCGCAAGCCACGACGCTCCGGCCACTGTTCCGCTATGTGATGCGGGCGGCAACACCCGTCGAGGGGCAGCCATGAAGTGGCCGCCGACCTCACATGTGCTTGCGAATATCGATTTTGCCGAGCAGGCGGTGTGCGGAACCGGTTACGCACACCAACAACTCGTGCGCCGTCATTCCGATTCGGTGGAGGCGCCGCTGGGGATGACACGCCCCAGTTCATCCGGCGTCCGCATCCGTTCAGCCGGACACGGGACAGCGGTTGAACGTCCACTGTGGATAACGGTTGGGTATCGACGTCGAACCGGGGTGCCGCACCACGATATCCATTGGCGGCATCGCGAGCCGCGGTGCGGAAGAACACTTCTGTGCGCCACGGAGGTCGGCGATGCGCGACGGCAACAAGAGCACGTCCGGTGAGCGGGCCGTCGACCTGATCCCCGGGCTGTGGCACGCGCGGCCGCCGCTGCGTCGCAGGCTGGTCCCGGCGCTGGCGGGGGCGATGGCCCTGGTCATCGCGGTGACCGGGGTGGGGGAGCTGCCGCCGCCGATCGATCCCCCGAAGGCGGGCCTCGACGTGCTGGCCGACGGGGCCGGGGGTGGGCAGGGCACGGCCGCGGCGCCGCGACAGCGGTGGGACGGCGAGTCGGAGACCGTCGCGGCGGCACGGTCGCGGACGAACCGGAAGGTCCCCGCCTCCCAGCGGTCGCGCCACCCGCAGCATTCGCTGCCGCAGCGACCGGGTGTCCCGGCGAACACGGCGACCGTGCAGCAGGCACCGGTCACCCCGGCGCGCGGCTATCAGTCGGCCACCAGCCGGGAGCTCGCGCCGCAGCGTGACGCGTACCGGCGGGCCTACGCGAATGCCGACGGCACCCAGACCACCGTCTTCTCCACGGCGCCGGTCAACTACCGGACCGCCACCGGCGGCTGGGCGCCGATCGACCCGAGGCTGACCGGCGACGCCGCCTCGGGCTGGCGCAACACGGCGGACGCGGTGCAGGTCCGGCTCGCCGCCCGGGCCGGCGCGCCGGCCGTGGCCCGCTTCGCCCTCACCGGCGGTCAGGCCGTGTCGTACGGGCTGGCCGGCGCCGCGTCGATTCCCGGAGAGGCCGACGGCGCACTGGTCACCTACCGTGGCGTGCTGCCCGGCGTGGACCTGGAGCTGGAGTCGCGCCCCGGCGCGCTGAAGGAGACGCTGGTCCTGCGCTCCCCGAAGGCCCCGAGGGCGTACGACTTCCCGCTGGCCCTTGAAGGGCTCACCGCGGCGGTGCGTGACGGCTCCGTGGAGCTGTCCGACGCGGCCGGCACGGTGCGGGCCGTCTTCCCGCCCGGCCACATGGTCGACGCCGCGCCCGTCCCGGTGACCTCGACGGCCGTCACCTACCAGCTGCGTACCGTCGGTGGTAAGATCCACCTGCGGGTGTCCGTGGACGACGGCTGGCTACGCGACCCGGCCCGGGTCTACCCGGTCCGCCTGGACCCGACGGTCGAACTGCCGGTCGCCGACGGCGCCGCCGACTCGGCCATGTACGTGCACGGCGGCAGCTCCGCCTCAGGCGCAAGCGAGCTGCGCGTCGGCACGGTGGACGGCGCCAACGCCGCCTCGTACGTGAAGTTCGGTGGCCTGGTGGAGCGACTGCGCCACCACACCATCTACGGCGCGCAGCTCCAGGTGGTCAACTACGACGCCGACTCCTGCCGGGCCCGCGAGGTGACCGTGCACCCGGTGACGGCCGCGTGGTCGGCCGGCACCGGCTACTCCCACCCCGGTCCCGCCGTCGGCGCCGCACTCGCCACCCGGTCGTTCGCACACGGGCACGTGGCGTTCGGCGAGGACCGGTCGGCCTGCCCGACGGCGGCCGAGGCGTTCGACCTGGGCGGCGCCGGGGGTGACCTGGTGCAGCGGTGGGTCGACGGAACGCAGGCCAACCACGGCCTGTCGTTGCGCGCCTCCACCGATCCGCTCAGCGGCAAGCGCTTCGCCGGCTTCGGCACGGCCAATCCGCCGAGGCTGTACGTGACGCACAGCCCGTACAACGCCTCGTACCACATCCCGAAGCCGGTGCCGAACCCGCCGGTCCTGCAGAACCAGGACGGTCGGGTCGCCGTGACGGTGACCAACCGCAGCGCCGAGGCGTGGGCGGTCGGCGCCTACTACCTGGCCTACCGGGCGTACAACGCGCGGACCGGCGCGGCGGTCACCCAGCAGCGCGCGGCCAACCTGACCGCCCCGGTGGCCCGCGGCGCCAAGGTGACCCTCGATGCGACGATCAAGGCGCTGCCGCCGGGCCGGTACTTCCTCGACTTCACGATGGTGCGTACCGGTGGCGCGGTCTTCACCGACCACCAGGTGCCGCCCGCCCGGATGGTGCTGGAGGTCGTCGACATCCCGCCGGTCGTGCAGGAGCTGTACCCGCCGAACGGCTACGCCGCGCCGACCCTGACCCCGCAGCTGTGGGCCCGCGCGGTGGACCTCGACGCGCCCCCGGGACTGTCGCTGTCCTACAAGTTCGAGGTGTGCGAGCAGACGGCGTCCGGCGGCAGCACCGGGTGCTTCGACTCCGGCTTCCAGGCCAGGACCGCCTGGACGGTGCCGGCCGGCCGGCTGTCGTGGAGCAGGACCTACCGGTGGCGGGTGATCGTCAAGGACGGCGGCAACGAGGTGCCGTCACCGACGTCGACGCTGCTCACCGCCGTGCCCCAGCCGGAGATCACCTCGCGGATCGCGGGCGCGACGACGGCGGCGCGCGACCGCGAGTTCGACGCCCAGACCGGCAACGTGTCCACCACCGCGATGGACGCCACGGTCACCACGGTCGGTCCCGAGCTGAACCTGGTCCGCACCTACAACAGCCTCGACCCGCGACGCGACGGCGCGTTCGGCGCCGGCTGGTCGACCCGGTACGACATGCGCGTCGTCCCCGACGCGGACGGCTCCGGCAACGTCCTGGTCACGTACCCGGACGGGCAGCAGGTGCGCTTCGGCCGTAATCCCGACGGCACCTTCGCCGCCCCGGCCGGCCGCACCGCCTCGCTGACCTGGAACGGCACCGGATGGACGCTTGTCGACAAGGCGAGGACGACGTACCAGTTCTCCGCCGCCGGCCGGCTCACGAAGATCACCGACGCGGCCCTGCGGTCGATCGTGCTCACCTACAACACCACCGACGGCAGGCTGGCCCGGGCGCGGGTCGCCAACAGCCAGACCAACACCGCCGGCCGGTCGCTGACCTTCACCTGGAGCGGCGCGCACGTGACCCGCGTCGCCGCGGACGCGGTCGGCGGCACGGCGCCCACCTGGACCTACGCCTACGACGGCGACCTGCTCACCTCGGTCTGCGCGCCCGGCAACGCCTGCACCCGGTACGGCTACGCGGCCGGCTCGAACTACCGCACGGGGATGCTCGACGCGAAGCCCGAGTCGTACTGGCGCCTCGGCGAGCCGCAGGGCACCGCCGCCGGCAGCGAGGTCGCCGTCAACCTGGGCAAGGATGCGGGTGTCCACACGGGCGTGATCCTCGGCACGGCGGGCGCGCTGGCCGGCACCGGCAACACCGCGGCCACCTTCAACGGCACCACCTCGGTCGTCGACCTGCCCAAGGGCGCGGTGAAGAAGGCCCGTGACACCGCGGTCGAGCTGTGGTTCAAGGCCAGCACCACCGGCGGTGGCGGCCCGCTGCTGGGCTACCAGGACAAGGCGCTCGGCGCCACCTCCACCACGGGCGTCCCGGTGCTGTACGTGGGCACCGACGGCCTGCTCCGTGGCCAGTTCGGCGGCTCCTCGATCGCGCCGCTGACCTCGACCGCCGCCGTCAACGACGGGCGCTGGCACCACGTGGTGCTGTCGGCCATGGGCGGCGTGCAGACGCTCTACCTCGACGGCGTCAGGACGGCCGAGCGCACCGGCACGACGGTCGAGCACTCGCTGCTCACCTTCAACCAGCTCGGCGCGGCGTACGTCACGACGCCGGCCTCCTGGCCGGGCTGGGGCACGACGGCCCGCCGGCACTTCACGGGCGCGATCGACGAGGTGGCCGTCTACTCCCACCCGCTGGGCCAGGCGGCGGTCACCGCGCACCACCGGTACGCCGCCGGCACCCACCAGCTGACCACCGTGACCCTGCCGAGCGGCAAGATCGCGGCGCAGTTCACGTACGACACCGCGGCCGACCGGGTCACGAAGCACACCGACCGGCACGGCGGCACGTGGACCGTCGGCGCGCCGCTGGTCTACGGCGGCGACACCGACCTGCGCCGCAGCGTGCAGGTGCTGGACCCGGCCAACCGGCCGCACCTGTTCGAGTACGACGCGCTCAGCGGCCAGCTGCTGCGCTCGGGCACGCCGCTCGGCCTGGAGACCCGCGAGGAGGACCGCCCCGGCTCGCCCGCGCCCCCGCCACCCCCGCCGCCGACGGAGGTGTGCTCCACGCCCGACCCGGGTGACCCGTCGTTCTGCACCGTCATCCCGGGCGACGCCGGCGGGCCGGTGTTCGTGCGGCACCCGCTGGACGGCATGGCGATCCGCACGTTCGAGTACGACGACCGCGGCAACCAGACCGTGGTCACGAACGAGAACGGCGACGCCGTGCGGATGACCCACGACCAGCGCGGCAACGTCACCTCCAAGCGGACCTGCCGCACCAGCGGGGTCTGCCACACCGCCTACACGACCTATCCGGCGACGGTCACCGACCCGTTCGACCCGCGTAACGACCTGCCGACCGAGTCGCGGGACGGGCGCTCGGCCAGCGCCACCGACAACACCTACCGGACCAGCTACACCCACACCCCGTTCGGCGAGCTGGCCACGCAGGCCAACCCGGACGGCGGCACCGTCCGGCACACCTACACCACCGGTGGCGAGGCGGCGTACGGCGGCGGCACCGTGCCGGCCGGCCTGCTGCTGACCACCACCGACACGCGCGGCAAAATCACCCGCTACGCGTACTACCAGAACGGCGACCTCTACCGGATCACGGAGCCGTCGGGGCTGGCCACCACCCGCACCTACGACGCGCTGGGCCGGTTGCTCACCGAGACGGAGACCTCCGACAGCTACCCGGCGGGCGTGGTCACCAGCCGCACCTACGACGCGCTGTCCCGGCCGGTCAGCATCACCGAGCCGGCCACCACCGACGCCGTGACCGGCCAGGCGCACCAGAAGCGCTCCACCACGACCTACGACGTGGACGGCAACGTGACCCGCGTCGAGGTCGACGACGTGCGCGGCGACGACGAGACCCGGGTCAACACGTGGGAGTACGACCAGTCCAACCGGCCGATCAAGACCACGGACGCGGAGGGCAACGAGACCGTCAAGAACTACGACCGGTTCGGCAACGAGACCACCGTCGTGGACGCGAACGGCAACCGGTACGACTACGCCTACACCGCGCGCAACGCGCTGGCCGAGGTCCGGCTGCGGGCGTACGCGGGTGACGAGGGCCCGACCACCGGCGACTACCTGGTGCTGCACACCTACACGTACGACCACGCCGGGCGGATGGCCAGCGACACCGACGCGATGGGCCGGCGGCTGGAGTACCAGTACTACGGCGACGACCAGCTGCACCGCCTCGTGCTGAAGAACTTCCGCAACGCCGACGGCAGCAAGCGCGACTACGTCGTGGAGGAGAACACGTACGACGGCGCCGGCAACCGCATCCGACAGGCCGTGGCCAACGGCACCTCGGTCACCCAGCAGACGTACACCCCGGCCGGCACCGTCGCCAGCGTCGTGGTCAACCCTGGCGCCGCCGCCCTGACCACGTCGTACGCGTACGACACGATGGGCAACGTCACCCGGATGACGCGTACCGGCCGGCCGTCCAACGTGCCGTGGAGCGTCTCCGCCGCCGGGGAGCGGGTCGACTACGCCTACGACGACAGCGGCAACCCGATCCGCCAGACGGTCGTCGCCGGCACGGCCAACCGGGTCACCACCGGCTCCTACGACCAGCGCGGGATGCTGACCGCCGCCACCGACCCGCTCGGGCGGACGATCCGCTACCAGCACGACGAGCTGGGCCGCCAGGTCAGGGTGGTCGCCCCACCGGTGGCCGCCGAGGAGAACGGCGCCGCGCCGAGCACCGTCACGCCGACCACCGTCACCGGCTACAACACCTTCGACGAGACGGTGCACACGGCCGACGCCCGGGGCAACGTCAGCCGCTTCACCTACAACCGACTGGGCCGCCAGGTCGGCAGCACCGCCCCGACGTACGCGCCACCCGCCGGAATCAGCTCGTTGCAGCCGACGACGACGGCCCGCTACGACGCGGCGGGCAACGTGGTCGAGACCGCCGACGCGCGGGGCAACGCCACCCGCTACCAGTACGACCAGCTGGGCCGGCTGGTCAGCCGGGACGCGCCGGCCGGCACCGCGGACCGGGCGGTGACCCGGTACACCTACACCCGTACCGGTCAGCTCCTGTCGGTGACCAGCCCCACCGGCAGCCGGACCGAGGCGACCTACGACGACCTCGACCGGCAGGTGACCGCCACGGTGCTGGAGCGGTACCCGACCGCCCGGACGCTCACCACGCAGTACCGCTACGACGACCGTGGCAACGTCACGTCGGTCGTGTCGCCCAGCGGCGCCACCACCGCCAACACGTACGACGTGTTCGACCAGCTCACCCGGGTCGTCGATCCCGCCGGGGTGGCCACCAGCTACGGCTACGACTTCGCCGGCCGGCAGGTGCGCGTCAGCGACGGGCTGGGCCGCACCGAGCGGATCGACTACGACCTGTTCGGGCTGATCACCGCCGAGTCGGACGTGGCGCCGGACGGCTCGATCCTGCGTACCCAGACCTACGGCTACGACGCGGCCGGCAACCTGACCTCGGCGGTCAGCCCGGGCGGCGTGCCCACCACCTACGAGTACGACGCGCTGGGCCGCCTGGCCCGGCAGGTGGAGCCGGTCACCGCCAGCTCCTCGATCACCACCAGCTTCGGCTACGACGCGGCCGGCAACCCCACCCGCTACACCGACGGGCGGGGCAACCGCACCATCTCCACGTACAACAGTTGGGGCCTGCTGGAGTCGCAGATCGAGCCGGCCACCGCCGCCCACCCCGCCGCGGCCGACCGCACCTGGACGGTGGCGTACGACGTCGCCGCGCAGCCGACCCGGCTGACCGCGCCCGGCGGGGTGACCCGGATCCGCAGCTACGACGCGGCGGGCCGGCTGACCGGCGAGACCGGCAGCGGCGCCGGCACCCCGGAGCGTGCCCTCGGCTACGACCTGGCCGGCCGGCTCGTCCGGGCCACCGCGCCGGTGGGCACCGACACGTTCGGCTACGACGACCGGGGCAACCTGCTCAGCGCCACGGGCCGGGCCGGCGCCGCCAGCTTCCGGTACGACGCCGACGGCCTTCTGACCAGCCAGACCGACGCGTCCGGGACCGCCACCTACACCTACACGAAGCGGCGGCTGACCGCGGCCCGCGACGGCATCACCGGCGTCACCCAGAGCTACAGCTACGACGCCGCCGGGCAGCCGACCAGAATCGACTACGGCTCCGGCCGGATCCGCACCTTCGCCTACGACAACCTGGCGCGGGTGAGCAGCGACGTCACCCGCAACGCGGCCGGGCAGTCGGTCAGCTCGGTCAACTACACCTACGACGCCGACGACAAGCTCATCGGCAAGACCACGGCCGGAACGGCCGGGGCGGGCAAGCACACCTACGCCTACGACCTGGCCGGGCGCCTGATCTCGTGGACCGGGCCGCAGGGCACCGTGGCGTACGCCTGGGACGCCTCCGGCAACCGGATCAGGGCCGGCGCGAAGACCGCCAGCTACGACGAGCGCAACCGGCTGCTGTCCGACTCGGACTACACCTACACCTACACCGCGCGGGGCACGCTCGCCTCGCGGACCAGCTCCGGGCTGACCGAGAGGTACGCCTTCGACGCGTTCGACCGGCTCACCGCGGCCGGCAGCGTGACGTACACGTACGACGCGCTGAACCGGGTGGCGGCCCGTGGCACCTCCTCGTTCGGTTATGCGGGCCTGGCCGACGACGTGGTCACCGACGGCACCGGCCGCTTCTCCCGGGGGCCGGCCGGCGAGGTGCTCGCCGTGGGCGAGGGCAACGAGCAACTGCTGGCCCTCACCGACGGGCACGGCGACGTGGTGGCCGGCATCGACCCCACGGACACCGCGCTGACCGAACTTGCCGACTCGAAGGCGTACGACCCCTTCGGCAAGGTGGTCGCCACCGAGGGTGACACCGGCGACCTGGGCTTCCAGGGCGACTGGACCGACCCGAGCACCGGCCAGGTCGACATGGGTGCGCGTTGGTACGAGCCCGGCACCGGCGCGTTCACCTCCCGCGACACGGTCAACTACCGCACCGGCGACTCGATCCTGGCGAACCGGTACACCTACGCGGCAGGCGACCCGCTGGCGCACGTCGACCCGGACGGGCACTGGCCCTCGTGCAGCTGGTGCAAGTCCGTGGTCAACAGTGTCAAGAAGACGGCCTCCAGCGCCTGGTCGGGCGCGAAACGGGTGGCCGCCAGCGCCTGGTCGGGCGTGAAGCGGGCCACCTCCCACGCCTGGTCCGGGCTGAAGGCGGGGGCCAGCTACGCCTGGGCCGGTGTGAAGCGGGCGGCCAGCTGGATCGGCTCGGCGGTCCGGAAGGCGGCCAGCGCCATCTCCAGCGGCGCCAGGTGGCTCTACAACAAGGCCCGCACAGCCGTCAGCTGGGTCGGCAGCAAGATCAAATCATCGGCCACCTGGGTCGCCAGCAAGGTGTCGCGCGCATACCGAACGGTGAGCGGCGCGGTCTCGGCGGGGATGACCTGGGCCAGGCAGAAGGCCGAACAGGCGCGCCAGGCGATCCACGAGGCGAAGCGGCGGGTCACCGAGACCGCGCGTCGGGCCATCGAGTACGCGGCCAGGCACAACCCGGTCCAGGCGGTGGCCGCCGCGCTCAAGCCGGTCGTGTCGACCATCAAGACGGTGGTGTCGGCGGCGGCACACATCCCGGCCGCGGTGGTCGCCGGCGTCCGCGACGTGGTGGCCGACACGGTCCGGGGCGCCAAGGTCATCTACCAGGCGGCGGTCCACGCGGTCGGCACGGTCGTCGAGGAGGTCTCCAAGGCGACCGAGGCTGTGGTGGACTTCGCCCAGGCGGCGGCGCCCTACGTGAAGGACGGGCTGAGCATGGTCGCCGACGCCGTCGGCGTCACCGACCTCGTCGACTGCGTGAGCAAGGGCGACCTCGAGGCGTGTGCCTGGACCGTGGCGACGGTCGCCGGCTTCGCCCTCGGTGGCGTCGGCGGCGGGGCGGTGCGCGCGGCACGCGTGGCACGGCTGGCGACGCAGCACGGCGACGAGGTCGCCGACGTCATCCGTGGGGGAACCCGGGTGCCCACCACCCGGCGGGTGGACGACGCCGCCGACGTCGCGTCCTGCGCCACCGGCAACAGCTTCACCGGCGACACGCTGGTCCGGATGGCGGACGGCTCGACCAAGCCGATCAGCGAGGTCCAGGTGGGGGAGAAGGTGCTCTCCACCGACCCCACCACCGGCCGCACGGGCGCCTTCGCGGTCACCGCCGTCATCGTCGGCGAGGGACGCAAGGAGCTGGTCGAGGTCGAGGTGGACACCGACGGCCCGGGCGGTTCGGCCAGCGCCACGGTCACCGCGACCGAGGGCCATCCGTTCTGGTCACCGGAGCGGAACGCCTGGGTCGAGGCCGGCGACCTCGTCGCCGGTGAGGAGTTGCGGACCTCCAGCGGGGGGACCGGGACGGTGCTGGCGACCCGGGAACGTACCGAGCGGGAGCGGGTCTACAACCTGACCGTCGACTCGACGCACACGTTCTACGTGCTCGCCGGCGGGCTGGACCTGCTGGTGCACAACACCGACGCGGGGTGCCCGGTCCACGGCCCGTCGTCCCTGCCCGAGCAGTGGGGCTTCAAGCCCGATGGCAAATGCAAATGCGGCGGCGTCGAACTGGAGGACAGCGGCCTCAGCACGTACAAAGACGTTCTGGACCCCGAGCGCATGAAAGAGCTCGAGGAGGCCATCAAGAGGGGCAGCGAGCGGGCGAGCCTGGGGATGGACGTCCTTGACGAGGCCACAGGGGTTGCGGAAACCGTTCGCGATCTCTGGAAACTGCCGAACGCGCCGGACCCGGCGGACCTTGGCTGACGCCGGTCGCCCGAATACCCCCATCCACAGGCGAACAACAACGACAAAGGGAAGTGACGTGTTGACCGAAGGCACGTACAGATCGCGGCCGGCGCGGCTGCTGACCGTGCTGGTGCTACTGGTGGCGGCGTTGGGCGTGGCCGTCTCGCGCCCGTCGCCGGCCGCCGCGGACGCGGCCGGGCTGGGCGGCGACTACGTGTCGCTGCCGAGAGGCGCCGCGCTGCTCGACACCCGTACCGGGATCGGCGGGCGGACCGGCAAGGTCGGGGCCGGCGGCGTGGTGACGTTTCCGGTCCTGGGCGTCGGCGGCGTCCCCTCCTCGGGAGTGAGCGCGGTCCTGATCCGGCTGGTGACGACGGACGGCACCGCCACCACCTACCTGCGGGCCTACCCGGACGGCACCACCCCGAACGGGGTGTCGATGCTCAACACCTCGCCGGGGGAGCAGGTCTCCAACACCGCGGTCGTCCGCCCCGGCGGCAACGGCCGGATCGCCGTACGGCAGGACGCCGGCAGCTCGCACATCATCATCACCGCGCAGGGATACTTCCGCTCCACCGTCGGTGGCGGCGGCGGGTTCGTGCCGGTCGCGTCGGACAAGCTGGTCGACACCCGGGACGGCACGGGTACGACCAAGGCGAAGATCGCCGCGCAGGGCACCCGCACGGTGACGCTGACCGGCGGCGCGATCCCGGCGACCGCGACCGCCGTGCTGGCCAACGTGATCGCCGTCAACGTGACCAGGCCCGGCTGGCTCGGCGTGATGCCGGCCGGCGGCGGCGCGCCGCCGCACTCGGCGGTGAGCTTCGAGGAGACCGGGCACACCGGGCACCTCACCTCGGTGCCGCTCTCCGCGGCCGGCCAGGCCACGTTCACCAACCAGAGCGGTGCCGCCGTCGACCTGATCGTCGCGCCGTACGGCTACATCAGCGGCGACGCCGGTCAGGGAGCCGGCTTCCGGCACCTCGCGGCCACCCGGCTCCACGACGGCTCGGTCGCGGCCGGTGGGACGGTCGACGTGCAGGTGACCGGAAAGCTCGGTATGCCCACCCGGGGCGTCGCCGGCGTGGTCCTCAACGTGACCGCCGTCGCCCCGTCCGCCGCCGGCAGTGTCCAGGTGTGGCCGACCGGCGGCGCCGTGCCCGCCGTCTCCCAGGTGCACACGCGCAAGTCGCACAGCGTGACCGGCCTGGTCATCGTCCCGCCCGGCACCGACGGCGCGATCCGGCTGAGGCACACGCTGGCCGCGTCCACCCGCCTCATCGTGGACATCCAGGGTTACTTCGCCGACCCGATCCCGGCGGCCCCGGTGGAGTCGTTCGCGGCGTCGGTGGGCGTGCAGGCCGGCCCGGTGACGGGTGCGTCGCTGGGCATGGTCGAGTACGCGTACACGGACAACATCGGCCGGGTGCTGATCGGGCACCAGACCGACGTGGACAACTTCGGCTCGGTGCAGTGGACCGTGGTGTCGGGCAACGAGGCGTTCTCGGGCCGGCCGTCGCTGGGCGTGCTGGGTGACGGCAAGGTGCAGGTGGCGGCCCGCTACTCGGATTCGGACGTGTGGGCGCGCACCCAGACGGCGGTGGGTTCGGCGACGTGGGGTGCCTGGGCCGACTTCGGCGGCTCGATGGCCGCCGCCCCGGCGGTGACCCGGCTGCCCTCCGGCACGATGGCCGTGTTCGCCGTCGACGCCGACGGCAAGCTCTGGGTCTACCAGCAGGCCGGCACCATCCCGGCCTGGCGGGTACTGAGCGACCAGGACTTCGTCGGCACGCCGGTCGTCGCGCAGACCCGTACCGGCGTGCGGTTGTTCCTGCGCACCGCCGCCGGCACGGTGGTCACGGCCGAGTACGTCGAGGGCACCCTGTCCCCCTGGACGAACCTCGGCGGCACCGGCACCAGCACGCCCGCCGTGGTGGTGTACCCCGGCTACCGGACGCGGGTCTTCGTGCAGAACCTCGACGGCAGGATCGCGACGAAGTACCAGGACGCGGCGGGGACGTTCCCGGCGGCCTGGACCTCGCTGGGGTCGTACGTGTCGGCGGGCGCGCCGGCGGCGGTCCTGGACCCGGTGCTGGGCCGCACGGCGGTCGTCACCCGCAGCCCGTCGGGCGCGGTCATGCTGTCGTGGGAGACGGCGCAGGGTTCGGGGGTGTTCGGCGCGTGGTCGGCCGCGATCCCGGACCTGTTCGAGTCGGCGGCGACGGATCCGACGATCGTGCCGGTGACCAACGGCGCGGGGCAGACGTGGCTGATCCTGTTCCGCAACGCCAACAACGCCAGCCGCATCTACGAGCGGCAGCCGGTGACGGGTCTCGCCGCCGCGACCGACCGCAGCTCGACCTCGGGGGCGGAGCGGACCGGGGACGCCGCTCCCGCGGCGGTCGCGCGCGGCGTCTTCGCCGCACACACCCTCCCCGCCCCACCGGCCTGACAGCACACGGGTGGGCGCGGCCCGGTCCGCGCCCACCCGGTACCGGCACACAGCAACGTCACCTCTCGATATTGATCAGTCGGCCGTTCACCGGGCCGTCGCCCCCATCGGGAACCGGCGGCGCCCCGCGACGCCGGCTCGATGGGAAGGCATGTCATGAACCGGTCACGATGGCGCGGCGGGTTGGCCGCCGCGCAGGTCGCGGCGCTGCTGGCGGTGGTCCAGCCGGCTCCCGCGCGGGCCGCCGACACGGTGAGCTGCGCCGCCCAGACGTCGGTCTTCGCCGCCGAACCCGGCGGCCGGCTCTGGCGGTACGCGCTCAACGCGCCCGGTAGCACCAGCCTGAGCTTCTCGGGCCGCAGTCAACTCGGCACCGGCTGGCAGAAGTACGGGCGGGTGATCGGTGGCCCGGGTGGGCGGCTCTACGGCATCAACGCGAACGGGCTGTACCGCTACCGCTGGACGAGCAGCGGCTGGGAGCAGATCAACGGCAGCACCGCCCAGCGGATCAGCACCGGCTTCACCCAGTTCGCGACCGCCGGCGCCCGGGACAGGATCACCGTCGACGAGCGGGGCGACTTCTACGCCGTCGACGCGGAGGGCAGGCTGCGCACCTACCGGTACGACGAGGCGACCGGTGCCTGGGCCTTCTCGAATCGCCTGCTCGACACCGGGTGGGGCCGGTTCAACCTCATCGTCGCCGCCGGCCAGGGTGTGCTGTTCGCCCGGGACGCCACCGACGGTCGGCTCTTCCGCTACCGCTACGACGCGGACAGCCAGCGGTGGATCGACTACCAGTCGCAGCTCGGCACGGGCTGGAACGTGTTCACCAAGGGCATCTTCTCGGCCGGCGGGGACACCCTGTTCGGGATCGAGGCCAGCGGGACCCTGGCGCAGTACCGCTTCCGCGAGGACAACGGCACCTGGGTGCTCCTGCGGCGGACCGCCGGCAGCTCCTGGCACAGCTTCAGCAACGTGGCGGCCGTCACCAACGCCTGCACGTTGGCCGTGTCGCACGTCCCGGCCCGGCCGTCGGTGCCGGTGGCGCAGTACGCTCCGGCGAGCGTGACGCAGGCCAGCTCGAACAGCATCGAGCTCGCGCACACCGACAACATCGGCCGGCTGCTGCACGGCCGGATGAGCCCGGACAACTTCAGCTCGCTGCAACTGACCGCGGTCTCCGGCAGCGAGGGGTTCAGCGGCGTGCCGGCGCTGTCGGAGAACACGCAGAACCTGACGCGGGTCACGGCTCGCAACGTCAACAGCGACGCCTGGACCCGTACCCAGTCCGCCGCCGGGAGCCCCGGTTGGAGCGGCTGGGCCGACCTGGGCGGCCGGATGGCCACCGGGCCCGCCACGGTGCGCCTCTCCGACCAACGTGAGGTGGTGTTCGCGGTGGACGCGGGTGGCGCCCTGTGGGCCCGGCGGCAGGACCCGGTGCACGCGGACCTGCTGGCCTGGCGCAAGCTCGGTGGCAGCGGCCTGACCGGTACTCCGGTGGCGGTGCCGCTGGCCGGCGCGAGCGCCCTGGTCGTCGTCGCCGACCGCGCCGGCACGTTGCAGGCGGCCCTGTACACGGGCGGCACGCTGGGGGCGTGGACCAGCCTCGGCGGCAGCGGCTTCACCGGCACCCCGGCCGTCGTGGTGATGCCCGGCTACCGGCTGCGGATCTTCTCCCGCAACTCCGCCGGCCGGATCGCGGCCACCGAACGCCGCATCGACGGCACCTTCACCGGGACGTGGACGCCGGTCGGCGGCACCGGTGTCGTGCCTGCGGGCGCGCCGAGTGCGCTGCTGAGCCCGGTCACGGGCCGCATCGGCGTCTACGTGCGTGGCACCGACGGCTACATCCACTACGCCGCCGAGACGGCGCAGGGCAGCGGCACCTGGGGCGCCTTCATCCCGGCCCAGGACGCGTTCGAGAGCTACGCCACCGATCCGACCGCGTTCAGCTTCGTCAACGCCAACGGTGCGAACGTGGCCTACCTCGCCCGTACCCCCGCCGGCTCGCTGCGGTTGTACACCGTCCAGGAGCCGACCTCCTGGAACGCCGGCGCGGCCCGTGCCCGTACGACCAGCGCGTCGACCGAGCGTCCGGTCTTCCACCGGCACGTGCTTCCCCCACCGCCTCCCGTCGACTGACCGGAGGCCGGACCCGGAAGGGGCCCGTGGGCTGACCGCCCCCGGGCCCCTTCCCGCTGCCCGGGTGCGACCGGGCCGGTCACGCGGCCCCGGTCGTCGGCCGAGCCTGCGAGCGGCTTGTACGCAGCGTGTACGGCGGTTGTACCCACCGGTCTCCGGGGCGCGCTAGCTTCTAGCTGCCCACCCGACCGACGGGGTTGTCCGGGTCGCTGCTTCCTGATGGGAAAAGGCAGATGTGTCCTGTACCGACGGCGAGGACCGACGTCGCGCTTCCGCAGGCCGCTCCGGCGGAGGAGCACGCGGCGGACGCGCTCGAGCGCATCCGTGGCAAGGCCGAACAGGTGGACGTCGCCCTGCTGCGGAACGGGCTCTCACCCCGGCTCGACGGCATCGACGGCGCTCATGTGCAGCTCCTGGCCGGGCTGGCGGACGAGCTGCCGCCGCTGGTCGTGCACCGGTCGACGATGCGGGTGGTGGACGGGCTGCACCGGCTCGCCGCGGCGCGCACGCGCGGCCAGCGGCAGGTGCCCGTGGTGTACTTCGACGGGACCTCCGAGGAGGCGTTCGTCCTCGCGGTGCGGCTCAACGCGACCCACGGCAAGGCGCTGCGCGTGAAGGACCGGGCGGCTGCGGTGCGGCGCATCCTCGACACATATCCCGACTGGTCGGACCGCTGGATCGCCTCCGTGTGCGGGGTCGCGCCGCGCACGGTCGCCAAGGCGCGACAGGGTGCTGCCGACACCGGTCAGCGGCTCGGGACCCGGATCGGCCGCGACGGCAGACGCCACCCGCTCTCCGCCGAGGAGGGCCGCCGGACGGCCGAGCAGATCATGCGCGAGGAACCGTCAGCCAGCCTGCGCGAGGTGGCCCGCCGCGCCGGCGTGTCCGTCGGCACCACCCTGGACGTACGGCGGCGGATGTTGGGCGGCGAGCCCGAGCTGGTCAGCCACACCGCCGGCGCGGCACGGCCCGTGGCGGCACAGCGGGTCGCGGCGGACGCCGGACAGCTCAGCATGCGCAGGATCCGGGCCCAGTTGGGGTGGCTGGTCCAGGAGCCGGCTCTGCGCTACACGGACCAGGGCCGGGCGCTGCTCCGACTGGTGTCGGCCACGCTGGCGTTCCTCGAGCAGTCCGGCTCGATGGAGGGCGTGGCACCCGTCCACTGCCGGCACTCGTTGGACGCGATCGCCCGTGCCTGCGCCAGCGGCTGGCTCGACTTCGCCGATCAGTTCGGCGACGAGAAGACGCCGTCCCGAGTGGGCTGACCGCCTTCGAACGAGCGGTCGACTGTTGGCGAGGGGTGCCCACTGTCGTCGACGAGCCGGTCGGCGCCAGCCGGACGCTGCCGTGCGCTGTCGGCTGCGCCGCGCGCCCGGGCGACGAGATCCTCGAGGCTGGCCAGGTAGGCGTCGAACCTCGCGCGCCCGTTGTCCGTCAGGCGGACGGAGGTCTGGCGCCGGACGTTGTGGTCCTTGCGGATCTCCACGAAGCCGGCCTGTTCGAGCGTCGTGAGTTGTTTGGACAGCGCGGAGTCGCTGGTGCCGATGCTGTCCCGCAGGAAGGAGAACAGCACCCACTCGGCCGGGGCGAGCAGAGCGCAGATGTTCAACCGGGCGGGGGTGTGCAGGAACCCGTCCAGGCCGGCTGCGGGCAGCGGTGCGCCGGGAGCGGTGGGCGTCGCCGGTCGGGGGCGGTTCACGGGCGCAGGCTGGCGGCCAGGCGCGCCTGCACCGGCCGGCTGAGCAGGGCGATGGTCACGGCGGCGCCGAGGGCACCGATGGTGTTGGGCATCGGCCAGTGCAGGGCGCGGACGACGAACTGCACGGCGATGTCGGCGGCGAGGGCCAGGACGAAGGTCGCCACCAGCGCCACCTTCCAGTGCCGGGACGAGCGGGTCGGCCGGAGCTGGACGCCGCGGTTCCACGCCGTCCCCAGGCCGAGGACCACCAGCAGGGCCCACAGCCAGATCATGTCGGCGTCGATGAGCAGACCCAGGGCGATGACGCCGAGGCAGATGGTCCACAGCGCGCGTGGGGACCAGGCGGCGGTGCCGGCCTCGATGCTCTGACGACGGCGCTCGGCCACCTGTGCCAGTGTCTGTTCTGCTTCGCGTGGGTTCATGGGTCCTCTCCCGAACGGACGATTAGCTTTCCTCACAGGAAAGTAGCGCGTACTTTCCTCGCGGGCAAGTTGAGCCGCCTCCCGTGCCGGGATCGGAAAAGGGCTCTTCGTGGCGCTCAGGCCCGCAGTTCGTCTTTGCTTGACCATTCCGTGACCGGCGAGCCCGCCTGACGTGTGGGAGCGCTCCCTATGCTGCCCGGCGACGATCCCGTCAACTGGAGGTGGAACATGAATGGACCACTCGACCTGACCGCTCTGGACATCACCGAGGTGTCCTGGGCCGAGCAGACCGACGAGACGACCAACCTGTACGCGGTCGCCCCCGCCGGCAGCATCTCGGTCACCGAGGGCGCGAACGACGGCCGGAGCTGCTGTGGTGGCGGCTGCGGCGGGCGTCCCATCCAGTGGTGCTGCATCAACTGCCACTGATCGGGTGAGGGGCGCGTCCGGCGCCGGCCAGCCCGGCACCGGACGCGCCACGGTCGGGGTGCCGGCGCCGTCGGCGCCCCGACCGCACGGGGTGACCTTTGACGGGAGGAAGTCGGATGGCGGCACGGACGGACGACGAGATCGAGCTGAGCGTGGTCATACCGACGCACCAGGACGCGCAGTGCCTGGCGCCGACGCTGCGTTCGCTGACCCGCCAGACGCTGCGCCCCGAGCGCTTCGAGGTGGTGGTGGTCCGGGACGGCGGATCCCCCGAGGGCTACGCCGGCATCGCCCAGGTCGCGAGTGGGATCGACCTGCGCCTGCTGGAGTTCCCCGAGCGGCGGGGCCGGGCGGCCGCCCGGAACGAGGCGGTCCGGCACACCCGGGCGCCCCTGCTGCTGTTCCTCGACGCCGACTCGTACACCTCGCCGCAGTTGCTGGAGCGCCACCTGGCCCACCACGCGGTCCCCGGCCGGCCCGCCGTGCTGCTGGGCCGCCGCGACGAGTTGAGCCTGGCGCACGTCGAGGCCGCGCTGGAGGGCAAGGAGGTCGTGGACGTCCCCCGGCGCCGCGCGGACGGCGGCGGCGACCTGCGTTTCCCACACGGTGAGCCGCCGGGGCAGGAGTGGCTCCGGGCGGGCTGGCTGTTCAGCTACACCCACAACATCTCGGTCGCCCGTGACCTGTTCGACCTGGCCGGTGGCTTCGACGAACGCTTCGGGCTGCGCTGGGGCCTGGAGGACATCGAGCTGTTCTACCGGGTGCACAAGCACCTCGGCCTGAGCGGGCTGAACTTCGCCTTCGACGACGAGGCCCGCGCCTTCCACCTGCCGCACCACCGCAACATCGACCGGAACTGGGCCGAGTTCGCCGCCAACCGGGCGCTCGCCGCCGAGCAGGTCATCGAGTGGGAGTTCTACGGCATGTTGGAGGTGTACGACTCGGTGGAGCGGATCGTGCACTACCGCTCCGCCGTCACCGACTGCGTACGGCGGTCGACCTGCCGGATCGGGCCGGCGGTGGACCGGCTCGCCGACCGCCTCCCCGGCCCGCGCGTGCTGTGGGTGGGTACCGGCAGCGCGGAGGCCGACCTGCCGGCCGAGGCCGTCACCTTCGACTACGCCGCCCCGCCCGGCCCGACCAACCACCACCTGATCGGCATGGACCCGCCGATCGCGCCGGGCAGCCTCGACGCGGTGGTCAGTGTGGACTTCTGGCGGCACCTGCGGTGGGACGACCTCTGCCAGTTCGTCAACGTCGCCGGCCGGCTGGCCGGCGAGGTGCACCTGGTCCGCACCGCGGACCCCGGCTCGGCGTCGCTGCCCCCGGGGCCGGCAGGGCTGGACCACGTGCGCCGCGCCTTCGACGCCGCGTTCACCACCGACCTGACCCGCGTCGACGGGCTCGGTGACGTGCTGACCCTTCGCCCGCTGCCGGCGGCCTTCGCGCCGGTCCTCCCCGAGTCGGCCGGCCCGTGACCGCGCCGCTGATCCGGGCGCGCGGACTGACCAAGACGTTCCGGATGCCGGACAAGCCGCCCGGCCTGGCCGGCTCGCTCCGGCACCTGGTGCGGCCCCGGCACCACGAGCGCACCGCGGTCGACGGCGTGGACCTGAGCATCGGCTCCGGCGAGGCGGTGGCGTACGTGGGGCCGAACGGAGCCGGCAAGTCGACGACGGTGAAGCTGTTGACCGGCATCCTGCATCCGACCTCCGGGCAGGTCGAGGTGTGCGGGGTGACCCCGCACCGGGACCGGCACGCCAACGCCCGCAACATCGGGGTGCTCTTCGGCCAGCGCAGCCAGCTCTGGTGGGACCTCCAGGTGCGGGACTCCCTGGCGCTGCTGCGGGACATCCACCGGATCCCCCGCCGGCGGTACGCGGAGCGGCTCGCCGAGTTCGACGCGCTGCTCGGGCTGGGCGAGCTGCTGCCGGTGGTGGCCCGGCGGCTGTCACTGGGCCAGCGGATGCGGGCCGACCTGGCCGCCGCGCTCCTGCACTCGCCCCGGGTGGTCTTCCTGGACGAGCCGACCATCGGGCTGGACATCATCGCCCGGCAGGCCGTCCGGGACTTCCTGCGCGCCCAGTGCCGGGCCGGCACGACGCTGCTGCTCACCACCCACGACATCGGCGACATCGAGCAGGTGTGCCGCCGCCTGGTCGTCATCGACGGCGGCCGGATCATCTTCGACGGGCCGATGGAGACCGTCCGGCGGATGCTCGCCCGGGACCGGACGCTGCACCTGTCCCTGGACCGGGACTGGGCCGGCGACCTCGACGTCGGGCTGCCCGGCACGCGGGTCACCGCCGGGGGCTCGCCACGGCACCTGTCGGTCACCTTCGACCGGGACCGGTTCGGCGCCGGCGAGGTGGTCTCGGCGGTGTCGTCGGTGGCCGGGGTGGTCGACCTGCGCATCGACGAGCCGTCCCTGGAGGACGTGGTCCGCCGCGCGTACGCGGGCGAGCTCGGCCGGGCGGCCGGAGTGGTCCGGGCCTGATGACGCCGTACCTGACGCTGAGCCGGATGGCCTGGTCCACCGTGCTGGTCTACCGCACCGAGTTCCTGCTGCAACTGGTCGGCAGCGTGGTCCAGGCGGTGGCGCTGTTCGCGGTGTGGCGGGCGCTGTTCGCCGGTGACGCCGACGGCAGCCTGGCCGGGCTCTCCTGGGACCAGATGAAGGGCTACCTGTTCGTCTCGTTCCTCACCGGGACCGTCCTGTCCAGCTTCACCGACGGTCAGCTCGCGCTGCGGGTGCTGGACGGATCGGTCGCGCTGGACCTCGTCCGGCCGATCGACTACCAGGTGGCCCGCTTCGCCGAGTCGATCGGCTACCTGCTCGGCGAGCTGGTGGTGGTCGCGGCGATGGGCACGGCCCTGCTGGCGGTCTTCGGCGGCGCCCCGCTGCCCGACGCGCCCCAGGCCGCCCTGTTCCTGGCCAGCCTCGCCACCGTGGTACCGCTGAAGTTCGCCCTGGTCTACGCGGTCGGGCTGGCCTGCTTCTGGACGGGCAACTTCCACGGGCTCAGCATGTCCCGCGTCGCGGTGACGAGCATCCTGTCCGGCGCGCTGGTGCCGATCGCCCTGTACCCGCAGTGGTTGCAGACGATCTGCGCGTTCTCCCCGTTCCCGGGCATCGTCTCCACCCCGGCGCTGATCTTCCTCGGCGAGGCCCGGGGGACGGCGGCGCTGTCCCTGGTCGGGGTCCAACTGCTGTGGACCGTGCTGCTCTGGCTGGCGGCGCGGCTGTTGTGGCGGGTCGCGGTCCGCCGGCTGGTGGTGCACGGTGGATGACCGACTCCGCCCGCCGGGGACCCTGGGCATCTACCGGCGCCTGCTCGGCGCCCACCTGCGCGCCGTGCTGGAGTACCGCGCCGACGCGCTGCTCACCGTGGGTGCGACGGTGCTCGGCCAGCTCGCCGGGCTGGTGTTCGTCGTGACGATCTTCGCGCAGACCCCGGTGCTGGTGGGCTGGAGCAGGTGGGAGGTGCTCTGCGTCTGCGGGATGGTGATGCTCGCCGAGGGGATCGGGTCGTTGTTCTGCGAGGGCGCCTGGCAGCTCAGCGGCATGGTCAACCTGGGCGGCCTGGACTACTTCCTGGTCCGGCCCTACCCGGTGGTGCTCCAGGTGACCGGCTCGGCGGTCGGCGTCAACGGGCTCGGCAACGTGCTGATCGGCGGGCTGCTGCTCGGCCTGTCCGCCGGCCGGACCGCGGTGGCGTGGACGCCGCTCACCCTGCTGTGGGCGGCTGTCCTGCTGGTCAGCGGGATCCTGGTCAAGACCGCCGTCAGCCTCGCCACCAACGCCCTGGCGTTCTGGCTGCTCAGCCCGTCGAACTCGGTCGCGGTCAGCGTGCACCTGCTCGGTGACCTGGCCCGTTACCCGCTGACCGTGTACGGCCCGGGGCTGCGGTCGTTGTTGACCGTCGTCCCGGTGGCGTTCGTCGGCTACTTCCCGGCCGCGGCGCTGCTGGGCAAGGGCGCCTCGGCCACCGTCGGCGCGTCGACCCCCCTGGTCGCCCTGGCCGCCGTCGCCGGCGCGCTGGCGGTGTTCGGACTCGGGTTGCGCCGCTACGAGAGCGCGGGCACCTGACGTGGCGAGCACGCAACCGGCACGGGAGAAGACCGGCGTCGTCGCCGCCTACCTGAGGGCGGTCGCGGCGCAGTCGGGCGCCGCGCCCGCGACCTACCCGCCGCCGCGCGGCAAGCGGTACCCGGGCAGCCGGCGGTGGCCGCTGCGCTGGCCGGGGCCGGGCGCACCGCCGCTCGGACCGGCCGGCGTCGACCGCCTCAGCGCGCTGCTGCTGGGGTACGCGCCCCGCCGGCTGGAGCTGATCACCAATGCCGCCTTCGCCGCGATGAGCGGGAAACCCGCCGCCTCTCCCGAGCAGGCGCGGATGCTGCCCGCGTGGTTCACGTCCCGGCGCGCGGTGCCCTCCGGGGGCGCGTTCCACGCCGCCGAGCTGTACGTCGTCTGGGCCGGCACCGCCGAGCTGCCCGCCGGGGTCTACCACCACGACCCCGTCCACCACGCCCTGGAACTGCTCCGCCCCGGGGACCCGGGTGCCGCGCTGGACCGCCTGCTCGGTGCCGCCGGCCCGGAGCCGCGCCACGCGCTGGTGGTGACCTGCCGCGTCTTCAAGAACGCCGGCAAGTACCGGGCCTTCGGCTACCAGCTCGCGATGATGGACAGCGGCGTCCTGCTGGGTCAGCTCGCCGGGTCGCCGCTGGCCGGGCCGCTCCACCTGGCCGCCGACCCGCGCACCGCCGAGGACCTGCTCGGGTTGGCCGGCGAGCTGGAGACCGTCGTCGCCGTCGTCGAGCTGCCGGTGAGCCGTTGCGGCGGGGGCGCCGGCGTCAGCCCGCCGCCGTCGGACGCCGTGCCCCCGACGCCGGTCGGGCTGGACGGCGACCGGCACAACCTGGCTGCGGCCGACCCCGCCGTCACCGCCCTGCACCGGGCGGTCCGGGCCGGTGCCCGGCCCGTGCCGCGAGGTCCGTCGACCGACGCCGTCGCGCCACCGACGCCCGCCGGATCGGGGCCGTCGCCGTCCGCCGGGTCGCCGTCCGTCGCGTTGCCGCCGCCGGCCGCGCCGTCCCGCGCCGCCGCCGCCCACCGGGCGTCGGCCAACGACCTCGCGCCGGGCCTGACCGTCGCCCAGCTCGCCGGCATCCTCGCGTACGCGGGGGGCCGCCGGCCCGGCGGAGCGCTGGCCGAGCTGACCGGGCACCCGCACCACCCCGCCCTGTGGTGCCTGGTCAGCCGGGTGGACGGGCTGGCGCCGGGCGCCTACCGGTACGACCGGGACCGGCACCTGCTGTGCCCGTCGACCGCTCACGACGGGGCCCCGGGCCGGGTCCACAACCCGCTGGACGCCGCGATGAGCACGGCCGGCGCCAGTCTCTTCGTCGTGGCCGAGGGCCAGCCGCCGATCGACCGCCTCGACCCGCTCGCCCTGCGGGACCTGTACCTGCGTACCGGCGCGGCGGTGCAGCTCGCCGCGCTGGCCGCGCAGACCGTCGGGGCGGCCACCCGGCCGATGGGCGGCTTCGGCGTCGGGGCCGCCACCGCCCTGCTGGGGCTGCCGGCCGGCGCGGTACCCCTGCTGCAACTGCTGGTCGGCGTACCGAGACCACGGGCCGGCTCGCTGGCCGTGGCGTTCACGGAGGGAAGTGCGGATGCGTGACGACCAGGTGCCGGTGCTCACCGGTACGCGGGAACCGGCGGACGTCCTGGCGGCGGTCGCCGAGCAGGGGGCGGTGCTGCTGCGCGACGGCGGGTGGCGACGGGACACCTTCGTGGCGCTCGGCGACGCGTTGATGGCGCCCGTCGCGTACGCGGGCGGCTTCCACCAGGAACGCGACGTCATCGGCGACGACCGGACGACCACGACGGTCACCCGGGGCACCAGGGGCATGCCGCTGCACCGGGAGGCGTCGTACGCCCCCGGCTCTCCCGACCTGCTCACCTTCCTGTGCGAGCGGCCGGCGGCCGACGCGGGCCGCACCACGCTGTGCGACGGCGTCGCCCTGCTCGGCGCGCTGCCGGCCGGGACGCGGGCCGCGTTCGAGCGGCTGGAGATCGTCTGGGAGAACGCCCTGCCCACCGGCGAGTGGCAGCGGGCGTTCGGCACGGACGACCCGACCGCCGTCCGGACGGCACTGCGGCAGTGGGAGCCGTACCTGCGGCCGTGGGAGTCGGTGCACGTCCGCGCCAGCGGGACCGCGCTGGTCACCGGCTTCGGCACCCGGTGCACCCCGCCCACGCGGTTCGGCGGCGTCCCGGCGTTCTGCAACTCGCTGTTCATCAGCCGGCCCGGCGAGGACGAGTACCACGACCAGCGGCTGCGGGTACGCACGACGGCGGGCGGACCGGTCCCCGCGGACCTGCTGTCGGTCGCGGCAGAGGTCGCGCGCGAGCTGACCGTCGCGGTGCCGTGGCAGGCCGGTGACGTGCTGGTCGTCGACAACTCCCGCTACCTGCACGGCCGCCAGGCGTTCACCGACACCGGCCGGTCGGTCATGGTCCGGATGGGACACCTGCACCAGAAGGAGACGACATGAGGGCGAAACTGCGCGACGACCTGCTCTACGTGCCGGTCGAGAACGGCGTCTACCTGGAGACCGGCCGGGGCAGCACCGAGCTCAGCGGCGGCGCCGCGTACCGCCTGGTCCAGCAGCTCGCCCCGCACCTGGACGGCAGCCGTACGGTGGAGGCGCTCACCGCCGGCCTGCCGCCGGCCCAGCAGCGCGTCGTCGCCGACATGGTGACCATGCTCGTCCGGCGCGGCATCGCCCGGGACCTGGACGCCGAGCCGCCGCACGGGTTGCAGGACTGGGAACTCGACCGGTACCGGCAGGCGATCCTGTACGCCGAGCACGTCGCCGACGCCCCCGCGCACCGCTTCGAGGGCTTCCGCAACTCCCGGGTGCTGGTCGTCGGCGCCGGAGCGGCCCTGCACAGCCTGGTGCAGACCCTGTTCGACCTGGGGCTGCGGGCGGCGACGGTGATGGAGACCGGCGAGGAGCCGGCCGGCGGCGAGGCGTACCGGCGGATCCTGGACCGCTGCCGCGACGGCGACCCGACGGTCACGCTGCGGCAGGTCCCCGACGACACGGCGGGGCCCGGGGTCGAGGCGGCGCTGGCGGCGACGTTCGGCGGGTTCGACGCGGTGCTGCACTGCACCGGCCGCGAGTTGGCGGGCCGGGCGCTGGCCGTGACCCGGGCGGCCCGCGCCGCCGGGATCCCGGCGCTGCACGCGGTACCCGCCGGCGACGCCGCGTGGGTCGGGCCGACCAGCGGCGGTGTCGTCGCCGGCTGCTGGGAGTGCGCCGTACGCGCCGCGCACGGCGCGGGCCCCACCGGCGGCGTCCTCGCCGTGCACGACCGGCCGGACCGGCGGTCGGAGCTGCTGAGCGGGCCGATGGACACGCTGCTCGGCGCGGTCCTGGGCTTCGCCTACTTCCGTGGCGCGGTCGGCGGAGCGGGTGCCGGGGCGAACACCATGACCCATGTCGACCTGGCCTCCGGGGAGACCAGCGAGCACCTGCTCGGCATCCACCCCCGGTGCGGCACCTGCGCCGGGCCGGCCGCCCCGGGCGGGCTCGCCGAGCGGGTGGCCCGGATGGCGGGCCGACCGCCGCTCGACCCGGACACGTTCGCCAGCCGGGTGACGACGCTGATCGACCGGCGGCTCGGCCCGGTCGTCGAGGTGGGCACCGGCGACCACTCCCAGTTGTCGGTGAGCTGCCTGGCGGCGACCGTCGCCGACCTGACCGGCGACGGAGGCGGCCCCCGGGTCGTCACCGCCGTCGGCGCGAGCCGCCGGCAGGCTCTCGTGCGGGCCACGGTCGCCGGGCTCGAACTGCTTGCCGCGGAGGCCGCCGCGACCGGGCGCGGAACGCCGGCCGCCGGGGCCGGCACGGCGACCGCCGAAGTCGAACCGCCGGCCGCCGGGGCCGACGGCGGGTGGTGGGACCCACTGGCCGGGGCCGCCGTGCCGGCGGCCGAGGGGGCGTCGTACCCGGTCGTCGTCGCGGGCGGCCTCAGCTGGGCCGAGGCCCAGGGCCGGGCGGCGCTGCGGCTGGCGCACGCCACCGCGGACGGGCCGCCCGAGCCCGGGCAGGCCGCCGGGGACGGCGGACGGGACCGGTGGCCGGCCGCCGCCCGGCAGCTCGCCGACGACATGGCCGTGCTCGGTCACGAGCTGCACGCCTGGCACTGCGCGTCCGACGTGCCGACGGTGTTCGTCGGGACCGGCGAGCGCTGGCTGGCGCACGCCTGCGCCATCGATGTCCGGGTGGCGTGGGACCTCGCCACCCAGGCCGCCGCCGCCATCCTCACCGGTCGTGGCCCGCACGGCGCCGACGTCGGGCCGGACGCGGGCGCCGGCACCTGGGACGGCGACCTGGAGGCGCTGCTCAAGGGGTTCGCGGCAGGTGGCCGGCGGCTCCTGCTCCGCCCCGTCGACGCACTGCCGGCCCTGCGGGGCGTGCTCCCGTTCGTGGTCGAGGCCACCCTGACCGACGGCACCGGAGGAGAGCGATGACCCGCACGAGGGAACCGGGGCTGCGGCTGGGCGGCGAGGGCGACCTGCACCGGGCGGTGGCCGCGAGCGTCGATCCGCGCACCGCACCGGGCATCGACCTCGTCGTGGTAGACCGGACGGATGCCGAGCGGGTGCTCGCCGCCGCGACCGGGGCGTACCGGGCCGGGCGTGACTTCCTGCCGGTCTACCCGACCCCGCGCGGGGTCCGGGTCGGCCCCTACACCAGGGCCGGCACCCCGGGCTGTCACCACTGTGTCCGGATCCGGGAGGGCCGGGCCCGGGTCACCGGCACCCCGCGGCGCTCGGCGCTGTGGGAGGCCCTCTACGACGGCACGGCGCAGGCGCCCCCACCCGTACTCGCGCCGCCGGTCCGGTCCGTCGTGGCCGCCCTGGTCGCCGACGAGCTGGCCCGGGCGGGCGCCGGCGCGGTCCCCCGCAGCGCCGGGGCGGTGCTGGAGGTGGACACCGCGACCCTGCGCGTCAGCCGGCACCGGTTCATCGCCGACCCGGAGTGCGGACTCTGCGGCCACCTGCCCGACGACAGCCCGGCGGCGGGCAGCCTGAACCTGGTGTCCCGGCCCAAGCCCCGGCCCGACGAGTACCGGGCGCGCAGTCTCGCCGCCGAGCACGAGCGGCTGCTGGACCTGATGGTCGACGGCGAGACCGGCCTGATCTCGACGATGACCGTCTACCACCACCACCCGATGATCCTCGCCGCGGCGATCGGCGGCCCCGCCTGCTGCACCGAGCTGGCCGGGTACGGCCGGACGTTCAGCTACCCGGCCAGCGTCTCCGTCGCCATCGCCGAGGCGCTGGAACGTCTCGGCGGCACCCTGCCCCGGACCAGGCGGACCAGCGTCACCGCCTCCTTCCGCGAGCTGGGACCGGACCGGGCCGTCGACCCCGTGACCCTCGGACTGCCCGAGCGGCCACCGAGCCACAAGTCGGTCCGCTACCACCCGGACCTGCCGGTGGAGTGGGTGTACGGCTACTCGTTCCGGCGCGGCGGTCCCGTGCTGGTGCCGGAGAGCTTCGCCTACTACGGCTCCCACCAGACCATGTTCGGCGTGGAGAGCTCGAACGGCTGCGCCCTCGGCGGGACGATGGAGGAGGCGATCCTGCACGGCATCTTCGAGGTGGCCGAGCGTGACGCCTTCCTGGCGACCTGGTTCGCCCGGCTGCCGGTGCCCCGGGTCGACCCGATGACCTCCGCGGACCCGATGACCCGGCTGCTCGTGCGGTGGCTGGAACGCACCACCGGCAGCCGGCTGCACGTCTTCGACATCACCATGCCGGAGGGGATCCCGGCCCTGTGGCTGATGCTCGTCGACGAGGAGGGCCGGCCGGGCCAGCCCAAGGCGTTCTGCGGCGCCGGCGCCCATCTCGACCCCGAGCGGGCCCTGTGGGCGGGGCTCGTCGAGCTGGCCAGCGTCGCCGACGCCACCCGGGACATGGTCGCCGAGGACACCACCGCGCCGAGCCTGGTCGCCGACCCGGACCTCGTGGTGCGGATGGAGGACCACGCCCTGGTGGCGGCCGCGCCGGAGAGCTGGCACCGGTTCGGCTTCCTCTACGAGCGCGACGAGATCCTGTCGATGGCGCGGGCGTTCCCCGCCGCCGGGCGCTACCGGCCGGCCGACGACCTGCTCGACGACCTGACCGGCGTGGTCGACCGCTACCTCCGCGACGGTCTCGACGTGGTGGTGGTCGACCAGACGGCCCTCGAACAGGCCACGGCGGACCTGACCTGCGTCAAGGTCATCGTCCCGGGGCTGCTGCCGATGGCGTTCGGGCACCGCAACCGGCGCGTCGACCTGCCCCGGCTGCGCGACCTGCCGGTGCGGCTCGGCTACCGGGACACCCCGCTGACCCCGGAGGAGATCAACCCGCACCCGCACCCGTTCCCGTAGCCTCTGCCACGCTCCGACGGCCCACCTCACGGGCGGGAGGCGCAGGCGGCAGGATCATCCCCGCCCGCTTGACGGAACGCAGGGCGACGGCCACGTCGGCGTGCCGGAGGCCGGGGAGCTGGCCGATGGTGCCGGACAGGAACTCGTAGAGCGCGGCGTCGACGATCAGCGATATGCGGCCGCCTGCAGGCTGAAGAACTCGGCGTACATCCCGTTGAGCGCCAGAAGCTCGTCGTGGCTGCCGGACTCTGCGATCCGCCCGTCCGACACGACCAGGATCAAGTCAGCCATCCGGACGGTCGAGAACCGGTGTGACACGAAGACCGTGACGCCGCCGGTACGGATCCCCACGTCACGCGCCGCGTCGGAGTACCGATCGAACAAGGCATGCTCGGTCAGCGGGTCCAAGGCGGCGGCGGGCTCGTCGAGCAACAGCAGCAGCGGATCGTCGCGCATCATCGACCGGCTCAACGCGATGCGCTGCCACTGCCCGCCCGACAGTTCAGCGCCGTTGTCGTAGGACTTGCCCAGGTAGGTCTCCAGGCCGATCGGCAGCCGGTCGATCACCTCCTGCGCGTCTGCTCGCCGGACCGCCCGCTCCACCACGCCTGGTTCGCCGAGTCGAGGCAGGTCACCGAGGCCGACGCTGCTTCTGGCCCGCAGCTCCAGCCGGATGTAGTCCTGGAAGCTGGCGGAGATCCGTCGGCGCCATCCCAGTGGGTCGAGCCGCTGCAGGTCGGCGCCATCTATGGTGATCTCGCCTGCGGTCGGCCGGTAGAACTGGCAGAGCAGCTTGACCAGGGTGGACTTGCCGGCACCGTTGTCGCCGACGATGGCCACGATCGTGCCGGAAGGGATGCGCAGGCTGAGGCCTTGCAGCACGTCGGTATTGGTGCCCGGGTAGCGGAACGCGACGTCACGCAGCTCGATGCCGTCGGTGAGGACGGCGGGCGGTGTCTGGTCAGCCGGCGGGCCGGGTTCCGGCGGCGTGGCGTTGCGGATCCAGCTCAACCAGCCGAAGGCGCGGGCGTTGCGTTGCAGCGCCTGGGCGAGCGCGACGGCGCCGGCAGCTTGCGCGTTGGTTTGCACAGCCAGCGTGATGGCGAGGACAACGTCGCCGACGGTGCGCTCGCCGCTGATAGCGGCGCGGACGACCAGGACGATGGAGCCGATGTACCCGAGCGCAAAGATCAGCTGACCGGTGAACCGCAGGGCCGCGCCGGCACATTCAGCCCGGCGCAACCGGCTGTCCACCTCGCGGCGGACCACCCCATGGCGGCGGCGGAGCTCTCCGCCGAGCCCGAAGAGCCGAATCTCCTTGGCAGTGATCGAGCTGAGGGCCAGATCGAACAGGTGCCAGCTCATGCGGGTCGACTCGGCGGTCACGAGTTCGGCACGTTCCAGCCGCTTCTCGGCCAGCCGCCCGGCGATCAGCGGGGGGGCACCGAAGACCGGCAGCAGGAGCAGCCACGGCTCGATGCGGGCGAGCAGCACAGCGGTCAGGGTGATCTGGGTGAGTAGCACCCCGATCGTCAGGACGGTCTGCACGCTTTGACTCAGCGTCCACGACTGCTGTCGGAGCAGCTCGAAGCGATCTGCGGCGTCCCGCCGTTCGTGCAGCGCCAGCCCGACCGGCCCGTGCGCCAGGTCGCCGAGCTGACGTTCGGTATCCTGCTTGTGCAGATCACCGAGCTCGAAGAAGAAGATGTGGGCGAAGTGCTCCATCGTCAAGCTGAGCAGGACACTCACGGCGGCGGCCGCCGATGTCCAGACCGCGACATCGGTCCGCCGGTCGAGGGCCGCGTCGACTGCCACACTGAGAAAGAGCGCCAGCAGGGGTCCACTCACGGCGCCGAGCATCATCAACAGGGCGGCGGTGATCAGCCTTCCCGGGCTGAGCCGCCACGCCGAGGCCAGCGTCGCGCCGACACTGCGCAGCATTCTATTCACTGCCTTCTCCCTCTTCCTCGGTGAACCGCGCCGCCTGAAGCCGAAACAGCTCCGCGTAGCGACCGTTGAGGGCGAGCAGCTCTTCGTGGGTGCCTTCCTCGACGACGCGACCGTGTTCCAGCACGACGATCCGGTCGGCACGGCGCACCGTGGAGAACCGGTGCGAGATGACCACGCTGGTGACTCCCCGTGTCAGGTCGAGGAACCGCTCGAAGAACGCCACCTCCGACCGCACGTCCAGGTTGGCGGTCGGCTCGTCGAGGACGAGAATGCTGGCGCCACCCTCGACGGCGACGAGAGCGCGGGCGATCGCGATCCGCTGCCACTGCCCGCCGGACAGTTCGGTGCCGCCGGCGTATCGCCGTGACAGTGGAGTCTCCAGGCCGCAGGGGAGATGATTGACGAAATCCGCCGCGCCGGCCCTTTCCAGGGCAGCCCGGACCACCTTGTCGGCACGCTCCGGCTCTGTGAGCATCTCGATCGCGCCGAAGGCGACGTTGTCGCGCACTGGCAACTCGAAGTGGGTGAAGTCCTGGAAGATCGCCGCAACCCGGCGCTGCCACGCCGTGGCCGGGAAGGTCCGGATGTCGACGCCGTCAGCGGTGATCGCCCCGGCCGTCGGTTCGTAGAGCCGGGCCAACAGTTTCACGAGGGTGGTCTTGCCAGCGCCGTTGAGGCCGACGATCGCCAGCGACCGGCCGGCCTCGATGGTGAGGTCGAGGTCGTTCAGCACCGGTAGCCCGCCCGGGTAGGCGAAGGACACCTTGTCGAATCTCAGCACCGTCCTGGGCAGTCCGGCCGGATCGCCCCTGCCGCTCTCGGTGGCGCGGGCGTCGGCTTCGCTCATCCTCTCGATCCGCTCCACCGACCGGTAGGCATTGAGGCCCTGCTCGGTCGCCACATCGGACTCGGCGATGAACCCGCCGATCCTCATGGCGGCCAGGGACGCCTGGAATACGAGTATCAACCCGCCCAAGCCGAGCAGTCCGGCCGTCGTTGCCTGAGCCGCTCCCGTCAGCAGCGCGCCCAGCAGCACGAAAGCGACAAGAACATAGAGAACGTAGGGGCCGTAGAACAGCCGACGCCGGGCCCGCCAGACCGGGAGCGCGGCGTCCATGGCGGCCGACGTGTACTCCTGCTGCAACCAAGGTAGAAGGCCGAAGACCCGCAACTCCTTCGCCGCCGCGGGCTGGAGCAGCATGGTACGGAGATATTCGCTGCGGCGCCGCAGCCGGGCGGTGCTCCGGAAGACCTCCGTGAACACCGACAGGCCGAGGCGGTAGCCGAAGCGGATCGTCAGGGCCGCGACGAGCAGAGCTGGCCCGGCCCACCACACGAAGGCGACCGACGTGATCCCAGCGGCGAGCACGGTCTGTAGGTACCGCGAGATCAGCGCGATCTGACCGGCGCCCGCGGCACCCGGCGACCACATTTCGGTTCGCAGCCGGTCCTTGGCGTCGGCGACGTGATCGAGCAGCTCTGGATCCTCCATGATGGCCACGCCGCCGCTCGCTTGGGAGGCCGCCATCAACCGGTCACGGACGAGATCGTCGAGGCGACGGCGGATCAGGTTGCCGAGCAGTTCCTGTACCGGCAGCAGCAGCTGCACTCCGAAGAACGCGGCCGCCGCGAGGATCAAGCTGGTCCGAAGATCGCTCCAGGCTGCCGACCCGAGCCCGCCGGCTACCGCGTCCGGCACTCGGGCGACCACGGCTGAGGTGGCGAGGATGAACGCGACCGGCAGGATCCCTGCGGCGATCTGGATCATCACGGCGGACGAAACCAGCGGCCAGCCGGCATTGGGCACCAGGTGCAAGATTCTCATTCGCCCGTCAAGGCGCGACCTGTGGCCGTGAACAAATTCCGCCCACACAGACCTCTCGTGCATCGTCACCACCAGGCGCCTCCCGTGCGGCTGTGAACCCTATCGGCGCATGGCAGAGCCCTGCACGTGACGTGCCGACCGAGGCCGGCAACATCGACGACTTCGGCTCGCACAAGTTGTTTCATCAATCTCAATGGAATGAATTAGTGACGTAGGGAAATGTGGGCGTAGTTGTTCATGGATGCGTTTCGGAATCGTCCCCCAGCTCTGCCTGCGCGACAGGAGCAGGAAATTCGCCGACCTCAACCTCAACACGTGATCCAGGAAAGGCTGCGGGGGTCGACCTTGCGCACATCTCGAACTGCTCGTAGAGATCGGTCCAGTTGGCGCCGACCGCAGGGTTGAAGATTGGCGCAAGCATGGCCTGCAGGATCACCTCGGGAGCTTCCTTGTGCAGCGCGATGAATAGGCTCAAGTTCTTCAGCCAGTCCTCGTAGAAAGGCTTATTAGGGCTCAGGGGCGGCCCTTGATGGTAGGCGAAGCTTTCTTCGTCGAAGACGATCTGCGTGCCGGAGCGCCCCAGCCTGTACCCCAACTCGGAATCCTCCAGGCCCCATCCCCGAAATTCCTCGTTGAACCCACCGACGCGCTTGTAGTCGACGCTTGGAACAGAGACGTTGCACGTGAAGAACAGATGCCACGATGTCTTCAGATCGCCACCGAGATCGCTCAGGCGACTCAGCAGGTCCAGTCTGATGTCGCTCTTGATCAAGCTGCCAAGGAATTCCTCGGCGCCGTCCTTGATGAAGCGATCGTCGAACGCATCCGGAGCCCGCAGGTATTTTCTGAAGCCGATGACGGCCTTCTTCTCGGGCATGACGCGGTAGTGGCGAAGATGTCGATCGGTAAAGGTGGGCGGAACCAGTTGATCGCCATCGACAAAAATCAGGATGTCGCCGGTCGCCTCTTCTGCACCGCGATTTCTTGCGGCACTTCTGGATGACGTCGCGGAACGATGAAGATGCAGGTAGCGGAACCGGGAGTCGGCTGTCATATGACGCTGCACCGTTTCTGCTGTCGGGTCGGTCGATCCATCATCAACGATGAGTACTTCGAGGGAATCGGAGGCAGCCAGCTTCTGTGCGCGGAACGTGCGAAGGCATCTGTCCAGCAGCACGGACGAGTTGAATGTCGGCACAATGACTGATGCCTTCATCGGCGGTCTCCATTCCAGATCAGAAGCCGGAATTCCCGACGTGGGAAGCCGGGCATCAAGTTGCTAAAAGTTCGATGTCGAGCCGCCGGCCCGACATTCGACGACCGACGGCGCTGCTGTCGGTCTAATCTACGGTTCCGCCGCGGTCAGGTGACCCGGTCGCGCCGTCCCCTGAAGCGTGACGGGTTTCCGCGCGCCAGGTGCATCCGTCGCCTGACTGTTCGCACGACACCGTGACGTCCGATTCGACGTAGCGGGCGGCGATGGCGGTGTTGAGTTCCTGACAGTATGGACATGGTGATGCGAAAGTCAGTTTGACGCCAGCGCCGGCGGCCTGTTTGCGGTACCGCAGGATCCCACACTCGGCGTTGCGCAGGACGGTGCCAGAGGGCTGGGGCTCGCTGGTCACTGCCGAGTCGTAGAGCAGCAGTTGGCGCTGCAGCCGGGTCATGAAATGGACGGTGGCAGACTCTCCGGCGGGCCGCTGCGATTGCAGTAGGTCCGCAGTGATGCGCGAGTTCGCCTGGATCCACGCGGACACGCCCTCATCGCCGTGCACGCCGAGGATGAACTCTTCGGCGGCCGCCTGGGCCTCGAAGAACCGCTGGCGCCAGAGATCGACCTTGACGGCGGGGTCGAGGGGAGCAGGGTCACTGGTCATGGTCGGTGTCCTTGCCAGCGTCGAGCTCGGCGAATACCTCTTGGGCGATGCGCAGCCCGTTGTTGGCGACCGGCCAGCCTCCGTAGTAGGCGAGCTGGATGATGATTTCGACGATCTTCTCTCGTGGCATCCCGAGGTGCAGGGCGGCGCCGATGTGGCCGCGCAGCTCCCAGTCGGTCCGGGCCAGGGTGACCGCGGTCAGCGCAATCAACTCGCGCTCCTCGATGCTCAGGTGCGGGCGAGTCCAGATCTCACCGAACAAGTGATCGATGGTGAGCTGGAGGAAGTCGGGGTAGGAGCCTGGGCGAGGTTCACGGCCGAAAACGTGCTTGAACATGGCCTCACCCCGCTCATGTCGGGCAAGCGACTGGTCCATCGATCACTCCTTCGTGTTGCCAGGTGGCCTGTCGGACAGTGGTGAATTCCTACGACGCCACGAAGGCGACGAGCAGCGGTACGGCGCAGCCAGAACCAGACCCACCCCTGCGCCAGGGCTGTGTGGAGGGCCGTGTCCCTGCCAGGTCTCAGAGGATGATGCTGAGCTTTCCGTGTTCGTAAAGACTCTCGTGGTCGAGCACCACGAGACGTCTCCGGACCCGGAACGACTCGCCCTCGACGGCGAGTTCGAGCCGACATTTTCCGACGTAGGAGTCAGAGCGCCCGTGCCCGAACCGGTACACGACGACATTCGCCGTGACATCGAGGTGCTTGCCCCGATCAGCCAGGATCTCCACGTTGTTGATCATCCGATTCGTCCGCGACCGGGGATTCTCGCACCACACCTCGCCGTTGAGGAGTTGCTCGATCCGCTGGCGCAGCCGGGCGGCGTTGTCGTCGATGAGCCCGAGCGCATCGGTCGACTCGCCCCGGACGTCGGTAGCCGGCACCAGGTAGCGGATGTCGTCGGTCAGCATCTCGTCGTACCACTCGCGCAGGCGCCACTCGTCGAGCAGCCGCGCCTCACGGAAGAGGAACTGGCTCACCCGGTGCCACAGCCGCATCTGGGCCGTCTCGTCGACCGCCGGCTCGGTGTTGATCGCGTCGGTGGTCATCGCCGTTGCGCCCCTTGCCTCTCGGCCCGCTGAGTGACGTGGTGAGCTTCCTCGTGGTCGTCGTCGCCGTCGTGCATCAGCCGGTCCCACTGCCGCCAGAACTCGCGGGCCGGGAGTTCATCGGTGGTTTCGGGGACATCCTTGGCCATTCCGCGTGACAGGTCGGAGTAGCGGAGCGTGCGATTGAGGTAGCCCCGTTGACAGGACTCGATGATCTCGATGTCGTCGGGGGTGGCGAAGCCGGCGGGACCGAGGAAGGTCAGGTAGTGACTCTTTCGCAGTTCCCGGATGTCCGGATCCTCGTCCTTGGGGGCCAGCGCGACTGAGGTAATGGACATCTGGCCGGCGCCGGCCGGGTCGATCTTGCGGATGGTGATCCCAATCGCGTCGATGATCATCAGATTCGGGAAGATCATCAACGCCCGATTGGTGCCGGTGATCCGTTGAGCGCGTTCGGCGCCGAACCGTTCGACGAACCGTGCGGCCGTCGCCTCCATCCGTGACCTGACCTCGGGGGGGAACATCGGCGTCCAGTAGGCGAGCGGTCGGGCTGCCGCCGGTACCAACTCATTGGCGCCATGCCCCCGTCCGAGAGCGCGGGCGAAGCCGCCTCGTCGTCGCGGTGCCATTGTCCCAAGCGACTCGATGTAGCTCACGTAACGCTTGTGCAGGGCGCGGAAGTGGTAGATGTCGACGCTGTTCTCCATCATGAGCTTCCAGTTGGCCCGAGCCCCGTGCAATTGCGCGCCTTGGATCACCTCCATTCCCACTTCGGACTGGTCGGCGATCAGATCGAGGTACTCCGTCGCGCCCGCCAAATGCTCGGTCAAGGTGCGTGGCTGCTCGGGATCGAAGGTCGCGAACACGAAACCCCGGTAACTGTCGCTACGGTGCCGCGACAGGCCGAAGTCGGACTTGCGGAAGCCTGGGCCGTACCCGTCCGGGAGCGGAACTCCGACCAAGTCACCCCGGTTGGAGAATGTCCAGTCGTGGTACGGGCAGCGGAACGATCTGGCCTGCCCGGCTGACTGCGAGCAGATCAGAGCCCCGCGGTGCGGGCAGCTGTTGGCGAACACCCGAATCACCCCGTCGGAGCCGCGCGCCATGACCACCGGGCGCCCTCCGACATCACGTGACACGTAGGAGCCCGGCGCGGGCACCTCCGATTCGTGCCCGACGTACAGCCAGCAGCGATCGAAGATCTTGGTCATCTCCTGTGCGGCCACGTCGTCGTCTGTATAGGCCCGGCGGTCCACCCGGAATGAGAAACTCTCAAGATCATCGAAGACGATCCGATCGTCCACCGGCCGCTGCAGTTCTATCGTCACTGCTCCCCCTTTCGCTGTAGCTTCTCGCCCATGCTGATGACCAGTTCTGCCGTGCGCGCGGCGGAATCGCCGCACTCGGGCTGCGCCGCGCGCAGCCGCGCCCGGTAGTCCCGGCCGGGATCAAGCAGATTGGTGACAGCGTCAGCGACCGCCTGTTCTGTGACGTCGGCCGGCTCCAATGCCGTCCCGAAGCCCGCGGTTTCTACGAAGTGCGCCTGAATGGGCTGGTCCACAGCCAGCGGGATCACCAGCATTGGTGTCGCCGCCCGGATCGACTCCGCCACCGAGTTGTAGCCGCCATGGGTGATGAACGCATCGGCGCGCTCAAGCACCTCACGTTGTGGCACGTACGGGGCGCTAAGCACGTCAGCGGGCAGCGCGAGTTCCTCAGCGAGATCTCCCACTGAGGCGATCACCTGCGCACCGGTCTTCACCGCCCCCATAATCACCGTGCGGAGGAGGTCGGGCCGCCTGAAAAAGATCGTGCCGAAGGAGACGAACACCAGCGGCCGACCGGGGTCGATCTCCTCCAAGCCGGGAAAGGCGACCTCGTCGCCGCGCTTGCCTGCCGCACCCGGCAACCCGACCAGCTGCACACCGTCGTCGGTGACTGCCTCATCCCCGACGAGCGAGGGAATCGTCGGCATGAGATTGAGAATCGGCGAACGCGCCGAATGAGTCCGGGTCGACCACAACACTCCGCGCCTGGTCAGATAGTCGCCAACCTGTTCGTCGTACAGCCAGCGACCTTGCCGACGCTCCCTTGGACATACTCCGCCGAGATTTGCCCATATCATCCCGTACGGCATATCGGATGCCTGCGCCCCGGCCATCGCTGCCGCCAGTACCGGCAGCGAATCGAGCAGCGTGAAGTCCGGCGCCGTCGCCCGCAGCGCATCAGCCACCTGGTCCGCCACCGGTGACGACTCGAGCATCGGACCGATCTTTGCCGGATCGTCGCTCCACGGCGCCATCTGGACCTCCCCGACCATGTGGACCTCCGCCGCGCCCAGGGCCTGGCGACGCTGTTCACCGAGCGCGCCACCGTCCGCAGACAACAGCAGCAGCACAACCTCATTGCCGGCGGCTTGGAGCGCATTGACCACCGGAATGTACGGGTTGAGGTGACCATGCTGAGTCGTGGTGAGGAAGGCGATGCGCACTAGATCTCCGATTCATGGAAAAAGATGGGGCGAACTCACGATCTGGGCCTGGATCAACCGCCTCGGCCACGAATGCGACACCCGGCATTCAGTGGCGAGTCGAGACCGCTAGCACGTTTGGCAGAACTCCGCCACGCAGTCGCGCAGGCACGCGAAAGCGCCCGGCAGGCGACTGACCCACCGACGACCAGATGCTCCTACAAGGTTTTACGCATTCTCACGATCATTGTGAGGACGCGGCCCAATCTATGTATCCTGCTCGAAACACGCTTGCTACAAGGGGCTCACCGTCTGCGCTGAGGCGACTGCGGAAAGTGTGCCCGAAAGCTTGATCAGTGTCAATGCTTTGAAGTTGTCGGTACGCCCGCAACGCCGCTGACTGCGACCGGACTCCGCCTCGACCTGCGGCGCGGGTCCGGTTCCTCCGCAGCGAAGGCGTGGAGGTCGTGGGCTTACAGACCTTCCGGCCGAGTCGCCGGATTTCATGCAATTCCCTTATCCTCGTAACGTGGTGGCCAGAACTTGAGGGATAGGGTCTTCGGGAGCAGAAACACCGGTGGCCTGCACTCGGCGACGGCGGTGGGCGTCCCGGTCGGCCGCTTGGGCGGCACCGGCCGATGTCTGCCTGACGCTTCCGCGCGGCCTATGGTGGCCTCATGATCACTTGCGTGGTGCACTACACCATCGACCCGACCAGGCTGGAGGCGTTCGAGCGCTTCGCCCGCGAGTGGATGCGACTGGTGGCACGGCACGGCGGTATCCACCATGGCTACTTCCTGCCGGCCGAGGGTGCCAGCGACCGGGCGGAGGCACTGTTCAGTTTCGACAGCCTGGCCGCCTACGAGCGCTACCGCTCACGGTTCGGTGAGGATCCGGAGTTCGTCGACGCGGACCGGATCCGCGACGAGTCAGGATGCGTCCTGCGCTACGAGAGGACGTTCATGCGCCCGCTACTGCCGGACTGAACGCGCCGCGCCGCGCCTCGCCCGTCCCCGGCGCGGCGCCCTGGCCGGCGGGTCGACCGGGGCACCCGGTCTGGTGCCTGGGCCGACCCGCCCTGGTGGATCGTCACTGTCACATGACGTGTACGAAGGTGGCCCAGCCGTATCCGATCTTGACGGGGTTGCCGAGGCCGGCTCCGTTGTGGGGGTAGTACCAGAGGTTTCCGTTGGCGTCGACTCCCAGGGCGTCGGCGGCGCCGTCGCCGCTCCAGTCGGCGGCCATGACGTGCGTGAAGGCCGCCCAACCGTTCCCGATCTTCACCGGGGTGCTGAGACCGGCAAGATTGTGCGGGTAGTACCAGAAGTCACCGTTGGCGGCGACCCCCAGGACATCGGCGGCACCGTCACCGCTGAAGTCGGACACCCGTTCGCCATCAGCCCCCGGCAGGCTGGTGGAAAGGCGGTTCTGGCTCACGGGGGCGGTGCCGGTGGGATAGTTGGTGCCGGTCTCCACCGTATTGGGGATCTCGCGGCTGAGCTGAGAGTCGCAGTAGACGACGTTCCAGTGAAGATGTGGACCGGTCACATTTCCGGTGGCACCGGACGCGCCGATGTGCTGCCCCTGCGCCACCCATTGCCCTCTGTCGACGATGGTGGTGCTGAGATGGGCGTACTGGGAGCATCGATTGTTGCCGTGGTCGATCAAGGCGATGATGCCTCCGCCGCTGTTCCATCCCTCGTAGCGGACGGTGCCGGCGGCCGAGGCGACAATCGGGGTGCCCTGCGGCATGGCGAAGTCGACGGCATGTCGGTTGTAGCCGTCGTTGTGGGAGTAGCCGCTCCCAGGAGTCTGGGTGATGGTGTAGGCGTGTCCAGCCCGGTAAGGCAGCTTGAATGGTGCGCCACTGCCGGCGAGCGCGGATCCCTGGGGAACCAGGATTCCGAGCACGGCGACAAGCGCAGCCATGCTGACTGCGATATCGCGACGCAGATGCGCCTCCATGTATCTGTGTGGAATGTCGACGTTGCCACCGCGTGCCCGTGAGCCACGGGCCTTCGGGCGCGATCTGGCCCAGAGGGTGTCCCAACGGGGCCGAGACTGTCAAGATCGCCAATGGCTCTACGCGCAACGCCGATCCGCCCCGGGGGTGACCCCGGTGGGCTGTGACTCTGCCCTGCGGGCGCGCAGGTCGGTCATCTGGGTGGGGCGGCCACACTGCGACGGTTGGTCTCGCCTGCGGGGGGCGCGGGCGGCAGGATCATCCCCGCCCGCTTGACGGAGCGCAGGGCGACGGCCACGTCCGCGTGCTGGAGGCCGGGGAGTTGGCCGATGGTGCCGGACAGGAACTCGTAGAGCGCGGCGTCGCTCTCCAGCGCGATCTCGCCGCACAGGTTCCGGTCCCCGGTCGTCGCAGAGATCATGAGGACGGCCGGGTGCGCGGCGAGCAGTTCGCCGGCCTGCCCGAGCTGCGTGGGGTTGACGCTGAGGGTGACGAAGGCGTTCACCGCGAGCCCGACGAGGCTGGGCTCGACGACGGTCCGCATGCGCAGGAATCCCGCCGCCATCATCGCCTCGGCCCGCCGCCGTACGGTGGCGGGGCTCGCGCCGCACCGCTCGGCGAGCTGCTGCCAGCCCTGGCGACCGTCCGTGGCGAGGCTGGCGATGATCAGCTCGTCGAGTCGGCTGAGCCGGGACGGCGTCTCGACGGGTGTCTGTTCGTTCCAGTGGTCCGTCCGCTGCGCCCGTAGCTCGTCGACGACCTCGGCCGGCAGCAGGCTCGGGCTCCAGTTGTGTGGCGTGCAGAACCTCCGGATGACCTGGTTGCTCCATATCGCCAGGACACCGTCCAGGCCGGGCAGTTGCTCGAACATGAGCTGGAGCAGGTGCTCGTTGGAGGTGTAGGAGACCTCGGCCACGCAGTCGACGCTGCCCGTGAGCAGCTTGACGGAGCCGCACTCCTGCCACCGGGCCAGGTGTTCGGCGGAGCGGCCGGCGGCGTCCGGGCGGCAGCGCAGCCGCACGAACAGCGAGCGCGCCCGGCGGGTCGCCTCGCCGTCCATGACCCCGATGATCCGCACCGCGCCGCTGCGCAGGAGTCGCGGGACCCGGCGGGAGACGGTGGCCTCCGAGGTGAACACCGCCTCGCCGATCTGCGCGTGGGTGGCTCGCGGGTGAGCGAGCAGGGCGCCGACGATCTGCCGGTCGAGTTCGTCCAAGGATCGACCATTCCCGTCAGCCGAGAGGTTCTGCATGCGCGTATCTTGCATCTCACACTGGCATCTTGACAATCTCCCTCGTGTCTCCGGCAGACTCTCGCCCACGGGTCCGACGGTTCGAGGAGGCAGAGGGTGGCGCATCCGATCAGGCGTTCCAGCGCGGTCAGGGCCGGCGCGGCCGGCGCGGTCGTACTGCTCGCGGCGGCCGTGCTGCCGGCGACCCCGGCGGTGTCGGCACCGGCGGCGACGGCGGGCGGCGTGCGGCCCGCGCAGCACGTGATCATGTTCGACTTCGACGGGTTCGACCCGCGCTTCCTCACGGGGCGCTACGCCGGGCTGGCCGAGCTGCCGAACATCCGGGCGCTCATCGGGGAGGGCACCTTCGGCGTGGCCGACGGGTCGTACTCGTCGTACTCCAACTCGTCGCGGACGACCACCGCGACCGGCGCGTACCCGGCCGTGCACCGCAACACCGGCTACTACTACAACCAGGAGACCGGTCGCGGCGTCTCGCAGGAGCGCTACATCGAGCCCGGCGTGGAGACGATCGCCCACTCGCTGAAGCGGCAGGACCGGACCGCGGCCTACCTCCAGTGGTACGCGGTGCAGAACTACGGCGCCACGTACGGCGACCCCGCCGCGCTGTACACCCAGCCGGGCGGCAACTGCGAGACCCGCGCCGACCAGGCGATCGCGCTGCTGCGCGGCGAACCGGTCAACTCCGGCGGCACCATGGTCGACCCCGCCGCGATCCCGGACCTGATCACCGTCTACTGCGACGACGTCGACGGCGTACTGCACGACGGCGGGTTCTCCGACCCCGACCTGCCCGCCGCCCTGGCCCGCGTGGACGCCCAGATCGGGCGGGTCCGCGAGGCCGCCCGCGAGGCCGGCGTCCTGGACCGGACGGCGTTCGTCGTCACGGCCGACCACGGCGCCCGGGAGTGGACCGTCCCGCTGCTGCCCGAGGTGCTCGACCGGCTCTCCGCGACCGGCCTCAAGGTCCAGGTCGTCGCCAGCTCGGGCGGCGTACCGGATCCGGCCAGCGAGATCGTCGTCGTGCCCGCCCCGCGTACCGCCGACATCACCCTGCGGGGCCGGGCGGACACCCCGGAGAACGCCCGCCGCATCGCCGGGATCATCCGGGGCATCCCGGGCATCGCGGCCGTCCGCGACCAGCAGGACCTGCGCCGGTTGAAGGCCAGCGACAAGCTCGGCGACCTCGTGGTGGAGCCGGTCGAGCCGTACCACCTCTCCACGCTCGCCGACGGCGCCCCCCGCGCCTCGCACGGCGCCCTGCCGGAGGCGCAGGTCCCGATGGTGCTCTCCGGCGCCGGGATCCGCCGCGGCGTCCCGCTGCGCAACGTCGGCCTGGTCGACGTGGCCGCCACCATCACCGCCCTGCTCGGCGTGCGCCCGCCGGCGAACTCGCAGGGTCACGTCATGCGCGGGGCCGTCGAGCGGTCCTGACCGTCGTCACTACGCAGATCGAGGAGAGACAGCAGATGGGTCACCTGACGAAGCGCCGGTTTGCGGCGGCGATCGCCGCCGCGACGGCGCTCACCACGCTCGTCGCGTGCGGCGGGTCGGATTCCGAGGCGGAGACGGCCAAGGAGATCACCTTCTGGACGCCGCAGACGACCCCGCAGCGGGTCGCGGCGCAGGAGAAGGTCGCGGCCCGGTTCACCGAGAAGAGCGGCATCAAGGTCAAGGTCGTGCCGCTCAGCGAGACCGACCAGCAGCAGTCGCTGGCGACCGGCGCCGCCTCCGGCGACGTGCCCGACGTGATGCTGCACAGCTCCACCACCACGGCCGCCTGGCGGTCGCAGGGGCTGCTGAACACCAAGGCCGCCGAGGAGGTCGTCGAGGAGCTCGGCGCCGACACGTTCAACGCGAACGCCGTGAAGGCGTTCAGCCTGGACGGCAAGGTCGGCGCCGTGCCGAGCGACGGCTGGGTGCACCTCCTGGTGTACCGCAAGGACCTGCTCCAGGCCGCGAACGTCAAGGTGCCCACCAACCTCGAGGAGGTGGCGAAGGCCGCCACCGCGATGAAGGCGACGGGGGTGACCGGCATCGCCCTCGGCACCCAGTCCGGCACCGCGTCCGGCACCGAGGGCGTCTACTCGACGTTCCAGAGCGCCGGCTGCCAGCTCGTCCGGGAGGGCACCGTCACGATCGACTCGCCCGAGTGCACCCGGGCGGCCGAGCAGTTCAAGATCCTGCGCGACTCGAGCACGCAGGGCGACTTCGACGTGACCAGCGCGCGGGCGGCGTACCTCGCCGGCAAGGCCTCGATGCTGCTCTTCTCGACCCACATCCTCGACGAGCTGGCCGGCCTCGACCCCGCGAACCCGGCGACGTGCCCGCAGTGCAAGACCGACCCGGCGTTCCTCTCGAAGAACTCGGGATTCATCACCGTGCTCGACCGGAACCACCCCGCCCAGTACGGCGCCACGCTCGGCTACGGCATCCCCGAGGGGGCCAACACCGCCGGGGCGAAGGAGTTCATCAAGTACATGCTGGAGGAGGGCTACTCGGACACGCTCGCCTCGGCGACCGAGGGCCGGATCCCGCTGCGCAACGGCACCAAGGCCGACCCGGACGCCTACCTCGACGCGTGGGGCAAGCTCGGCGTCGGGCCGGACGCCAAGAGTTCCGTCGCCGAGTTGTACGGCCCGGAGATGGTCATCCAGATCCGCGACGGCATGAACGCCGTCGGCCTGTGGGGCATGGGCACCAAGGACTCGCCGCTGGCCGGGGCGGTCACCGCGCAGGGAGTGCTGGCGCAGTTCCTGGAGCGCCTCTACGCCGGAGACCCGCCCGCGCAGGTCACGAAGGCGATGGCCGAGCAGGTCAAGAAGGTCCAGGCCGAACTGTGAGTGCGCCCACGGTGCGGTCCTCGCGCTGGGAGCGGCTCAGCCGCTCCCAGCGGGAGAACCTCAACGGTCAGCTCCTCACCGGCCCGACGCTGGTGCTGATCGCCCTGGTCGTCCTGCTCCCGTTCGCCCTCGTCGTCGTCTTCGCCTTCTCCGACACGAGACTGATCGACATCCCCCGGTTGTCGCCGTCCACCATCGAGTGGACCTTCGACAACATCGCCGACGCCTGGCGGTCCGACGCGTTCTGGGGGGCGCTCTGGACCACCGTCGCGTACGCGACCCTGACCACTGTCGGGTCCATCGGCGTCGGGACGGCCCTCGCCCTCGCCCTGCGCCGCCCCTTCCGCGGCCGGGGGCTCGTCCGCGCGCTGCTGCTGATCCCGTACGTGCTGCCGGTCATCGCGGCCGCGATGATCTGGCGCACGATGCTCAACCCGCAGTACGGCATCGTCAACGCCGTCGGCCAGGAGTACCTGGGCTGGCAGAACCCTGTCGGCTTCCTCAGCACCACCTCGATGGACGTCGCGGGACTGCCCGTACCGGTGTCGTTGCTCGTGGTCGTCTGCTTCGAGGTCTGGAAGTCGTTCCCGCTCGCCTTCCTGTTCGTCATGGCGAGGTTGCAGAACGTGCCCGGCGGGATCGAGGAGGCCGCGGCCCTGGACGGGGCCTCCCGGTGGCAGAACCTGCGCCACATCATCCTGCCCCAGCTGCGGGGGGTGCTCCTGCTGCTGCTGCTGATGCGGTTCATCTGGTCGTTCCAGAACTTCAACGACGTCTACCTGCTGACCGAGGGCGCCGGCGGCACCCAGGTCATGGCGATCAAGGTCTACACGGAGCTGGTCACCCGGTCCGACATCGGCAGCGCCGCCGCCTACGGACTGCTGATGTCGCTGATCCTCTGCGTGCTGCTGGCCGGCTACGTCCTGCTCTCCCGGCGGAAGGAGGCGTTGTGAGCTCGGCGATGCGGCCCTCGCGCCCGGTCAACGTCCTGCGGTGGACGCTCGTCACCGTCGCGCTCGTCTGCGCCGTGGGACCCGTGCTGTACGGGGTGCTGCTCTCGCTGCGCCCGTACTCGGCGGTGCTGCTGGAACCCCTCGACGTCGTCCCCGGCCTCGGCGAGATCGACCTGTCCAGCTACGTCACGGCGATGAAGGACGAGTCGGCGGGTGGCTTCGGGCTCGGCCGGTTCGTGGTCAACTCCCTGCTGGTCGCCCTCGCCACCGTCGCGGTGTCGATCGTCGCGTGCATCTTCGGCGCGTACGCCGTGGCCCGCCTGCGGTACCGGGGCCGGCGCTTCACGAGCGGGATCATCCTCGCCGTCTACCTGTTCCCGGGCATCGTGCTCGCGGTGCCGAAGTTCGTCATCCTGAGCCGGCTGGGACTCTCCAGGTCGCTCGTCGGGCTGCTCGTCATCTACGTCGCCGCCACCGTGCCCGTCGCGCTGTACATGATGCGCAACTACTTCCTCGCCCTGCCGGAGAGCGTCGAGGAGGCGGCGCTGCTCGACGGCTGCTCGCTGCCGACGATGCTGCGCAAGGTCGTGCTGCCGATCGCGCTGCCCGGCGTCGTGGCGACCGCCATCTACGTCTTCATGATCGCCTGGAACGAGTACTTCTACGCGCTGCTCTTCCTCGTGCAGGACCGGTCGCGGTGGACGGCCCCGCTCGGTCTCGCCCAGCTCACCGACTTCCAGGTGCCCGTGACCGTGCTCCTGGCCGGCTCCATCGCGGTGACCGTACCGGTCATCGTCATCTTCTTCCTCGCCCAGCGCTACATCGTCACCGGCCTGACCTCCGGGGCGGACAAGTGAACACCGAAAGGATGATCGACGTGGCAGGCCCTGTGTCACCGGGATCGGGACCGGTACGACTGCTCGTGCTCGGCGCGGGAGGGCGTGGCGCGCACGCGTACGCGCAGTGGTGCCTGGAGCACCCCGAGGCGGCCCGGGTCGTCGCGGTCGCCGAGCCCGACGCGGAGCGCCGCGACGGGCTGGGCGACGCCCACGCCATCCCGGCGGACCGACGGTTCACCGGCTGGCGGCAGGCGCTCGCGGAACGGGGGCCGTGGGACGCGGTCATCGTCGCCACCCCCGACCGGGACCACGTCGATCCCACCCTCCGGGCCCTCGAACTGGGGCACCACGTCCTGCTCGAGAAGCCCATCGCGCCGACCGCTGAGGAGCTGCACCGGCTGACCGTCGCGGCCCGCGGCAGCGCCGGCACGGTCACCGTCGCCCACGTGCTGCGCTACACCCCGTTCTTCCAGACCCTGCGCCGCCTGCTCGACGACGGCCGGATCGGCGAGTTGCAGGGCATCTCGCACATCGAGAACGTGGCGTACTGGCACTTCGCGCACAGCTACGTACGCGGCAACTGGCACCGCGCCGACCGGTCCAGCCCGATGCTGCTGGCGAAGGCGTGCCACGACATCGACATCCTCCGGTGGCTGGTGGGGGCGCCCTGCACGACTGTCGCCTCGTTCGGCGAACGCCGCCACTTCCGGGCCGAGCACGCGCCGAAGGGCTCGACCGAGCGCTGCGTCGACGGGTGCGCCGTCGCCGACACCTGCCCGTACAACGCCGAACGCCTCTACGTCGACCAGCTCGCCGACGTCGACGGGCCGCCCGTCACGGTCGTCACGAACGACACGAGCGTGGCCGGCCGCCGGCGGGCCCTGCGGCTGACCGACTACGGCCGGTGCGTCTACCGGATGGACAACGACGTCGTCGACCACCAGACGGCGGCGCTGCGCTTCGGCAACGGCGTCACGGCGTCGCTGGTGGTCTCGGCGTTCACCGCGTGGAACACCCGGACCCTCACGTTGATGGGCAGCCACGGGCAGATCACCGCGGACATGCGTTCGGGCCGGATCAGCCTGGCGACCTTCACCGACACGCCGCCCACCGTGGAGGGACGGCAGACCGACGAGACGTTCCAGGTCGGCAGCGGCAGCCAGGGGGTCGTCGACGAGGTCATCGAGGCGTTCTCCGGACACGGCGGCGGCGACGCCGGGCTGATGCTCGACTTCACCGGGCGGGTCCGGAGCCGGCTGTCCGGCGAGGACGTCGAGGCGGCCCCCAGCTCCCTGGAGGAGAGCGTGGAGAGCCACCTCGTCGCCTTCGCCGCCGAGCGGTCGCGGCTGAACCGCACCGTCGAGGAGCTGTGACGGTGGACGAGGTCCGTGCCCTCGTGGCCCGCGTCGCCGGCACGGCCGACGACGTGCGGGTGGAGCGGATCCCCGCCGGGGACGAGGCGGCCGTCGCCGAATACGAGTGCCGCGACGGCGTCCTGACGCTGCGCGGGTCGGATCCGGTGGCCGCGGCCGCCGCGTTCGGGCAGTACCTGAAGGCGTACGCCGGTCGTCAGGTGACCTGGGAGCAGCCCCGGCTCGCGCCCCGGCCCACGCCCTGGCCGGACGCGCCCCCGACGCGGCTGACCAGCCCGTTCGCGGTCCGCTACCACCTCAACACCGTGACCTACGGCTACTCGGCGGCGTTCTGGGACTGGGACCGCTGGGAGCGGGAGATCGACTGGATGGCGCTGCACGGCGTCACCCATCCGCTCATGCAGGTCGGCCACGAGGCGGTGCTGGCGGAGACGTTCCGGCGGGCCGGGCTCGACGCGGCCCGGGTCGACGAGTGGATCGGCAGCGCGGCGCACTTTCCGTGGACGTTCATGGGCAACACGAACTCGTTCGGCGGGCCGCTGCCGTCGCGCTGGATCAGCCGCCACGTCGAGCTGGCGCAGCGGATCCTCGACCGGCAGCGCACGCTGGGCATGACGCCCGTCCTGCCCGTGTTCGGCGGGCACGTCCCCCCGGAGCTGGCCGACCCGTCGGCCGGCGAGATCGAGTGGCAGGGCTGGCGTACCCCGATCCTCGGCCCCGACAGCGAGCGGTTCGCGTCGTTGACGGCGGAGTTCCTGGGCATCCAGCGGGAGCTGTTCGGCACCGATCACCACTACGCCGTCGACCCGTTCATCGAGTCGGTGCCGCCGTCCGGGGAACCCGACTACCTGGCGTCGGTCGGCCGGGCCGTCTACCGGGCGATGGCGGACGGCGACCCCGAGGCGACCTGGGTGCTCCAGGGCTGGCCGTTCCACTACCAGCGCGACTTCTGGCGGCCCGAGCGCGTGCGCGCGTTCCTGGCCGACGTGCCCGACGAGCGGCTGCTCCTGCTGGACCTGTGGGGCGAGCACGCCCCCATGTGGCGCCGCGACGGCATGTTCGGGCGGCGCTGGGTGTGGTGCGCCATCCACAACTTCGGGGGCCGCTTCGCGCTCTTCGGCGACCTGGACGGGCTGCGTCGCGACGTCGACGAGCTGCGGCGTACGCGGCCGGCCCGGCTGGCGGGCGTCGGGCTGGCACCGGAGGCGGTCGAGAACAACAGCGTCTTCTACGAGTTGGCCACCGACCTGACCTGGGGCGTGCCCCGACTGGACGACTGGCTGCGGTCGTTCGCCCGGCAGCGCTACGCGTCCGGGCACGAGGACTTCGCCCTGGCCTGGCGGCTCCTGGCCGACACGCTCTACGCGCCGGGGCGCACCCGGTCCATCCCGTCTCCCGTCATCGCCCGGCCGTGGTCGGCCGACGCGCCGTTCGCCGCCCAGCGGCTGGCCGGCGAGTTCGTCCCGCAGGACGCGGAGCCGCAGCGGCAGTCGGCCAACATCGACGCCGAGAACGATCCGATGGTCCTCGGCGCCCTGCCGCGGATCGCCTCGGCCGCCCGGCTGCTGCTCGGGCGGGCGCCGGAGGCGGGGGTCCGGGAGCAGGTCGAGCGGGACGTGGTCGAGCTGGTCGGTCACGTGTTGGCGCAGGGATCGCGGGTCCACATCCGCGGGATGCTGGCGGCCTTCGCCGAGCGGGACGGGGATGGGGTCCTGGACCACTTCGTCCGGTTCCGGGTGGATCTGCTCGACCTCGACGAGCTCGCCGGCACGCGGTCCGAATCGCGCGTCGGCCGGTGGATCGACGACGCCCGCGCGTGGGGCGACTCGCCCGCCGAGGCCGACGTCATGGAGCGCGACGCCCGCAGTCTGGTCTCCGTGTGGGGCCACCAGACCAGCGGGCTGCACGACTACTCCGGGCGGCACTGGGCCGGGCTCGTCCGGGACTACTACCTGCCCCGGTGGGAGCTGTGGGCGACCTGGTTGGCCCGGGCGGCGACGACGGGGCAGGCGCCGGACGTCGGCGTCCTGCGCGCCCGCGTCGTCGCGCACGAGGAGCGCTGGCGGGGAACGATCGGCGGCTGTCCCGCCGCGCCCGAGGGGAACGCCCTCGACGTGGCGGCCAGGATCCTCGACCGGCTCGGGCACTGACCGGCGGCGGCCCGGTCCGCGTGCGCGGAGTTGCCATAATCGAGCCGTGTCTGTCCCGAGACGGCGTCGCTCGTCCCATCCCGCGATCGTCGGCGCGGTCATCGCCGCCGTGGCCACGGTGGTCGCGGCGGCCGTTCCCGTCGCGCTGGAGCTGAACCGCGACACCGGCGGCGGCGCCGCACCGCCGGTCCAGGGCGCCCCGTCCACCGGGCCGCCCCAGCCGACCGCACCGGCGGCGTCCACCAGTACCGATCCTTCCCCGACACCCGCGTCGCCCGCGGTCACCGCGTCACCGTCGCCCCAGGCCGACGTGGTCCCGCTGACCGAGATGCGCGAGATGGACGACTTCGAGGGCTGGGAACAGGAGCCGCTGACCGTGGCCGGGAAGCCGCACCAGGCGGTGCTGACCGCGTCTCCGTGCTGGTTGAACGACCACTACACGGTCACGTTCGTGGTGAGCCGGCAGTTCCGGGTCCTCGAAGCGGCCGTGGGCATCGCCGACGAGTCCCCGAAGGCCCGGCCGCTGCGGTTCAGCGTGCTCTCCGACAGCAAGGAGGTCTTCACCACCACGGTCGGCCTCGGGCGGACCCGCCCGGTCAAGGTGGACATCAGCGACTCGACCCAGGTGTCCCTGCGGGTCAGCACGACCAGCGTCGAGCAGTGCCACGGCGACAGCCTCGGCGCCTGGATCGCGCCGCGGCTACGCCGCTGAGCGCCGGCTCGTCGACGGGGCGGCGTGCCCGCGCGGCCGCAGCGTGCCGGTGTCCGAACCGGTGGTCGGCGGGCGGGCCCCCGCCGACCACCGGCTCGGGGCTCAGTGGGTCGGCCGGGGGGTGAGGAAGAAGGCGAGGACCGCGGCGGCGACGGCGATGACGGCGCCGGTGGTGAAGCCTCGGGAGAAGCCCGCCGTGCTGGTGCCCGCGATGCTGGCCGCGGCCATGCTCGACACGACGGCGGCGCCGAGCGAGGCGCCGAACTCGTGGAAGGTGCTGACGATGCCGGAGGCGAGACCGGCCTCCTGCGGCGCGACCTGACCGAGCGCGACGGCGGACGCCACGACGAAGAGGACGCCCGTGCCGGCGGCGGCGACGCTCACCCCGACGACGAGGGCCGCGGTCCCGTCGACGGCGGCGGGGACCGCCATGCCGGCCGCCGAGACGAGCAGGCCCAGGACGCCGAGGGTGCGCGCCCCGATCCGGCCGATGACGCGGCCGGCGGCGTTCGCGCCGAGCATGGTCGTGATCGCCACGGGCAGGAAGAGCAGCCCGGTGCGCAGGGCGCCGTAGCCCTGGTGGTCCTGGAGGTAGAACGTGCCCAGGAAGAAGACGGTGATCATCAGCGCGGTCGCGACGAGGATCAGCAGCGCCCCGGTCGCCACCGGCCGGCGGAGCAGGAGCCGTACGTCCATCAGCGGGCTCGCGGCGCGGCGCTGGCGGACGACGAACGCGGCGTAGAGGAGCACGGCGGCCACCAGCAGCAGCAGGATCGTCGGGTTGCCCCAGCCGACGTCGCCGGCGCGGATCAGCGCGTAGATCAGCGATCCGGTGGCCGCCGTAACCAGCACCGCGCCGGGCACGTCGAGCCGGGCCGTCGCGCCGGTGGGCGCCTGGGGCGGAAGCTGCATCCGGAGGGCCAGCAGCAGGATGATCCCGACCGGCACGTTGACGAAGAACACCCAGGGCCAGCCCGGCCCGGCGGTGAGCAGGCCGCCGAGGAGGACGCCCAGGGCGGCGCCACCGCCGCCGAGCGCCGACCAGATGCCGAGCGCCTTGTTGCGCTCGTCGCCGTCGAAGATCGTGACGACGAGGGACAGGGCGGCGGGGGAGAGGATCGCCGCCGCGATGCCCTGCCCGACGCGACCGCCCAGCAGCATGGGGCCGCTGGTCGCCAGCCCCGCCGTCAGGGACGCGGCGCTGAACAGCAGGAGGCCGGCGAGGACGAGGCGGCGGGCGCCGAACAGGTCCGCGGCGCGACCGCCGAGCAGCAGCAGGCCGCCGAACGTGAGGGTGTATCCACTCACCACCCACGTGAGGGCTTCCCGCTCCATGCCCAGGTCCGCCCCCATGTGCGGCAGGGCGATCGCGACGACGGTGACGTCCAGGATCAGCATCAGCTGGGCGATGCCGACGAGGCCCAGGATCCGCCAGCGCTTCGGGTGGGGACTCGCGGGTGTGGGAGTTTCGGTTGCGGTCACAGGTTCCGCCATGGCTGCCAGGCTCCTCCGCCAAGTTGAACGGTAGTGTTCAAGTTACGGAGATACGTTAACTCATGCACGACTGTTCGACTTAGGGGAAGTTCCATGACTCGCCCACTCGCCAAGCCGACCCGCCGGGCCGACGCCCAGCAGAACGTGGAGAGGATCCTGGAGGCGGCGGTGACCTGCCTGAGCCGTGACCCCGACGCGAGCGTCAGCGAGATCGCGCAGGCCGCGCGGGTGGGCCGGGTGACCCTCTACGGTCACTTCCCCTCCCGGGACGCGCTGGTGGAGGCCGCGCTGACCCGGGTGCTGGCCGAGGGGGAGGAACTCCTGGCGGGTCTCGACCTGACCGGCGATCCGCGCGACGCGCTGCGCGTCCTGATCCGGTCGAGCTGGCTGCTGATCGCCCAGTCGAGTGCCGTCCTGGAGGCGGCGCAGGCGTCGCTGCCGCCCGAACGCGTGCACGAGCTGCACGCCGAGCCGGCGCGGCGCGTCGACCAGCTGATCCGCCGGGGTCAGGACGAGGGGGTGTTCCGGGCCGACCTTCCGGCCAGTTGGCTGACCAGCGTCCTGCACCACATCATGAAGGGCGCCGCCGTCGACGTGGCCAGCGGGCAGGTGGACCGGGCGGACGCCCCCCGCCTCATCTCCGAGACGGTCCTCGCCGCCTACCGGGTCGACGGATAGCGGACACGTCGGCGCGGCGGGCGGGCGCTGGCGTCAGCGGCGGCACCCGTCGTATCGTCGCGGTCCGACGGCGCGGGCCCGCCACCATCGGCGGCCCCGCCACCATCGGCGGCCCCGGCGCGGTCGGCGCGGGACGTCGTCCCTGGTGCTCCACCAGAACCCCACCGGATTGCGAGGTCGCGGCTCGATACTGCGGAGATGCGTGGGAAGGAGTGCGCGATGTCCGTAGCCGAGTCCGTAACGGTACTGCTCGCGGCACCGCGTGCGTTCTGCGCCGGTGTCGAGCGTGCGATCGAGATCGTCGAGCGTGCGCTCGCCAGCCGGGGCAGCCCGGTGTACGTCCGCAAACAGATCGTCCACAACGCGCACGTCGTCGCCGACCTGGAGTCGCGCGGCGCCGTGTTCGTCGAGGAACTCGACGAGGTGCCCGCCGGCGCGACGGTGGTGTTCTCGGCGCACGGGGTGTCGCCCGTGGTGCGCGCCGAGGCCGCCCGGCTCGGCCTGGAGGTGTTCGACGCGACGTGCCCGCTGGTGGCGAAGGTGCACACGGAGGCGCGCCGCTACGCCGACCGTGGGGACACCGTCCTGCTCGTCGGGCACGCGGGGCACGAGGAGACCGAGGGCACCCTGGGCGAGGCGCCGGACCGGATGCTCCTCGTGCAGTCGCTGGAGGACGCGCGCACGGTCGAGGTGCCCGATCCGGACCGGGTGTCGTACCTGACCCAGACCACGCTGGCCGTGGACGAGACCGCCGAGGTGCTCGACGTGCTGCGCCGACGGTTCCCGGCGCTGCGCGGGCCGTCCTCGGCCGACATCTGCTACGCCTCGACCAACCGGCAGGCGGCGTTGCGTACGGTCGCCGAGGAGTCCGACCTCGTGCTCGTGGTCGGCTCGACCAACTCGGCGAACACGCAACGACTCGTCGAGCTGGCCCGCCGCGCGGGCCGACCGGCCCACCTCATCGAGGACGCGGCGGAGATCCTGCCGGAGTGGCTGGCGGGTGTCACCACGGTCGGGGTCACCGCGGGCGCGTCCGCCCCGCCGCGCCTGGTCGAGGGGGTGGTCGAGGCGCTGCGGGCGCACGGCCCGGTGACCGTGGTGGAGCGCGAGGTCGCCCGCGAGACCATCGAGTTCACCATGCCGGGCGCGGTGCGTTCCCTCTGACGTCGGGCCGCGCCCGTGTCGGGTTGCCGCACCGGCGCGCCGCCGCCCCGCCGGACCGCGCGTGCGGGGCGGTCCGGCGGGGCGGGGAGCCCGCTACGCGGAAGCCTGGTACGTCGACTGCATCTTGTGCGAGAACCACTCCCCGACGGTCACCCGGTCGAGCCCGGCCTCGGCGCTCTCCTGGGCCAGCGGGCGCATCGGCTCGACCGTGGTGTCGTGGTTGGGCAGGTAGAAGAAGGGGATGGAGACGCGCGACGGCGCGTCCGTCCCCTCCGGGTTGACCACCCGGTGCACGGTCGACGCCCACCGGCCGCCGGTCCAGAACGCCATCAGGTCGCCGATGTTCACGACGAAGCTGCCGGGGATGGCGGGCACGTCCAGCCAGTCGTCGTCGCCGCGCCGCACCTGGAGCCCGCCCAGCTCGTCCTCCACGTAGAGCACCGTCAGGCTGCCCCAGTCGGTGTGCATCTCCCGCCGCAGCACGCCGTCTTCGGGCGTCGGGTAGTAGTAGTTGGCGATGATCAGGGACACGTGCTCGTCGAACTTGCTGTCGAAGAAGTCCTCCGGCAGCCCGAGCGCGAGCGCGAACAGCCGCATGATGTCCGCCGACAGCTCGGTCATGGCGGCGATGTACTCGTACCAGACCGCCTTGAAGTCGTCGTCCGGCCAGATGTTCGCCGCCTTCCAGGTGGCCGGGTGCGTGCCCAGCCGGGCGCGCTCCTCGTCGCTCAGGTCGCCCGTCACGTGCGCGGCGAACGCCTCGTACGGGCCGCCCGGGCGGCGCAGCCCCGACACTCCGGAACCGCGGTTCGCGCTCCGGTCCTTCTCCTCCTCCGGTCGGGTGAAGAAGGTCTTGGTGGTGGTGTACATGCGGTTCACCAGGTCCCGGGGCACGCCGTGCCCCACGACGGTGAAGAACCCCGAACCCTCGCACGCCTTGCCGATGGCTGCCGCGATGGCCGCGCGCCCCTCGGCGGTGGTGCGGCCCGACAGGTCGATCGCCGGTACGAAATCCTGGACCACAACGGGTTCCACAACTGCCCGCCTCTCTCGCGACGTCATTACATTGATCGAAGCAATCCCGGGTCACCCGCCGGGAAGCCGCTGCGGCCCCGCTTCCCCCACGTGCGGGTAATTGCTCGACGTACCTGGCGGTAAGGCAATGTTGAGACCGGCAGACATTCACGTGCACGATTGTGTTGTGGCGTACGAGGACGAGCAGTTGTCGCAGATGGTCGGGACGCTCGCCGACGCGGGCCGCCCGCTCTCCGGGGAGGCCGTGGGTCGGCTCGTCGCCGACCCGCCGGGTGTCGTAACGGAGCCGGCCGTGCGCCTGCTCGTCGCCGCCGCACAGGGGGACCCGCTGCTGCTGGCCGCCCTGCGCGAGGGAATCCGTGTCGAGGGCGTCACCGACGGGCCCGGCCGGGCGCGGACGCCGCGGCGGGTCCAGGAGCTGATCCGCGCCACGCTGCGCGGCGCGCCCACCGGATCCTGGCAGCTGCTGCGGGTGGCCGCCGTGCTCGGCCGCTCCTGCCAGCTGGCGGAGCTGGCGGCGATGACCGGGCGGAACACCGCCCAGATGCTGCCCGACCTGGACGCGCTGCTCGACGCCGGACTGCTCGACTGGGTGGGCGACGACCTCGCCTTCCGGCACGAACTGGTGTGGTGGGCGGTGCTCGACGCCCTGCCGCCCGCCGTGCGGCAGGCGCTTCGCGCCGACCGCGACCGCCTGCGCCGGCGCCGGGCCGTGACCGGTGCGTCCCGCGCCGCCGACCTGGCGGCCGAGCCCGTGGCCCCCGCCGACCTGCGGCGCAGGATCGGGCTGCGCTCCGCGCCGGCCGCCCGGGAGCACCGTCCGGACGCCGGCGGCGCGTGGGAGTCGTTCAGCGGCGTCGAGCGGGCCATCGCGCGACTCGTCGCCGAGGGCATGACCAACCGGCAGATCGCGACCCGGGTGCGGCTGTCGCCGCACACGGTCAACTACCACCTGCGCGGCCTGTTCCGCCGGCTGGGCATCTCCTCGCGGGCGGAACTCGTCCGCCACGTGCCGGTCTCCTCCGCGGCGTAGGGACGGTCCGGACCTTCCGGACACCACTGCCACATTACGTTTTCCGGCGCCGTTCACGCTCAATTTGACGAAGGGTCAACCGCGTCCAAAGGACTACCCTGATGAGTAGTGTCAATTCGGGTGCCGTGCTCATTCTGGTAGTCGGGGGAACCGCCGCCAGGCAGTAGTGTCGCCCATATCGAATTTCGTTGGGTCAGCGGCAGGTAAATCCACGGGTACGACCGTGCTCACACCCGAGGGAAAACATGAACATCCGTACGCAACCGCGTGTCCACGAACTCATCGCCGTCCGTGCGGCGTCGCAGCCCGACCGGACCGCGGTCGTGCAGGGCGACGCGCACATCAGCTACGCGGACCTGGAGCGCCGGGCCAACGGCCTGGCCCGCCACCTCGTCGACGGGGGCGTCGGCGCGGACTCCGTGGTCATGGTCCACCTGGAACGCTCCATCGACGCCATCGTCGGCCTGCTCGCCATCTGGAAGGCGGGCGCGGCCTACCTGCCCGTGGATCCGGGGCTGCCGGACAGCCGCGTCGAGGCGTTCGTGAAGGAGACCGACTGCACCACCGTCATCACCCACGGGCGTGACGTGGCGCGGTTCGCCGACCTGCCGGTCAGGGCGCTCACCGCGAGCGCCGCGGACGGCGCCGCGACCGCCCCGTCCGTGGCGGTGGGCGGCGGGGACGCCGCCTACATCATCTACACGTCGGGCTCCACGGGTACGCCGAAGGGCGTCGTGGTCAACCACGAGTCGCTGAGCTACCTGTGCGGGGAACTGACCGGCCGCTACGGCGTCACCCCCGACGACCGGGTGTTGCAGTTCGGCGCGCTCTCCTTCGACACCTCCATCGAGCAGATCACGGTCGCGCTGCTCGGCGGGGCGACGCTGGTGCTGCCCGAGCTGAGCTGGGCGCCCAGCGAGCTGCCGGAGCGGCTGCGCCACCACGGGGTCACCGTGATGGACCTGACCCCCGCGTACTGGCGCCGCTTCCTCGCCGAGGCCGGCGCGGGGGCCCGTGACCTGCCGGTCCGGATGGTCATCGTGGGCGGCGAGGCGGTCAACGCGGAGGACTGCCGCACGGCGCTGGACCTGATGCCCGGGGTGCGGCTGGTCAACGCCTACGGGCTCACCGAGACCACGATCACCTCCTGCCTGATGGACCTGACCGCCGACGTGCTGCCCGCCCGCGGCACGGCCCCGGTCGGCCGGCCGCTGCCCGGCACCGTCGTGTACGTCCTCGACGAGCACGACCGGCCGGTCGGACCCGGCGAGCGCGGCGAGATCCACATCGGCGGTCGCGGCGTGGCGCGCGGCTACCTGACCGAGGACGACGCCGGCCGCTTCCGCGCGGACCCGTTCGCGTCCGAGCCCGGCGCGCGGATGTACCGGACCGGTGACCTGGGCGCCTGGACCGCCGAGGGTAACCTCGAGGTGGTCGGGCGCATCGACCGGCAGGTCAAGATCCGTGGCTTCCGGGTGGAGCCCGGCGAGATCGAGGCGGCACTGGCGGCGCACGACGGCGTCGACACGGTCGCCGTCACCACGTACGAGCACGACGGCCAGCGGCGCCTGGTCGCGTACCACACCGGCCCACGGCCCCTGGACGTCGCGGAGCTGCGCGAGTTCGTCGGCCGCCACCTGCCCGCCTACATGGTGCCGACGGCGTTCGTCGCCCTCGACGAGCTGCCGCTGAAGACCAACGGCAAGGTCGACCTGGCCGCGCTGCCCGCGCCGCGGGCCACGGCGGTCGCGTCGGAGAGCGGCGACGACATGCCCGTCGACCTGGTGGAGCGCGGCGTGACCCGGCTGTGGGGGCAGGTGCTCGGCGTGCCCCGGGTGCTGCCGGACGACAACTTCTTCGCGCAGGGCGGCAACTCGATCCTCGCCGCCGAGCTGCTCGCGAAGATCCGCGGCTCCTTCGGCGTGCTCATCACCCAGGTACGTCCGCTGATCCGGCTGCTGCTGGAGGACGCGACGCCGCGCGGCCTGGCGCGGGCGGTGCGCGAGGCCCGGGAAGGCACGCTCGCCGGCGACGACACCCGCAGGCGGGTGGACTTCGCCGCCGAGACGGAGCTGGACGTGGAGATCCGGCGCGACGTGCCCGACGAGCCGCGCTGGCAGGACCCCCGCCACGTGTTCCTCACCGGGGCCACCGGCTTCCTGGGCATCTACCTGCTGCGGGAGCTGCTGACCAGCACGGACGCGGTGGTGCACTGCCTCGTGCGCGCCGACGGGCCGGAGCAGGGCCTGGCCCGCATCCAGGCCAACGCGCGGCACTACTTCGGCGAGGACCTCGCCGGCCACCAGGCGGCGGGCCGGATCGTCGCCGTCCCCGGCGATCTCGCGGCACCCGGGCTCGGCCTCTCCGAGGCGGCCTTCGACGAGCTGGCGCGCACGGTCGACGTCATCCATCACCCCGGCGGGGCCGTCAACTTCATCTACCCGTACTCGCACATGCGGCCGGCGAACGTCGACGGCACCCGCGAGATCATCCGGATGGCCGCGCGGCACCGCAACGTCCCGGTCCACTACACGTCGACCATGGCCGTCGTCGCGGGCTTCGGCACCGCCGGCGTCCGGCACGTCGACGAGGACACCCCCCTGGCGTACGCCGACCACCTCTCCGTCGGGTACGTGGAGAGCAAGTGGGTGGCCGAGGCGCTGCTGCACCGGGCTGCCGAGCGGGGGCTGCCGGTGGCGATCTACCGGGCCGCCGACATCTCCGGCGACCGGGTCAACGGCGCGTGGAACATCGCCACGGAGATGTGCGCGATGAAGAAGTTCGTGGTGGACACCGGCACCGCCCCGGTCGCGGAGCTGCCGCTGGACTACACGCCGGTGGACGTGTTCGCCGCCGCGGTCGCGCACATCGCCAGGTCGTCCCGGCCCGCCGGCGAGGTCTACCACCTCACCAACCCCGGGAAGGTCAACATCTCGGTGCTGGTCGAGCGCCTGCGGGCCCACGGGCACGACATCCGCGAGGTGTCCTGGGCCGAGTGGCTCGACGAGATGGTGCGGGTCGCGGTCGAACAGCCCGACCATCCGATGACCCCCTTCGCGCCGCTGTTCATCGACCGCTGCGCGACGGGCCAGATGAGCGTCGCGGAGATGTACCTGGAGACGACGTTCCCCGTCTTCTCCCGCACCAACGTGGAGCACGCGTTGCGCGGCAGCGGCATCGAGATCCCCACGGTGGACGCGGAGATGCTCGACCGCTACATCGGCTACCTGACCCGCACCGAGTTCCTGCGGGCCGCGTGATGGGCTGGGAGACGCTCGACCTCACCCACGCCCCCACCGAGGGTCCGGTCGCGTTCGGCGACGACCTGTCCGCGGCGACCCTGCTCGGCGCCTACCGGCACGGGCTGTTCCCGTTCCCGGCCGACACCGAGGAGCGGAAGATCGTCAGCGAGTTCACCTACGAGGCGGACGTCGCCGCCGGTCGGATCGCGGTGCTCGACGGAAGCGCCGACCCGTACGCCGTCGCCTGGTGCTCGCCCGACCCGCGCCCGGTGATCCACGTCGACCGGGCCCGCATCCAGCGCAGCCTGCGGCGGCAGCTGCGCAACAAGGTCGAGTGGACGACGACGCTCGACGTCTGCTTCGACCGGGTGGTGCAGCACTGCCGCGTGGGCCGCGAGCCCCGGTGGCTGACCGACCGGCTCGTGTCGGCGCTGCGCGAGCTGCACACGGCGGGGCACGCCCACAGCGTCGAGGTGTGGGAGGGCGACGAACTGGTCGGCGGCACGTTCGGCGTACGGGTCGGTGGCGTGTTCAGCGCCGACTCCCAGTTCGCCCTGCGCAGCGGCGCCGCGAAGGTCGCGGTCGCGTGCCTGGTGCGGCGCGTCGCGGAGAGCGGCGGCGTGGCGGTCGACGTCCAGCACGACGGCGACCACGCGAAGCTCATCGGCGCGGTCGCGGTGCCCCGTGCCGAATACCTGGCGCTGCTGCGCAGGCACGCCGACGACCACTGCGCCATGCCCGCGGACCCGCTGCCCGCGCGCAGCCTGGCCGCCTGACCGACGGAGGTGACCCCGTGCGCGTGTTGACCCTCGCCGAGCGACCGGACCTGCGGGACGCGATGCTCCACATGGAGGCCTCGTGGCCCGAGTACATCCCGCCCGAGCCGATGGTGATCGGCTGGGCCTTCGACCGGTACCCGGAGCACCAGCTCGTCGTCGTCGAATCCGACGACACGGTGGTGGCCCGCGCGGCCGCCGTGCCGTTCGCGTGGGACGGCGACCCGGCGAGCCTGCCCGACACCGGCTGGGACGCGGTGCTGGGGATGAGCATGCTCGACACCTCCGCCGGCCGCGAGCTCACGGCGCTGTGCGCGCTGGAGATCGCCGTGGTGCCGGGCATGCAGGCCCGGAACATGTCGGGGCGCGTCCTGGCGGCGGTCAAGGACAACGCCCGCCGGCACGGCTACCGCGACGTCGTCGGGCCCGTCCGGCCCAGCGGCAAGCACGCCGAGCCGCACGAGCCGATGACCGGGTACGCCGCCCGCACCCGCGAAGACGGGCTGCCGGCCGACCCGTGGCTGCGCGTCCACGTCCGGGCGGGCGGTGAGGTCCTCGACGTCTGCCCGGCCTCCATGACGATCTCCGGCAGCCTCGCGCAGTGGCGCGCCTGGACCGGGCTGCCCTTCGACACCAGCGGACCGGTCGTCGTGCCGGGTGCCCTGACCCCGGTCGAGGTGAACGTCGACCACGACCACGCCGTCTACGTCGAACCCAACGTGTGGGTCCGACACTCCCTCGCGGAAAGGCATGCCTCATGACCAGCACCGTCCCGGCCACCCTGGCCTCCAAGATCCGCAACCGTGCCGCGCTGATCGAGATCATCGGCGGGTACATGGCCTCGCAGTCGCTCGCGCTCGCCGCCGAGCTGAAGCTCGCCGACCACATCCACGACGGCCTCGTCACGAGCGCGCAGCTCGCCGAGGCGACCGGCACCCACGCGCCGTCGCTGCACCGGCTGCTGCGGACCCTCGTGGCGGTCGGCCTGCTGGCCGAGCCGACGCCGGGCGAGTTCCGGCTGACGGAGGTGGGCGAGCAGCTGCGCACCGACTCGCCGAACTCGCTGTGGGCGTTCACCCGGTTCTTCACCAACCCCACGCTGTTCTCGTCCTGGCAGCAGGTGCGGCACACCATCGAGACCGGTGAGTGCGCCTTCGACCACGTGCACGGCCGGAACGCCTACGAGCACCTCGCCGAGCACCCCGAGCTGTCCGCGCTGTTCAACGTGGCGATGGGGCAGGAGTCGAGGGTGTCCGCCCAGCTCGTCGCCAACGGGTACGACTTCTCCGGCGTCCGTACGGTCGTGGACGTCGGCGGCGGCGACGGCACGCTGCTCGCCGCGATCCTCGGCACCCACGAGCACCTGACCGGGGTGTGCTTCGACAGCGCCGCGGGCGTCGCCGAGGCCGCCGGCGTGCTCGCCACGGCCGGGGTGTCCGAGCGCTGCGAGATCGTGGCGGGCGACTTCTTCTCGTCGGTCCCCGGGGGCGGCGAGCTGTACATCATCAAGAGCGTCTTCCAGGACTGGAACGACGAGAACGCCCGGAAGCTGCTGAGCACGGTGCGCGCGCACATGCCCGCCGACGCGACGCTGCTGATCGTCGGCTCGGTGCTGCCGGACACCGCCAACACCGACAACCCGGTGATGTTCTACACGGACATCAACATGCTGGTGACGGCGGGCGGCCGGGAGCGCACCGAGAGCGAGTTCCGCGCCCTGCTCGCCGACACCGGCTTCACCGTCGAGTGGTGCGGACACGGCGCCGCCGGGCCGCTCTCCCTGATCAAGGCCGTTCCGGCGAGCTGACCACGTCGAGTACCGGGCCACGGGCGCACCCGCTCACGCGAGTCGAACGTGGCCCGGCCCGTGTCCCGATCCAGACCCACCCGCGCAACGGGGAGGCAACGATGTCCAGACCGAGTTTCGGCAGCGAACTCCTGCGCGGCAGGCTGCGGGTCGACCTGCTCGACCCACTGCCCGACGCCGGGCTCGACGCCGACGCCGAGGCGTTCCTCGCGCGGCTGCGCGCGTTCTGCACCGACAAGGTGGACGGCCGGCTCATCGAGCGCGAGGACCGGATCCCCGACGAGGTGGTCGACGGCCTGCGCGACCTCGGCGCGTTCGCCATCAAGCTCCCCGGGGAGTACGGCGGGCTCGGCCTGTCGGGGGTCTGCTACCACCGGGCGCTGATGATCGTCAGTACCGCGCACTCCTCGCTCGGTGAGCTGCTCGCCGCGCACCAGGCGATCGGCCTCATCCAGCCGCTGCGGCTGTTCGGCACCGACGCGCAGAAGCGTGAGCTGCTGCCGAGGTGCGTACGCGAGATCTCCGCCTTCGCCCTCACCGAGCCGGACATCGGCAACGACCCCTTCCGGATGCGGACCACGGCCACCCCCACGGGAGACGGCGGCTACCGCCTCGACGGGGTGAAGCTGTGGACGACCAACGGCACCATCGCCCACCTGATCGTGGTGATGGCCCTGGTCCCGCCCTCCGATAGCGGCCCGGGAGGCATGTCCGCGTTCGTGGTGGAGGCCGACGCGCCCGGGGTCACCGTGGAGCACCGCAGCTCCTTCCTGGGCCTGCGCGGCCTGGAGAACGGGGTCGTGCGGCTGCACGACGTCGTGGTGCCCGCGAGCCGCCGGATCGGGCCGGAGGGGGAGGGGCTCCAGGTGGCGCTCGCCGCGCAGGACACCGGCCGGCTCTCCATGCCCGCCGTCTGCGCCGCCGCCGCCAAGTGGAGCCTCAGGATCGCCCGCGAGTGGTCGGGCGTCCGCGTGCAGTGGGACCGGCCGATCGGCGAGCACGAGGCGGTGGGGGCCAAGATCGCCTACATCGCGGCGACCGCCTTCGCCCTGGAGGCCATGGTCGAGGTGTCCGGCCGGCACGCCGACGCCGGCGTGCTGGACACGCACACGGAGGCCGAGCTGGCGAAGCTGTTCGCGTCGGAGCAGGCGTGGCGGATCGTCGACGAGCTCATGCAGATCCGGGGCGGTCGCGGGTACGAGACCGCGGAGTCGGCCGCCGCGCGCGGTGAGCGCGGCGTCCCCGTCGAGCAGCTCTTCCGGGACCTGCGCATCGGTCGGATCTTCGACGGCTCCAGCGAGGCGCTGCGGGTGTTCGTCGGGACCGACGCGCTGGCGGACGAACAGGGCCCGGCCGACCGGTCGACGCCGTTCACGCCGCCGCCCGGCTTCGGCGACCTGGCCGGGCACCTGTCGTTCGCCGACGCGACGAGCGCCGAGCTGGCCCGGCACCTCGCCGACGGCCGGGAGCGGTGGGGCGAGGCGGTCGCCCAGCGGCAGCTCTTCCTCGGCCGCGTCGTGGACGTCGCCGCCGAGCTGTACGCGATGACCGCCGCCTGCGTGTACGCCAGAGCGCTCGGCGGCACCGCGATCGAGCTGGCCGACGCGTTCTGCCGACAGTCCCGCCAGCGGGTCGCGGAGCTCCGCCGTCGGCTGGGGGACAACACCGACGGCGACGACGTCGCGGTCGCCCGGCGGGTGCTGGGCGGCAGCTTCACCTGGTTGGAAGAGGGCGTGCTCGACGCGTCCATCGAGGGGCCGTGGATTGCCGAGCCCGCACCGGGACCGGCGAGCGGCCCGAACCTGCACCGCACGATTCGGAGGTGACTAGTGGACGAGCACGTGGCAGAGCTGGTGGCACAGGGCCGGCGGTCGCTGGAGCTGGCGCCCAACCGGTTCCTGGAGCTGCTGGAACGCGGTGAGGTGCCGGTCGACCGGCTGCGCGCCCTGGCCGGCGAGCTGTACCACCTGGTGTCCAGCGACCGGAGCAGCTTCGCGTTCCTGGCGGCCCGCTTCCCCGAGCCGCTGTTCCTGGCGATGGCGGGCGCCGAGGAGGAGGCGCTGGGCCTGCTGCCGGCCTTCGCCGCCGCGGTGGGCCTGGGGGAGAAGGAGCTGCGGGCGCACGAGCCGCGTCCGCTGGCCCAGGCGTACCCCGCCTTCATCGTCCGGACCGCCGTGTTCGGGCCGCGCTCGGCGATCCCGCTGGCCCTGCTGGTCAACGTCGAGGAGTCGGGCGGCTTCTACGCCCGGGTGGCCGACGCCCTCCAGGCGCGGTACGGGTTCCCCGACGAGGCGGTCGCGCACTTCCGCTACTTCGCCGAGACGCCGGACGAGGTGCTGGAGCAGGCGGCCGGGGTGGTGTCGGCCGGCCTCTCGGCGGGTGACGACCCGGTGGAGGCCCTGCGCGCGGCGCGGATGGTGCACGCCTACGAGGCGGTGTTCTGGGCGACGATGGCCGAGTGACCCCGGGACCGGGGTGGACCCGCCCCGCTCAGGGCAGGTCCACCTCGATCCGGCGGTCGATCCGGTCCTCGATCCAGGTGCTGGTGTCGACGAGCCACACGCGGTCCACCGAGATCTGGTAGATGCGGTGCTCCGCCGGCGGCAGCAGCGCCGACACGGGCAGGGTGTACTCGGCCCTGCTGGTCTCGTCCGGCAGCAGGGCGTCGTAGAACGTGCCGTGGTGGGCGCGTACCTCGTCGGCGGTCAGCTCCCGGCAGGTGCCGGTGAACTGGGCGCCGTCGACCTCGGTGAGCCCGCCGTCGCCGGTGACGAAGAGCGCCCCGCTCACCGTCGGGCGGGCCGCCACGTGCCGGCTGTGCCGGGACTGCGTCGCGGAGCCGAACAGGAAGCGCAGCGGGTCGGGCAGCCACGCGTACTGCAACACCGCCGTCCACGGCCGGCGGTCGGGGGAGACGGTGGACAGGGACAGGTACTTCGCGTCGGCGACGACGCGGTGCAGCCGGTCGACGAGGTCCATGGTTCAGCCCACCTCCGCGAGGGACGATCCGGCGATGTACGCGATCCTCGGCCCGGCCAGGCGTACGTAGTCGCGCGTGTCCAGGGCGATCGACACGTCGAGCCGGGCGGCGTTGAAGTAGATCTCCGGCTCGTCGAGCAGCCGGGGGTCCACCACCAGTTCCAGGTCGTCGCGGAAGCTGAACGGGACGATCGTGCCGCTGACGCAGCCGGACAGCTCCTCGGCCGTCTCCCTGGTCGCGAACGACACGTAGGTGCCGTCCCACATCTGCCGCAACGCGTCGAGCGCGACCAGGCGGTCGCCGGGCACGACGGCCAGCACGAAGCGGTTCACCTTCTTGCCGAGCTTGACCCGCGCGACGATGCACTTGGCCGCCTGGGACAGCGGGTGACCACGCAGCCGGCTGGCGGGAGAGGTGACCCCCTGCGGTTCGTGCGGGATGAGGCGGAACCGCGCGCCCTGGGACTCCAGCAGCCTGGTCAGCCTCTCGTACGTGTTCATCGCCCGTACTCGTAGAAGCCCCGGCCGCACTTCTTGCCGAGCATGCCGCCGGCCACCATGCGGGCGAGCAGCGGCGGCGGCGAGTAGTGCGGCTCCCGGAACTCCCGGTACAGCGACTCGCTGATGGCGGCCACGATGTCGAGCCCGATCAGGTCGACGAGGCGCAGCGGGCCCATCGGGTGCGCGCAGCCGAGCGTCATGGCCTTGTCGATGTCGGCCACCGACGCCATCCCGGACTCCACCATCCGGACGGCGGAGAGCAGGTACGGGATCAGCAGCGCGTTCACCACGAAGCCCGCGCGGTCCTTGGCACGGACGACCTGCTTGCCGAGCACCTCGGTGACGAACGCGTCGACGGTCTCGACGGTCCGCGCGTCCGTACGCACCGAGCCGACGACCTCCACGAGGGGGAGTACCGGCGCGGGGTTGAAGAAGTGGATGCCCACCACCTGCTCGGGCCTGGCGGTGACGCCACCCAGCTTCACGATCGGCAGGGAGGACGTGTTCGAGCCGAGGATGGCGTCCTCGTCCTCGACGACCTTGTCGAGGGTGGCGAACACGTCGAGCTTGATCGACTCCTGCTCCGACGCGGCCTCGATGACCAGCTGCCGGTCGGCGAAGTCCGTCAGGTCGGCGGTGAAGGACACCCGGCCCAGCGTCGCGTCCCGCTCCGCCTCGCTCAGCTTGCCCCGGCCCACCGCGCGGTCCAACGACGCGGTCAGCCGCGCCCGGCCCGGTACGACGGAGGCCGGCCGCGACACCGCGACGAGCACGTCCAACCCGGCCCTCGCGCACGTCTCGGCGATCCCGGCGCCCATGACCCCGCACCCGACGACGCCGACCCGGCGAATCCTGTCCATGTTTCTGCCTCCGCACACGCGTTAACAAATGGGGTTGCCGCGGAATTCGGTGAGTAGGGCGGGATCGCCGCTCCCTGACACGTGTCGTGAAAGGACGATAGGTTGGTACGCGGGCCCGACGCAATGATCTGCGCCTTTGTCCAGCCGAATTCGTGGCGGGTGCGAGAAAGCGGTTACCCGACAGTTCCCGATCGACAGTTACCTTTTTCTGCGTTCACTCACCATCGTAGGAGGCGCACTATGGTCGACTTCAGCGCTGCCCCCACCACCCAGATCGACAGTCGCGGCGGCAAGTGCCTGTACGCGCAGATCGACGAGTTGCGCGCGGCCGGCCCCGCAGTGGCCGTCGAGCTGCCGGAAGGCATGTTGGCATGGTCGATCACCCGCGGCGACGTGGTCCGGCGCCTGCTGACCCACCCCGGGGTCTCCCGCAACGTCAAGAAGAACGTGCCCAGCTACACCCCCGGTGAGATCAAGTGGCTGTCGCCGTGGGTGGACGTCGAGTCGATGTCCACGGCGGAGGGCCGCGAGCACCAGCGCCTACGGCAGCTCGTGGCGCCGGCGCTGACCCCGAAGCGGATCGACGCGATGCGCCCGCACCTGGAACTCATCGCCGGGCGGCTGCTCGACGACCTGGCCACGCGCCCGTCGGACGAGCCGGTCGACCTGCACACCACCTACTCCCAGCAGTTGCCGACCAGGATGATCTGCGACCTCTTCGGGGTGCCGGACGACCTGCGGCCCGAGGTGCTGCGCATCCTGCGGGTGGTGCTGAACACCGACAACGTGCCGGAGGAGGAGTCGGCCGCGGTCTACGTCGACATGAACGTCGCCATGCGTACGCTGATCGACCTCAAGCGCCGCGAGCCGTCCGACGACCTGACGAGCTTCCTGATGGCGGCCCGGGTGGAGGGCGAGGAGCCGCTCAGCGAGCAGGAGCTGGTCGACATGCTGCTGCTGCTCATCGGCGGCGGCAGCCAGACGACCGTGACGCTGATCGACCACACGGTCCGCGAGCTGCTCGCCAACCCAAACCAGCTGGCGACCCTGCTGGCCGACCCGGCCCGCTGGCCGGACGCGATCGAGGAGGCGCTGCGGGCGCACTGCCCGGTGGCGGCACTGCCGATGCGCTGGGCGAAGGAGGACATCGACCTCGGTGAGGGGGTCGTCATCCGGGCGGGCGACGCCATCCTCATCAGCTACCTGGCGCACGGCCGCGACCCGGCCGTCCACGACAACCCGGGCGTGTTCGACATCGACCGGGAGAACAAGGAGCACCTCGCGTTCGGGGCGGGCCCGCACTTCTGCCCCGGCGCCCGCCTGGCCCGACTGGAGGCGGCCGTCGCGGTGCCGGCACTGTTCGCGCGCTTCCCGCGCCTCGCGCTGGCCGTGCCGCCGGACGAGATCCAGCCGCTGCGCTCGTTCATGGCGAACGACGTGGCGTCGCTGCCGGTGCTGCTGAACCACCGGTAGGCGGACAGCGCGCCGCCCGGCCCGGCTCGCGGATCGGGCGGCGGTGCGGACCCGCATCAGGCGCAGTGGCACCCCCCGGTCGCGCCGACCGTCGGGAGCCGCTGCGCCTGGTCGCGTCCCGGGGGCGTCGGCGCGGTGCCGGCGGGCGATCGTGGCTGGTGTGGTGGTGGTTAGTGGGTGAGTGCGGGGATCTGGATTTTGGCGTCGTGTTCGAGGATGCGTTGTTGGAGTTCTTGGAGGCTGCGGCCGGGTTCGAGGCCGAG
>NZ_JBHMIR010000031.1:0-72073 GCF_048060285.1 Micromonospora sp. LOL_025 | reverse complement strand
CGTCACAAACGGATCTTCAACACCCTTCGCCTATGCCGCAGCCCCGGGGCCGTTAGGACTTACTCGTCTAGGTGCCGCGGGCCTTGCGGGTGCTGCCGTTGTTGGCCTTGCGGATGGCCTCGACGAGGGCGGCCTTGTTCATCCGGGACCGGCCACGGATGTCGAGCTTCCTCGCCAGGTCCATCAGGTGTTCCTTGCTGGCGTTGGCGTCGACCCCACCGGCGGTCTTGCCGGAGGATCCGCGGCCGCCGGCGGCCTTCTTGTCGCTCGGTCCTTTCCTGCCCTTGGCCTCCCAGTGGTCGCCCACCTTCTCGAAGGAGTGCTTGACGGCCGCGAACGCCGTCCGGTGAGCGCGCTCACCCTCGCCGTACGAGTCGACCGCCGAGTCGTGCGCCTTGGCATAGGTGTCCTGCGCCTTCCTCGGCGAACGCCTCAGGGTGCTGGGCATGTCCTTGCGTGCCGGCATCGTCACTCTCCCTCCCGTCGGCCTGTCGATGACGTTCCCGCGCGGTCACCACACCAAACACCCTTTTGGCGGGTCAGGGGCTGCTGCTCCCCTTCGCGCTTCTGCGGCTCGCGAGGGCAAGGGCGGCAGCAGGACACCGCTCACAACAGTGAGGAGACTGCTCATACGGATCAGGTGCGAGCTGACGGGCTACGACCCCTCGTGCTGCAGAACGCCGGTCCCGACCCCGACGGCTTCCTCGACTCCTACCGCGACACCTCGCCGACCGCCTCCGCGCTCGGTCGACCAGGAGCCCCTTTACATCGCCTCCCCGCTGAGCCGAGGTCACGGCTTCGCGTCGTCAGCCGACCGCCGTGCCTGCTCCTCGTCGCGTTGGCGGCTGAGGAAGAACGCGCCGAGCGCGCCGGCGAGGGTGCCGAAGACCACCACGGAGTACGCGGCGAGGACCAACTCCAGGACCTGGGAGAAGGTGTCGGTGGCGGTGAGCGGCTCACCGGTGATGGTGGTCAGGGCAACGTCGTGCAGGGCCCGCCCGTACCCGGGGTAGGAGCCGCTGACGACCAGGAGTTGTCCGGCGGCGAGGATGATGGCCACGGTGACCACCGCGAGCCAGGCCAACCGGTCGGTCAGCAGCCGGCCCGCCGACCGGGAGCCGCGGACCGCGGCGGCGACCACGCCGGTGCCGCGCGCGGCCCGCAGCGCGGTGGCGGCCCGGGCGAACCGCAGGAAGGGTACGGCCAGGAAGATCACCTGCCACCAGTTGCGCTTCCAGAACTCCCGGGCGCAGCGGCGGGCCAGCCAGGCGCGCAACGAGAACTCGGCGACGAACACCGCCCACAGCACCCAACTGGCGACGGTGAGCACGGTGGCGAGGGGTTCGTCGCGGGTGAGGGCCTGACCGAGCACCAGCAGCAGGAACAGCAGGCCGAGGACACCCATCGGCTTGTCCAGCCGGCGGGCGAGACCGTTGAGCCGCGCGTCGTCCTCGGCCTGCCGGACACGAGGCCCACTCGCCTCTCGGCGGGTGCGGTCGGTCATCGTCCGGTCCGGCGGCTCACGCCAGCCCGGATGCTTCGGGTCGGCTCGGCATGGGCACCCGGTACCCGCTGGCCCGCCGGTCACACCGCCGCCGTCGCCCCGGTGTGTGCCGGGGCTCTCCTCGGGTACGGCGGAGGGAACCAAGGGAGAGGACAGCCTGATGCCGAGCACCACAATGCGGATGCTGGAGACGTACCCGAAGTCGATCAACCTGGACCGGGCGAAGCTCGCGGCGGCGATCGACGCCCTCAACGACTGCGCCCAGGCGTGCACCGCCTGCGCGGACGCCTGCCTGAGCGAGGACATGGTCGCCGAGCTGACCAAGTGTGTCCGGACGAACCTGGACTGCGCCGACATCTGCGCGACCACGGCCCGGGTGCTGTCCCGGCACACCGGCTACGACGCGAACAATAGCCGCACCCTGCTGCAGGCGTGCGCCACCGCCTGCAAGTCCTGCGGCGACGAATGCGCCGGCCACGCCGACAAGCACGAGCACTGCCGCGTCTGCGCCGACGCCTGCCGCGCCTGCGAGCGGGCCTGCCGGGATCTGCTGGCCACGATCGGCTGACCATGTGAGCGGTGCCGACATCCTGAGAGGTGCCGGCACCGCTCGCGTCCGTTATCGCTTGGCCTCGTGCTTGGCCATCTGGGGTCGTTCGCCCTTGCCGACCTTGCGCAGCGCGTCGCGCAGCTGCTCCTCGGTCATCTTGGAGTTGCCCTCGATACCCGCGTCGTGGGCCTGCTGCCGAAGATCGTGCAGGCGTTCCCGATCACCCATGTCGTCCTCCCCGTGGATGCGACGGCGCTGGCGTTTCCACGCCCCTGTCGTCCGCCGCCTTCCCGTGCGGCGGCGGACGCAAACGGGGTACAGCCGGTGTCCCGTCCCGGCGGCGCGTCATACGTCGCCTGCGGGATCGGCGTTGACCGGCCCGAGAACGCGAGCGGGGACGACGAGGTACGGACGATCGGGAAGGCCAACGTCCGCGCCAACGCCTGGGCCCGCGAGAAGTGGTACGGCGGGCCGACGGGCCTATCCGGCGGTGGCGGCGGCGCGGGCGACGAGGTCGGCGAAGACCGCCGGGTCGTCGGCGTCGACGACGGGGAACCCGGCACCGGGCTCACCCACCCAGTGCATGGTGATGCCGGGGTTGTGGACCTGGTGGCCGTCGGCGAAGAACAGGTGCGGGCTGCCCTGCACGTCGTCGCGGTGCCGCTGGTAGTCGCGCATCATCGCGTCCCGGGCGCGGCCGGTGTCGAGGGCGTCGGCGAGCCGGGAGGTGTCGAGGCTGGGGCAGCCGTCGGCGATGTCGAGGATCTCGTGGCGCAGGGAGATGCAGCGGCTGTCGCGGAAGAACGCCATCCGCAGCGCGAGGTCGAGGTCCTCGGCGGCGGCCGGGGACTGTTCCTTGGCGGCATGCACGGCCTCGTTGGGCAGCAGCGTGGTGACCGGCCACGTCGCGGGGTCGGCCTGCCAGGGTTTGAACTTGAGGTCGGGTTCGAGCGCGCCGAGCACGGGCACCTCGGCTTCCAGGTACCGCTTGGGAATCGGGAACCGGTTGAGGTCCTCCAGCAGGAACAGCCGGTGGTCGAGGTGAACCCGGTCGTCGAGGCCGGCCTCGGCGCGGGCGCGCAGCAGCCGCACGATCGCGATCGTGGACCAGCCGCACGCCACGTCGGTGTAGATGACGATGGTCCCGGGGGCCACCTCAGGGCGCGCCATGTCGTCTCCTCTGTCGGTGGTGAGGGGCGCGGCGCCGACCGGGGCCGGCGCCGCCCGCGAGGTGGTCGGTGGTTCAGGTGGTGAGGGCGACCTTCAGCCAGCCCGGTTCGCGGTCCTGGAACTGGCGGTACGCCTCGAGCACGTCACCCATCGGCTCGTGCTCGGTGAGCAGCTTCGCCGGGTCGACGGTGCCGTTGGTGACCAGGCGCAGCAGCTCCGGGATGTACCTGCGGTGGTGGCAGTTGCCACTGCGGACGGTGAGGTTCTTCATCATCGCCTCGCCGAACGGCCAGGTGGTGACGTTCTGCGGGTAAACGCCGATGACCCCGAGGGTGCCGGCCTTGGCCACGGCCTGCACGGCCCACTGGGCGGCGAGGCTGGGTGCGTCACCCGGAGCCCAGCCCGGGTCCGTCTCCGGGGCGACCTGTTGGACCTCCTGGTCGAACTGCTGCGCCTGCTGGTCGGCCTGTTCGGTGGCGGGGCCTTCGGCGGGCCGTTCGGCGTCCACGCCGACGGCGTCGATGACCTTGTCGACACCGATGCCGCCGGTCATCTCGACGATGGCCTGCACCGGATCCTCGGCGTTGAAGTTCACCACCTCGGCGTGCTGCGCGCGGGCCATGGCCAGCCGGTCCTCCAGCCCGTCCACGGCGATCACCCGGCCGGCGCCCTGCAGGTAGGCCGACAGGACGGCGAGCTGCCCGACCGGTCCCGCGCCGAACACGGCCACGGTCTCGCCCGGCCGGACATCGGCCAGGCGGGCGCCGAACCAGGCGGTGGGCCAGATGTCCGACAGCATGATCGCCTGTTCATCGCCGACCTCGTCAGGGATCGGCACCAGGCCGACGTTCGCGAACGGCACCCGGGCGTACTCGGCCTGCAGGCCGTCGAACCCGCCGGCCGCCTCCGGGCCGCCGAAGAAGGCGGTGCCGGCGCGCTTGCCACCGGGGTTGGCGTTGTCGCACTGGGCGAAGTACCCGGCCCGGCAGTACGAGCAGTAGCCGCAGGCGATGGTCGACGGGACGATCACCCGGTCCCCCGGGGACAGATTGCGGACCCCAGGGCCGACCTCGACGACCTCCCCGACGGCCTCATGGCCGAGGACGACGCCGGGACGCAGCCCGGGCATCGTGCCCCGGACCATGTGCAGGTCCGTACCGCAGATCGCGCTGGTGGTGATCTTCACGATCGCGTCGGTCGGATCCTGGATCTTCGGGTCGGGTACGTCGGAGAACCGGATGTCCCCGACGCCGTGCCACGTGACGGCCTTCATCGGATGTCCCTTCGTCGGCTTCCCCACTGACCTACCCGGTGTCATCCGACGAAACCGCCAATACCGCCGCCCAGGTTTCCGCCGGACACGTGGGGTTACCACCCGAACGGGACGAGGAACGACCGCCAACCGTTGAGGGGACCCGCCATGGCCCGACCCAGGATCGTCATCGTCTGCGCGGGGCCACTGAACCCTCCTGTGCCGGGCGATGTCGGCGCCCTGGGCCACCTGCCGGGTCTGCTGCTGCGCGTGGCGGAGATCGCGACACCCGACTGATGCGTCCCGCAGCAAAACCGCCCGCCGCCTCAAGGACGGCGGGCGGCTGAGACCTCTTGGGTCACCCGTCGCGGGTGGCACGATCGCGGTCGGCCTCGGCGTCCGCCGTCCCGACCGGAATGCCGTCGCCGTCGCGGGTGGCCCCGGACAGATCCACGTCGGCACCGGCCCGGGCGGCGTCCGCCGCCGCGTCGTCCGCGCCGACAACCTCCCCGCCGGAGGTGGCGCCATCGCCGTCGTCCTCGGTCAACCGCCCGGCGGCGGCCAACCCGATCGGTACGTATCTGGGCTCGGTCATCTCGTCCTCCTCAGCAACAACGACCTCCTCTTCCGCTACCCCGGGTCGCTCCGGGCACACCGCCTTCACGCGCCGTCTCCGTGGCGTGCCGCAACCTCTCGCCGCCGCGCTCGGATCTCCCTACCGCCCTCCACCCGCTTGTCGACGGAGCGGCTCCCGTGCACCCGGTGACCAATGACGGGGTGTCCTCCGAGTGGAGGGCCTCCAACCGCAGGTCAGGAAGGTGATGCGGGGGTGAGCATGGGTGGCATGGAGCTTTCGGGAGGCGGCGGGCGGGACCTGCTGCAACGTCGCGAGGACGTCCGGCAGGCGAACTTCCTGGAACTCTTCGTCGACCTCGTGCTCGTCTTCGCCCTCTCTGGAGTCGTCAGCCGGGTGCTACGGGACGCCACCGCAGAGGACCCGGTGGTGCAGTGGCGGTCGCTGGCGTACCTGCTGGTGCTGTCCCTGCCGCTGATCTGGTTGTGGATCACCACCGCGCACATCACCAGCTGGTTCGACCCCCGCCGCCGCAAGGTCCAGTGGATCGTGCTCGCCAGCGCGTTCGGCATGCTGATCATGGCCTCGTCCCTGCCGTACGCGTTCACCGGGAAGGGCTGGTCCTTCGCGCTGCCGTACGTGGTCCTGCACTGCGCCCGTCCGCTGATCCTGCTGCCCAGCCTGCGCGGGCACGCCCTGCGCGACCTCTACATGCGGTCGATACCCTGGTGCGCGGTCGGGGCGGGCATCTGGGTGGGCGGCGCGCTCGTCGGCGGTGACGCGCGAGCCGCCCTCTGAGGACTCGCCGTCACGGTCGACATCGTCGCCGCCCAACTACGCTGGCCGGTATCCGGCCGGCCCCGCCTCCCGGTCAGCCCGTGGGCGATGGACAGCGGTCACCACCTGCCCGAGCGCTACCAACAGCTGCTGATGATCGCCCTCGGCGAGACCGTCCTGGCCGTCGGCCTCACCTTCACCGACCTGCCGGACACCACGGCCACGTGGGCGGCGCTGGTGGTGGCGTACCTGTCGACGGTGTTGCTCTGGCGCATCTACTTCTACCGCTCCGGCCAGGTTCTCGCCGAAGCGGTCGACACCGCCGGAGACCGACTGGCCGCCGGACGCGCCACCGGCATCGCCCACGTCGTCATGGTCATCGGCATCGTCACCACCGCCGTCGGCTACGAGATCGCGCTCGAACACCCCGCCGGCCGACCCGAACCCGTGTGGCTCACCATGATCCTCGGCGGCCCCGCACTGTTCCTCTACGGCCGCATCAGCCTGGAACGGGTCGTGTTCGACCGGCTGTCGATCCGCCGGGTCGTCGCCATCGCCGCCCTCGCGGCCGCCGCCGTACCGCTGCACCGCACACCGCCACTGGCCGCTTCCGTCACCGCCGCGATCGTCCTGCTCGGCGTCGCTGTCGCCGACGCCCGGAACGCCGCTGGACGTCCGCCCGAGAAGCCCTCACCCGCGCACTGAACCCACGACCTCTGATGTTGTCGTTGTCCAACCCAGTCCCGCGCGCTGTTGAACGGGCGTACCAAACTCGCCGATGCACACATGGTCAACGCCTGATGCTCGGCATCCGGGTCCTTCCCGGCCATAGGCGACCATGCGCTGAGCGACCGCGTGTTCGGCCAGCTCGTAGATTAGGTGCGCGGTGCTCTGTAGACCTCGCCGCAGACGGTGATCAGCGGTGCCGGTCCCGCACGCCCCAGCGTCACCGTCATGATCGGTTCGGCGACCGGAGCGCGGCCGACCACGTTCCGGACCTCATTCCCTACGACGCGCGGGCCAAGAAGGTCCTGGAGCTCATCTTCCGCGAGGCGCTGCGACTGGGCCACAACTACGTCGGGACCGAGCACGTCCTGCTGGCGCTCCCCACCATCGATCCGCCTCGACATTCCGACCGTTTCGGCCCACGGGACTCCGCCCGGCCACGGCGAGGCACGGGGAGTACGCTGAGAAGCCTATAGTCCACTCCCGTTGCCGGGGGTGCGGCGAATCGGCGTCGAGCGAAAGACGTTGGTCCCGGCTCCGCCTGCGGTGGGTCCGTGCAGCGGCCCGCCACGCACGGGCTGCCATTTGCACGCCCCGCCTCACCCGGTTCTGTGGGCGTGCCGGTCGTGAGGACCTGACACCATGAGCCACCTGCCCATCGATGCCGCTGACGCCTTCGCCGAACTCGGCCGCATCACGCCCGGTGAGACCAACCTCGATGACGTCCTGCAACGCGTCGCCGAACTGACCAAACGGGTCATGCCCACGCCGGTGGAGGTATCCGTCACGCTCGTGCGCGACGGCACCGGGCACACCGCGGCGTTCACCGACAACCTGGCCCGCGACATGGACGAGCGGCAGTACGCCCGGGGACACGGTCCCTGCCTGGACGCCTCCATCGGCGGTGACGTCGTTTCCGTGTCCGACCTCGCCGCCGAGGACCGCTGGCCGGACTGGGCCGAACGCGGGACGAAGGCGGGAGTGGGCAGCTCGATGTCGATCGGTCTGCCCATTCAGGACGCGATCGTCGGAGCGCTCAACGTCTACGCCCCTACCCCGCACGCCCTCGACGACGACGACACCCTGAGCGTGCTGCAAACCTTCGCCGCGTACGCCGCCGTCGCCCTGGCCAACGCGCACCTCTACGACAGCACCGCCACCCTCGCCCGGCAGATGCAGGAGGCGATGGCCGGCCGCGCGGCCATCGAGCAGGCCAAGGGCATCATCATGGCCGAACGACGCTGCACCCCCGACGACGCGTTCAAGATTCTCTCCAAGGTGTCACAGGACTCCAACCGCAAGGTCCGCGACGTGGCCCAAGCCCTCGTCGACCGGGCCGCCAAGGCGCCCAATGCCTGAGGCGATGCCGCGACGCTCGAGCGGCCGTCAGTCAGCACTCCAGTTGATCTTCGGCAAGCGATCGCAGCAAGGCCGCCAAGCGACCGACACACACAGGCAGAAGACAGGAATCCGCAGTTCATCGGCCTACGGACACCGGGAGAGCGTCGGGTTAGGAAACCGATGCTCTATCCCCTGAGCTACGAGGGCGCGAGGGCCCAGTCTAGCGACCTGGGGGTTCACCTGGGGCGGCAGGGAGTGGCCCACGTTCACCCACGTTCCCCGGACCCCCGTTTGCCCAGCCCAGGACCGCACGCCGAGCACACGAACCCCGGTTTGCGACCAGCGGTCGGCCGCAGTGACCCGCGTTGGCACCGGCTCGCCCGGGTTGGCATCCGCTGGAGGAGTCTCCATGTGACTCCGGGTGATCTTGGTGGGCAGGGTGGATCGGCCGACGGGACTCGGTCGCGTCGGCGGAGAGCGGTCTGATTCAGGCTGCGGCGCGGATTGCTGGTGCTGGTCGGCTGAAGGTCTTGTGGTCGCGGATGAGTGCCCAGAGGACATCGACGCGTCGTCGGGCGAGGGCGAGGATGGCTTGGCGGTGGTTCTTTCCTTCGGCGCGTTTCTTCTCGTAGTAGGCTCGGGAGGTGGGGCATTCCCGGGCGGCGGTGAAGGCGGCCATCCACAGGATGTGCCGCAGCCTGCGGTGATAGCGGCGGGGCTGCCGATGGTTCCCGGAAATCGTTCCGGAGTCCCGGGAAATGGGGGCCAAGCCGGCGTGGGCGGCGAGTTTCGCAGGGCTGTCGTACTCGGTCATGCCGGCGGTGTGGACGAGCAGTTCGGCGGTCAGCAGGGGTCCCATGCCCGGCAGGCTCGCCACGATCGGCGCGAGGGGGTGCTGGTCGAGGTGGTCGGCGATGAGGTCGTCGACGGCGGCGATGCGTTGTTCGAGGGCGAGGATTTCGGTGGCCATCTGTCCGACGACCACGGCGGCGGCGCGTTGGCCGGGGAGCGTGACGGTCTGCTGGCGCGCAGCGGCCACCATCGCCTCGGCGACCTGGACGGCGTTCTTGACGTGGCCGCGGCGGAGCAGGGCGGTGATCCGGTCGACCCCGGCGTGCCGGATCGCGGCCGGTGTCTGCCAGCAGGCCAGGACCATCATCGGGGCTTTGCGGTTGAGGTCGACCGCCCGTTCGAGGGCGGGGCTGATGCCGGTGAGTAGTTCCTGCAATCGGAAGAGGGTGGCGACGCGCTGCCCGACAAGGTCGGCGCGGTAGCCCGTCAGCACGGTCAACTCGGCCAAGAGCCGGTCAGACGGTTCCAGGATCGGAATGTCGGGGCGCATGCGGATGGTCTGGGCGATGACCACCGCGTCGCGGGCATCGGTCTTGTTCTCCCCTGCGAACGCGGCGGCCATGTGGAACGCAACGGTGCCGGAGACGTAGCGGACCTGAACCTGCCGGCGCCACAACAGGGTCAGCAGCAGCGCCGACAGACCGGTGGTGACATCCACCGCCCAGCAGACCGGCCGGCCATACGTCGGCACCTCGAACATGACCGCGAGCAGGGCGGTCTCGTCGTTGGCAACGCGACGGGAGTAGACCAGACGGCCGTCGCCGTCGACGGCGGCGACGTGGTGGTGGGTTTTGCCGATGTCCACGCCGATCCACAACTTCGCCACCGTCTCGCTCTCCTTATCCGATCGGTTCTCTGGAATGGCTCTCGTCTGTGGATCTCGGGTTTGCCGGCACCTTCTCACGAGGCGAACGCAGGTCGCGGGTCTCCATCAGCGGTCTACCGAATCTCGCAGACGACGAAGCGGCGGGTGGCATCTCCTACCGTGAGCCAAGCGATCTCGACGAAACACACGCAGCCATACCCACCGCTTCCGGGCATCAGGGTCTACGGCTGTCGGTGCCGCGCCCGTTCAACCCGGCCCGCCCGCGAAGCGAGAACTGGGTGGCACCTCGAGGCTCAGCCACGATCACGGCGGAACACACTTCAGCCATCCCCACCCCCGGACCCCGCGGGCGCGGCAACCCTGAGCCTGCCGCCGTCGCCGGCCGGCACCCCGGACACGATGTGCGGGACCTGCGGAGCATCAGCGCTCCACCGAGCGCGGGGCAGGCGTACGGCATCGTGGCCCACGACGGCTGGTCGCGGCCGCCGCTCCGCGACCGGCCTGATTGCCACGCCAACCGTCGCCGCAGCGGCTTGAATGGCGGTGTGCAGGTCAACAAGGACGGGCGGGGCTGGCGCGTCGGCACTGCCGCCGACGTGAGCTGGATCGCCGGGCACACCGCTGCCGGCGTCTCGATCACCACCGCCATCCCATCGGTCTTCGACGCCTACGCCACCACGTACCAGACCGACGACGTCACTACCGCCGCCTACGAGCAAGCCCTGATCGAGGACCTCACCACGCACACGCCCGACCAGCCGTGGTGGCTGGCCTACCTCGACACCGGCGCCCACGACGTCGTCTTCCCCCACGCCCCGAGGGTGTTCCTCTACTGGAACTGGCCGTACGTGCTGGTCCAGGCCGGCCCCGAGCAAGCCCTCACCTGGCGCACCGGTGGGCACATCCGCCACCCGCACGGCGCCCTACCCGATCTGTTCTTCCCTGCTGACCGGTCATGGCTGGTCTCCGCGCTCTGGGACGACACCTGGACCTGCGTCGGCGGCCCGGCACCCGTGATCCACACCCTCGAACGCGACCCCGTGGCCAACGCCCGCCAGGTCCGACTCGACGAGGACGCGCTGCCGCCGGGGCTGGTCCGCGAGTGACGACCCACGTCCCCGGTCAGCGGTCAGCCTCCGATCGTGGCTATCGCCCCCACTTCTCGGCAGGACGGCAGTCGCTGGTCGGTTTGCCGTAGATCCGCTTCCCGTCGGGGCCCGTGTAGCAGTGCTCGAGTTGGTCCTCGGCCTGGAACAGCGGGCGCCTGTCGATCTCGGTCCCTCCGGAGTCGTAGCTGACCAGTTGAGGGTCGTTGCTCGCTTTGAGTCTTGCGTCGCTGGTCATGAGGCCGAACGTGCCTTTGGAAAGTCGTGCTGTGGTGGTGTGGCCGTCGCCGTGGTCGAGTACGAGCCGGTGGACGCGGCTGCTGGCCCGGCCGCTGATGCTGACGTCCCCGCCGTCGGACTCGGTGGAGGTCAGCAGCAGCCGCTGCACCGGCCCGGGCAGCCAGGCACCATGCGGCCACGGCTCGGTGGCGCCCCCGCCGGACTCCCGGGCTGTTCCCGCCCCTTCCACGTCGCAGGTGGCGTAGCCGACGTCGTTCATGAACAACACCAGTGCGCGGTCACCTCGCTCGGTGGCCACCGCCAGGTCGGCCAAGGACACCGGGACGGGTCGCTCACCCGGATTCTGCCGGGTCCGTCGTTGCGGGGAGTTCCACTGCAGGCACCGCTCGGCCGCTTCCTGCAGCGTCGGCGACAGCTCCCCGGGTCCCATGGCCAGCACCTGCATGGTCGAGCGCTCCGGCCGGTCCCACACCACCGCCGCGGCACCGGACGCCACGGCCAGCAGCACCGCCGCAGCAATGGCGATCCGCAGTCGTGGAATACGCGGCGGAGGCGGGCTCACGAAGCCGAGAATCCGGGCCCGCATCGCAAGCGCCGCCTCCGGCGGCAGGTCCCGCTCCGCGGGCAGGTCGAGAATGTCGTTCACCGCTTCCCCTCCTGGATCTCCTCTGGCATCAGACGGGCCAGGCGGCTGCGCGCACGGCTAACTCTCGACCGCACCGCCACCTCGCTGATGCCCAACACGGCCGCCGCGTCCGGGTACGACACGCCGGACCACAGGCACAACGCCACCGCTTCCCGCTCGGCCGGCGGCAACCGGCGGACCACCGCGAGGACCTCAGCCATCCGCCGCTCGTCGTCCAGCCGCGCGGAAACCTCGTCCGCGAGGTCACCGTCGGCGTACCGCTCCGCCGGTAGACGCCGTAGCAGCGCAAGCCATCGGCGCCCCGACCGCCACTCGGTGCGGACCGCGTTCGTGGCGACGACCAGCAGCCACGGCAGCGCCGATCCGTCCACGAGTCGGGCGTTGTGCCGGCGGCGCCACGCGACGAGGAACGTCGCCTGAGTGACGTCCTCGGCCGTCGACCACGACCCGGTCAGCCGGAACGCGTGGTTGTAGACCGGCCGGGAGTATCGGTCAAAGAGCCGACCGAACGCCGCCTCGTCACCGGCGGCGATCGAGGACCACAGGTCCTCGTCCGACGGCCATACTTGATGCCTCACACCACACTATGGCCGCCCACGCCGACCCTGTTACAGGCCGACGGTCGACGTCAGAGGCCGTGGCGCCGGCGCGAGAGCCGCAGCGCGTGTAGGCGATGGTGGCCAGCTCACCGGGCGGCGAACCAAGCGTCAGGTGTCGAGGCCTGCGAGGTTGAGGCGTTCGAGCAGGCTGGGCTTGCGGGCGTGCACCGCCCGTAGCTCGGCCAGCCGGTCTCGGAACGATGCGCTGTCTCCGTCGCGTTCGCCGAGGTCGTGCAGGTCGACGAGAAGTTGAACGGCGGTGTCGTACTCGCGGGGTTTCTTCGTGGCGATGAGTTCGTCGACCCGTTGCCAGGCGGCGGGTTGGTCGACTGCGAGGGTGTCGAGGTGTCGTTGCCGGGCTGCCGCGGCAGACCGTTCGCGGCGAATCCGGTCGCGTTCGCGTTGCTCGGCGTCCCGTCGTTCCCATTCGGCGCGCAACTCCGCGGCGGTGGCGAGCAGTTGCCCGGCGGTGCGGGCGGCTGCCGGGGCGGGGGCATCGGTGCGGTGCGCGGCGCGGTAGCGGCGCAGCAGTCGGCTGCGTAGGTGGCTGTCGCCGCTGGTGATCAGGTCGGTCAGGATGGTGTCCTTGTCCTGGGCGGGCAGCCCGGCGACCCAGGTGCGTAGTTGCGCGGCGGTCGGTTCACCGGAGGCGGCCGGCGGCGATCCGGCCGCCGCGGCCGCGATCAGGTTGGGGTCGATGCGCAGGAACTCGGCGACGGCGGTGAGGGGCGCGTCGAGGGTGCCCAGTCCGGCGGAAACGGGCGGTTCGGGCTCGTCGTCGGCGATCTCGGCGGACTGTACGCAGCGGAGCCAGGCCAGGTAGAGCAGGCGCAGGTCGCCGGCGGCGAGGCGGGCCCGGGCCGGGATGATCGAGGTGAGCAGGCCGTGGCCGTCGAGGTCCCACTCGTCGGTGCCGTCCTCGTCCTCGTCGTGGAGGTCGATGATGACGTGCTTGCCGGCAGTCCAGGCGCAGGCGCTGTCGCCTTGGCAGTACTGGGCGGCGGTGGCGAGATCGAGCAAGTGTTTCGGTAGTCGCAGCATGAGCTGGCGGGTGCCCCAGTTGGCCAGGTACAGGTGCGCGTCGAAGTATCGTTCCATCAGCGTGCGCGGGTCGCCCTTGAAGTTGCCCCACTCGTAGGTGTTGACGAAGCTGGTGGCGGTGATGTCGGCCCGGGTGGACAGCGACCGCAGCTCGGCCCGCTCCCGGCCGGTGAGGGGCCGGTCGACGGCGGTGAACTCGTAGTACTGGTACTCGCTCATCGCGGCCTACCCTCTGGCCCAGTGGCGGTAGGCGTCGATCCACCCGGCACCGTCCGGCGCGGGGGTGGGTAGCGGAAGGCCGAGAAGGCCGACCTGCTGCCGGTGGCGGCCCCGGACGCAGACCGCGACGATGCTGTCCGCCGCCAGCTCGACCTTCCGCACGGCGACCTCGGCGCCGAGGACGGTGGTGGTGAACGGCACCGCCAGATGCTCCTCGATCATGGCGAACAGGCCGGCGCGCTCGTCCTCGTAACCGTCCGTGTCGACGGTGGCTTCCTCGATCATCGCCTCCAGCGCGGCGTTGCCTCTCGATGCCATCGGCGGAGGATAGCGGACCGGTATCGAGGTGTTCGGAGCCCGATGCGCGAGGATGGCGGCATGGGTTCGGTGGCCGCGTTCGTCGATCTTCGGCGGGAGGTGGAGCGGTTACGGGCGGAAAACGCCCGGCTGGCGCGTCTGCTGGAGTTGCGCGGTCAGGACACGTCTGCGGCGCCGGAGCAGTTGTCCGCGCCGGTTGAGCCGCCGGGGCTGGTCACCATGGCTTCGCCGGCTCGGGACAAGCTGGCGTTGTTCGCCGACCGGTTCAGGGCCCGGGCCGACGTGTACGCCGTGCGGTGGGACAACGCCCGTACCGGCGCTGCCGGGTGGATGCCCGCGGTCGCCGGCGGTTGGCGTAAGGGTATGGACCGGCGGGGTGCCGCCTACCTGCCCCGGACGACGGAGGTCGTCGCGGCGCATCTGGTCGGCGACGTGTTCATGGGCCTGTACCCGCTGATGCCCGGCAACACCTGCCACTTCGTCGTGGCCGACTTCGACGGGCCGACGGCGATGCTCGACGCCCTCGCGTACGTGAAGGCGGCGCGGGCCAGCGCGGTGCCCGCCGCGTTGGAGATCTCCCAGTCGGGCCGCGGAGCCCACGTGTGGGTCTTCTTCACCGGCGCTGTTGCCGCCGTCACCGCACGCGCCGTCGGCACCGTCCTTCTCCGTGAGGCGATGGTGCTACGCGGGTCGATGGACCTCCGCTCGTACGACCGGCTGTTCCCCAACCAGGACGTGCTGCCCGAGGGCGGCTTCGGCAACCTCATCGCCGCGCCCCTGCAGGGACGCCGCCGCAAGGATGGGCTGACCACGTTTCTCGACCTCGGCACTCTCGAGCCGTACGCCGACCAGTGGGCGTTCCTGTCGACGCTGGACCGGCTCAGCCCTGGCGACGCCGAACAGATCGCTCGGCAGGCGAAGCAAGCCGTCACCGGTGCTGACGTCGCCACGGTGAGCCGGTCCGCCGCGACCCAGGTCCATCCACCGCTCCCTCCGGTGGTCCACGCGGAGGCAGGCGCCGGGCTGAGCATCGACGCGGGACAGCTGACCCCCGCCGCGCTGGCGACGTTTAAGCACGCCGCCGCCATGGCCAACCCGAAGTTCTACGAGCTGCAGCGACTACGTAAGTCCACCTGGGACACCCCACGCTTCATCCAGGGCTACGACCTCACCCTCGATGACCGCCTTGTCCTCCCGCGGGGCCTGCGGCACACCATCGCCACGATCGTTGAACGCGCCGGATCCCGGCTTGCCGTCACGGACGCACGGAACCCCGGGGCCGAGATCGACGCCGCGTTCACCGCCGAACTCACCGGCAAACAGGCCAACGCGGTCGGCGCACTTCTCGCCCACGACGACGGAATCCTGGTCGCCCCTCCCGGCTCTGGCAAGACCGTCATGGCCTGCGCCCTGATCGCCGAACGCAACACCTCCACCCTGGTTCTCGTCGACCGCAAAGCCCTCGCGGACCAGTGGCGCACCCGCATCGAGCAGTTCCTTGGCATCAAGCCCGGTCAACTCGGCGGCGGCCGACGCAAGCTCACCGGCACGGTGGACATCGCACTGCTGCCCTCCCTCGCTCGACGCGAAGACGTCGCCACCCTGACCCAGGAGTACGGGCACGTCATCGTCGACGAATGCCACCACCTCGGCGCCGCAGCCTACGAGCACTCAGTCAAACGGATCGCCGCGCAGTTCTGGCTCGGCCTCACCGCCACACCCACCCGACGCGACGGCCTCGGCCAACTCGTCACCTGGCAACTCGGACCCGTACGCCACACCCTGACCGACGAGGAACAAGGCACCCTCGCAGCCGCGATACACGCGGACGCCGGACCCCGTCGAGCGCTGTTCATCCACGAGACCACCTTCCAACCCGGCGACATCGACCTGGACGCGCCCGGCGCGCTCACCGAGGTACACCGAAGACTCGCCCTCGACGAGTCACGCAACGCTCGGATCGCCGATGATGTCGCCGTAGCCCTGACACGCGGCCGCAACTGTCTCGTCCTGACCCGACGGGTCGCCCACGTCGAGGCTCTCACCGCTCTGCTCGCCGCACGCGGACACCAGCCGCTCGTGCTCCAGGGCGCGATGAGCACCCGCGACCGGCGGGCCATCGTCGACCGGCTCGACGACGCCAAGACCGGCGAGGGCCTGCTCGTCATCGGTACCACACCGTTCATCGGTGAAGGCTTCGACGCCCCCGCCCTCGACACGCTCTTCCTCGCCGGCCCGATCTCCTACGACGGCCTACTCGTCCAATGCGCCGGCCGCGTCATCCGCGCCGCGCCCGGCAAGGACCTCGCCGAGGTCCACGACTACCACGACCCGGCCACCCCCATCCTCGCCGCCTCACTCCCACGCCGCATGCCCGGATACCGGGCCCTCTGCTTTACCAGAACATGAGTGCATCCCATCGCGATCACCATGACTGGTCCCGCCGGCTAGGGGATCTGACGGAAGCGCCAAGCGTGCTTGGCCTAGCGTAGTAGGCTGCGGGCATGGGCCGGTTTTCCGAGGATGAGTTGCACGCGGTTGTCTCGAGGTACGAGGCGACGCGCGCGGCCGCGTTGACGGAGCGGGACGAGCAGCTGCGGGCGTTTCACGCGGCCGGCTGGCGGCCGGTGGATCTGCAGCGGGTCACCGGGTACAGCCGGGAAACTATCCGTCAGGCGCTACGACCGGAGGTCCGGCGGGCGACCAACATCAGCCGGCGCCGCACATCACCCCGGCCACCGGCGGACTACCGGCCCTACGGTGACCGGAGGCCCTACGTCGTGGCCGAAACCCTTACCGCACTGCGCGGCCCGACCGAAGGCACGGTGACGCTTCCGCGTCATCTCGACTGGTCCGGGCACGCCGAGTACGACCTGAATCGGCCCGCACGCCTGGCCAGCATGTACAAGGTGGTGCTCACCGAAGCCGCTACCGTCGAGGATCTGAATACCTGGCTCGATGCCGACCTCCTCCGGCGGCTCTGGCCCACGCTCTGGCTGCCACCCCAGCTCCGCCAGCGCTGGGAGGAGGCATTTCCCGAACTCGCCGCAACCCGCAGCGACGCGGCGTAGCGGTGGACCCCTTCCACGAACGCCTCGCTCGTACCGGGCTCGGCGCAGCCGATCGATACGGCTTCGCGCTGGCCGGCGGCTACGCAGTCCAGGCCGCCGGACTCGTCGAGCGACCCAGCGAGGACGTCGACCTGTTCACCGCCTGGGACCGCCGCGACGAGTTCACCGCCGCGGTCGCCGCCGTCGTAAACGCCTACCGAGACGATGGCCTTACCGTCGAGACCGAGCGGCAGTACGACACGTTTGCCCGGCTAGCCGTCACCGACGGTGTGCGGGTTTCCAAGGTCGAACTCGGCGTGGACTGGCGTGCCAACGAACCGATCCTCATGGCGATCGGACCGGTCCTCCACCCGGACGACGCAGTCGCGAACAAGATGAGCGCCCTCTACGGGCGGGCGTTCGCCCGGGACTTCATCGACATCGACGCCACGCTCCGATCCGGCCGCTACACCCGCGACGCCCTCCTCACCCTCGCCAAGCGCGCCGACCGTGGCTTCGACCCGCGCATCTTCGCCGACGCTCTCGGACAAGCCACTCAGCTCGATCCCGACGACTTCGCCCAGTACGGCGTCACCGGCCCAGCGCTAGACAAACTCCGAGGCCGATTCGCCCAGTGGCGCCGCGAACTGCTCGACGACGAGGAAAGATGACCCGACTCCTGACTCGCGGCAGCGCTAAGCCTGCACCCGCAGGACCCGTAACGTTCCAGCTGATCTTCCGCAAGCGATCGCAGCGAGCCCGCAAAGCGACCGGCACGCAACGGGGGACGATAGGAAAGCCGCAGGTCATCAGCCTGCGGACACCGACGGAGCGTCGTCTTAGGAAACCGATGCTCTATCCCCTGAGCTACGAGGGCGCGAGCGCCTAGTCTAGCGACCTGGGGGTTCACCTGGGGTGGCAGGGAGTGGCCCACGTTCACCCACGTTCACCGGACCCGTGTTGTCGCAGCCCAGGAGCACCTCCCGAGCACACGAACCCCGGGTTGGCGACCGGTGCCAACCTAGGTGACCCGCACCGGCACCGGGTTACCTAGGTTGGCACCCGCTGGAGAGCACACACCGCGCACATAATCGAAGGCCAACCGACGCTTGCCCGCGTACCTACCGTCGGCGCGGCCACCGACAGAACCGCGGAGCGCCCACCCCGGGCGCGTCGGACCCGCCGCGATTCTGACTATGATCGGCCTCCCGGCGTGCGCCCATGCCCAAGTGCGGGTGTCAGGTGGCGGTGGGTCGAAGGCTGGTTGGCATGGGCCGTTTCGGGGTGGGGGTCGGGGTGCCAACCGAGTTCGACCGACCGGCGGCAGGTGGCGGGGTCATCGCCGCAACTGACGTACAGGGCGGTGAGCATGGGTGCACCGTGGCCGAGCGCTCGGCGCGGTAGGGGACCTGTGGCCACCAGGGACACCAGTCCGTGGCCGATGGCCCAGCTTTGTGTGGCCAGGGCCAGGGCGTCGACGTCGTGGCGGAACCGTCCGACGTCCTTGGCCCGCTCGACGGCACGTAGCAGGCTATTCAGCGATTCGTCTGCGGCTGCGGGGTCTTCCAGTTCGTAGCTGGCATCGAACATGACCCGGTAGAGGTCGGGGTTGGACAGGGCGTTGGACAGGTATGCGGCCCCCAGGGCCGCGAGGTCTCGTACCGGGTCCGCTGACAGCGGGACCGCCTCGAGCCTTGCGGCAAGGCGAACGAATCCTTCCTGACGAGTCGCCTGCCACAAGCCGTCCATCCCGCCGAAGTAGGTGTAGACGGCCATGGTCGACACGCCGCTTCCCGCGACGAGCGAGCGCAGGGTGACTGGCTCCCGGGCGCGCAGCATCTGCGCGGCCCGCTCGATCAGCAGGGTACGGACCGCCGGGTCTTTTGCTCTGACCATGGCGCCACAATACATAGCGATGCTATGTTTAGACGTCCGATGTTCTGCCACCGATGCGAGGAGTGGTTCATGGCCGTGGAGCTGGTCAATCCCGACGGACTGCCGAAACCCGAGGTATACCGGCAGCTGTCGATCGCCACCGGATCGAGGCTGGTGTTCCTGGCGGGCCAGGTGGCACGCGACGCCGATGGAAACCCGGTTGGCGAGGGCGATCTGGCCGCCCAGGTCGAGCAGGCATACCTCAACATCGGAACGGCCCTGGCTGGGATCGGTGGCTCGTTCGACGATGTGGCGAAGCTGACCATCTACATCGTGGACTGGTCCCCCGACAAGATGCCCTTGCTGGGCGAGGGCGTGGCCAGGGCGGCCGCGAAGCTTGGGATCGACCCGGTCAAGCCGATCACCCTGCTGGGTGTCGCCGCGCTGGGCGAGCCCGACCTGCTGGTCGAGGTGGAGGCCACCGCCGTCCTCGCCTGACACCTGTGCTCCGCCGACGAAGCGCACGCATCGCCCCCGAGGCAGGAAACGGCCGTCCCCGTACGCTCATGCCGCCACCGGCGCCACGGTCCGTCACCCGCGTCAGGCAGGGACGCACTCGCTCCAGCCAACAGGCGAGCACCGGAGACCCGGGCGAATGATCATCGTCGGGTCCCCGTTGTTCTCGGCTCAGCAGTCGTACGGGCGGTCAGTTCGAGCGCCTGACAGGGCGCGGGCCCACCAGTTCAGCTGGCGCACCAGCTCGGTCAGGGCGGCTTCGACGGGCGCGGGGGCGCGTAGCTCGCCGCGGTCGTCGAACGCGTCGTGCACGTTCGGGATCAGGACACTGGTGCGCATGGTGGGGACGTGCAGTTCGGCGAAGACCGTCCGCAGCTGTTCCACCGCGCGTAGACCGCCGGAGACGCCGCCGTAGGAGACGAAGCCGAGGGGCTTGGCCCGCCACTGTTCGTACGGCGTGTCGATGGCCGTCTTCAGGGGGCCGGGATAGCCGTGGTTGTACTCGGGCGTGACGACGACGAAGGCGTCGGCCTGTTCGACACGTCTGGTGAACCGCTCGGCGTCGCCACCACCGGACAGGTCGCCGGGGAGATCGAGGTCGGCCAGGTCGATGTGGTCCACCGTTGCGTCTGTGTGCCGGTCGAGGTGGCGCAGGAACCACCGCGTCACCTTCGGGCCGATGCGGTCGGCGCGGACGCTGGCGGTGATGACGGCGAGGAGGTAGGGGTCACGCATCGTGATTTCCTGTCGGCGGTCGGAGTTCCGGGTCCGGGATGACGGGGCGGTCCTCGCCTGGCGGGGACAGGGTGGCGACGAGTGCTCGGATCTCCGGCGGGCTCAGGGCGAGGCCGAACTCGGCATTGAGGACGGCGCCGAACTCCTCGTCGGTCAGCGATCGGGTGCGGGTCGCGATGCCAGGGCTTTCCTTGCTGTAGTCGCGGCCGATGAGCCGGCGGATCGCGATGTCGTCCTTGCGTACGACGATGCACTGCTGGGTGAACGGCGAGTGCGGGCTGGTGGCGGTGTTGTGGTTGGCGACCTCGACGTCGACCGGGTATTGCGGTTCCTCGGTGAAGGTCAGCAGCGTGGTCCAGGTGTCGGTCGCTCGCTCACGCAGCCGCCAGGCGCCATCGGCGCCGCGCTGGAGTTGGTACTTCCACGCGCCCTGGCGCTGCGGGTCGCCCTCGATCAGGGGCAGCGGTTCGAGCAGGCCGGAGCCGAAGCCCACGTCGGCCAGCCACACCTGGTCGCCGTCGTCGACCCGCAGGACCAGGTGTGAGCGCGGGCGCGGCTGCTCGGCCGGGTCGCCGGTCCGGGCGAGCAGCCGGTCCACCCGGTAACCGAGTTGTTGGAGTACCGCACCGAAGAGCACGTTGTGCTCGTAGCAGTACCCGCCGCGGCCTGCGTGGACGAGCTTGTCCTGCACCCGCGGAAGGTCCACCTCGACGCCCCGGCCGAGCATCACGTCGAGATTCTCGAAGGTGATCGCGGCGATGTGGGCCCGGTGCAGGTCGCGCAGGGTCGCACCGTCCGACGTGATCGGTCCGCGATGGTCGATCCGACACAGGTACGCGTCGAGATCGAGTGCGTCGGTCCGCCAATGGGTCGTGGGACCGACGTCTCCCAGTGGTGGAGCCTGTGGAAGGGGCATGTCACATTCCTCTCACGTCAGCGATTCGGAACGGGGCCGGTGCTGGAGCGGACGACGAGTTCGGTCGGCAGGATCAGGCGGTTCGGCGTGTTGTCCGGGTCGAGCAACATTCGTGCCATCAGCCGGCCCTTCTCGTGGATGGGCTGGCGGATGGTGGTCAACCCGGTCGCGGCCGCCAGGGGCACGTCGTCGAAGCCCGTGATCGACAGGTCCTGTCCGACGCGGAGCCCCTGGGCGGTGGCGACCTCGACGGCGACGGCGGCGAGCACGTCGCTGTCCGCGGCGATCGCCGTCGGGCGGTCGGACGCCGCGAGGAGCGCTGCCGCCGCAATCCGCCCGGCGGTGTCGGCATTGTTCCCTCCACCGACGACCCGCACCCGGGCCCCGGCCGGCAGCACCTCGCGAATGCCGGCGAGCCGGTGCCGCGAGTACGGGTAGAGCGCCGCCTCGTCCGCGGGGGTGACGGCGCGGCCCGGCTCGCCCGGCGAGGAGACCACCACCGCGACCTCGCGGTGGCCGAGGTCGGCAAGATGGCGTCCGATCTCCCGACCCGCCTGCCGATCGTCGATCAGCACGCAGCGACCTGCCTCCGTGTCGGAGGAGCGGACCAGGGGGAGCGAACGCTCGGACAGGGCACGGACGGCCGGATGGTCGTCGGTGAGCCCGTCGGCCACCGCACCGTCGATGACCGCCCGGTGTACCGCGTCGAGCGACTCGCGTACCTCCGCGTCGCTGAGCCCCGCGACGACCGGCGCGAACGGGATGAGCACCAGACTCGTACGGCTGTGCGCCAACGTCTCGGCGAGGCCGCCGAGCAGGTCGAGGACGTAAGGGTCACTGAAGGCGTACGTCAGCCCGGTCGTGAAGATGACGCCGATCGCGTTGGCCCGCCCGGTCCGCAGTGACCGCGCGGCGGCGTCCGGGCCGGCATAACCGACTTCGCGTGCCACGGCCAGGATCCGCGAACGCATCTCCGGCGACAACCGGTCCGGGCGGTTGAAGGCGTACGACACCGCCGCCGTCGAGACCCCGGCCGCCGCAGCGACTGACCGCAGTGTGACCCGCGCGCCCATGACCCTCCTCCTGTTAATCGTTTAACATCGTGCGTTGTAGAAGGTGCGACGTCAAGAACAGGTCCACGGACACAGGACCGCTCGGCTTGCGCGTCATCCAGCGGTCATGAAGCCGGTCACTGGCTCGCGGAGGCACCGGAGGCCGCCTCTCGACGCGCTCTGCCCGCCACCATGAGCCAATATCCGCCAGCCATCGGATGACCGGTTCGTAACTGGTCGACCAGCTCACGCCCGGCCGTCACGCTGCGCTCGCCACCAGCCGGCCCGACGAACGCCCGCACGCCACACCCACCGGACTCGTCCCGCACCACCGGTCGGTGTGGCTACCGATCACCGGCGGCACCATCCGTCTCGCCACCATCGCCGGGCACCCGTGGGCTTCCGTGGTCGTGCGCGAAGGCACCAACCCCACCGACGCGCTCACCACAGCAACACGTTGGTGCGGCCAGCGGTAACCATCCTTCGAACGAGTTCGTCGCCACTCCCGGGGCGGTTGCGGCCAGGCGGTGGCCCGGCTGCTGAAACTCATCAGTGTGGTCTGGCCACGGCATACTCGGGCGTCATGGGATTCGAAGAGGAGTGGCAGGACCTGGTTCCGGGGACCGACCGCATTTCCGGCATCGGGGTCGCGGTCGGCGGGCTCGACGGTGAGGTCTGGACTGCCGGTCACGACCTGCTGTTCCCGGCGTGTTCGATCAGCAAGCACGTCGCCGCGTTCGGCACGCTGCGGCTGGTCGCCGACGCGACCCTCGACCTGGACACCGACGTCAACGCCTACCTGTCCGCCTGGCAGCTGCCGGGCACCGGCACGGTGACCGTACGCCAGCTTCTGGCCCACACCGCGGGCCTGACCGAGAACTGGTTTCCCGGGTACGCCGCGGGCGAGCCCGTGCCATCACTGCAGCAGATTCTGCGGGGTGAGCCCCCGGCCAACACGCCCAGGGTCCGGCGCGAACTGCCGCCGGGCACTCAATTCCGTTATTCAGGCAGCCACTACGCGGTTCTCGAGCAGCTCCTGACCGACGTGACTTCGACGCCGTTCGACAAGCTGATGGCGACGCTCGTGCTGGAACCGGTGGGCATGGCGGACAGCAGCTACGATCAGCACTTCCCGAACAGGCACCGGGGCCGTGCGGCCCGCGGCCACTGCGGTGGCAACCCCGTGCATGGCGGCTGGCATACGCAGCCGGAGATGGCCGGCGCTGGGATGTGGAGTACCCCGGCGGACCTGGTGCGGCTGGAGCTGGAGATCTGCCGTGCCGCCGCCGGCGAATCCGCGCTACTGCCGCAGGACCTGGCCGCGCAGATGCTGACCCCGCAGGTGCCCGGGGGGTTTGGTCTCGGCACCGAACTTGGCGAGGGGCGCTTTGGGCATACCGGGCAGAACACCGGCTACAGGTGCTCTCCTTCGCCTGGCCGGTGTCGGGCACAGCGGTCGCCGTGATGATGAACGCCGAGGACTGCCGCGACACGCTGCTCGCCCTCATCGAACTGGCCGAGCGCAACTACGGCTGACGCCCCGCAGCGCCCACCCACCCAGGATTGCGGGCACGCGGGCACTTTTCGAGAGAAGCTCCTCGATGAAGAGCGCGACGTCCCCTCATGCCGCCGGGCGAGCGTCAGTGCCGCACCTGCGAATCGACAAGTCAGCCGACTGCTCGTGCCGGGAACAGTGATGTGGGGAACCCCGTAAGGTATGGCTGGTGGGGTGGGAGGCACTCGGGCAATGGGGTGAAGGCGCCGCTCGCATCGAACCGCTCGCTGGCGGAGTCGCCAACGACGTGTGGAGCGTACGCGTCGACGGGCACCTCGCGGTCGGTCGTCTCGGCACCAGGAGCGACGCTGATCTTGCCTGGGAGACAGCGCTCCTCCAACATCTCGACCGTGAAGGTCTGGCCGTGCCGGTCCCGATTCCGACCACGGACGGCCGGCTGTTCGTCGACGGTCTGGTGGTGATGACCTACCTGGACGGCGGACCGCCGGAGACGCGGGCCGACTGGCGTCGCGTGGCCGCCACGCTCCGCGAGTTGCACCGGCTGACGCAGGGCTGGCCGCAGCGCCCGGGCTGGAGATCGTCGACCGACCTCCTGCACGCCGAGACCGGGACGAAGATCGATCTCGGCGCGATGCCCCCTGAGGGCGTTGCTCGGTGCCGAGCAGCGTGGGCGCGGCTCACCGGACGTCAGAAATGTGTCGTCCACGGCAACCCCAACAACCCTGGCAACGTCCGCATGACCGCGGGTCAGGTCGCGCTGATCGACTGGGACGAGGCGCACGTCGACGTCCCCGACCTCGACCTCGCGCTGCCCGACAACGCCGCCGGCCTCGACGACGGCGCGCTCGACATCGCCGGGCAAGCGTCAGCCGCATGGGAAGCCGCCGTCTGCTGGGACGACGAGTACGCAGTCAGGCGGCTCGCCGAAGTTCGAGCGGTCTGAGAACGCGTTCGAGGAGCGGGGAGACCTCGCGCAACGCCCCTGCTGGTGACCTGGCCGAGTCCGTCGTTGCGAGAGCCTACCGAGGCCGCCTCGCGGTGCAGTCGGAGACGAGCTGGGACGTTCGCGCGGCAGACGGCACCTTGCTACAGGTGAAGTGCCGCGTCATCGAGCCCGGCAGCGGCGCACGCACGTCTACTCGCCGTCTCGGACGCGGCGGCCCTCCACGGGCTTCGAACGCCGGCTCAGGTCACGACGCGGACGCCGGGAAAGCGTTCGGTGGGCCGGTGGCGGGCGAGGCGCTGCCGGGAGAACTCCGCGCTGACCCTGGTCGGGTTGCGCCGCCACACCCCGTCGAGCAGGTCGTCGAGGCCGTGCGGCGCGCACACCGCGATCTGGTCGTGCGCGTCGAGGCGTACGGCCACGGCCGTGGCGTACTCGGGCCAGGTGGCGACCGCGTCGGCGATCGTGCGCAACGGGGCCACCGGGTCGCCGCCGAACTTCGCGGGATACCAGGTGTGCACGGCGGCCTGGTTCTTCGCCTCCCACGGCGGCTCCGGCCAGGCCGCCACCAGCCGCCGGGTGGCCCGGTCGTCGTTGTCGCGGGTCAGGTCCGCCGGGTCGAGGAAGACGACGTCGACGTCCCGCACCGATGACGGGTCGAAGCCGTCGCCGTACCGCTCGCCCCAGACCAGGTCGCGGATGGCACCGGCGCCGATCCAGGCGTCCGGCAGGCCGGAGTCCCGCACGACGCCCAGCGCCCGGACCAGCCACGGGCTGCGCTGGACCAGGTCCCGCAGTTCGTCTTCCCGCATCGGTTCCCCTGGTTGCCGCTGTTGGGATTCTGCTCGGTCGAACAACCGGCCCACGAGGGCACCCTGGCCGGACTGCAGGACGTGCGCGGCCTCCAACGGTATCCAGAAACACTCGAACCGGGTGGGCTCCCGCTCGCCGTCGTGGTCTTCCTGGCTCGCCCACCGCTCGGGCGTCGCCCCGTGCAGCACCAGTTCGAGGACGTGGCGGCGCTGGATCTCGAAGCGGAGCGGGCTGATGTCGTACTCGGCCTCCCCCAGCTTGCGCACGACGCTGAGGCCCGTCAGTCCGGTCTCCTCGCGGGCCTCGCGCAGCGCCGCGTCCGCCGGGTCCTCACCCGGGCGTACGCTGCCGCCCGGCACCTGGATGCCCACCTCTTCGTAGCTGAAGTCGGTGTGACGGAAGACGAGCAGCCGTCCCTCCCGCATCACGTAACACAGAACCTTGTCCACGACGGCCTTCTTCGGCACGGTGCGATCTCTCGTATCGGCATCGGGCAGGAGGCGACTGCGGCAGCCCGCTCCGTCGGTCCTCGGAACCCCCGCGGCGCGTTCCTCCGGCACGCCCATGGCCGCCCCGGGTCACACCCCGAGGCGGGCAGCGGGTCAGGAGGTTGCGGCGGGCTTCCTGGTGGGGCCGGCCGAGGTGGCGGCCTGAGTGGGGCGGCGGGTCAGGACCCGGGGGCCGGAGGCCGTGATGGCGACGGTGTGTTCGGAGTGGGCGGTACGGGAGCCGTCGGCGGAGCGGATCGTCCAGCCGTCCTTGTCGAACTTGATTTTGTCCGTGGAGCGGCAGAACCAGGGCTCGATGGCGATGGTGAGGCCGGGGTCGAGTTTCAGGCCGCGGCGGGGGCGGCCGTCGTTGGACACGTGCGGGGCCTCGTGCATGGTGCGGCCGATGCCGTGGCCACCGAACTCGGCGTTGACGCCGTAGCCGTAGGAGCGGGCGACCTCGCCGATCGCGGCGGAGATGTCGCCGAGGCGGCCGCCGGGCTGGGCGGCGGTGATGGCGGCCTCCAGTGCGACCTCGGTGGCCTCGATCAGCTTCAGGTCTGCCGGGTCGGGGGTGCCGACGACGACGGAGAGCGCGGAGTCGGCGACCCAGCCGTCGATGCCGACCGCCATGTCGATGCTGAGCAGGTCACCGTCGCGCAGGACATAGTCGTGCGGCAGGCCGTGCAGGACCGCGTCGTTGACCGACAGGCACAGCACGTTGCGGAACGGGCCGCGGCCGAACGAAGGGGCGTAGTCCCAGTAGCAGGATTCGGCACCGCGCTCGGCGATCCGGCGGCGGGCGTGGTGTTCGAGGTCCATCAGGTTGACGCCGACCGCGGCGACACCACTCAGCTCGGCGAGCAACTCGCCGACGAACTGGCCGGCCACCGCCATCCGGTCGATCTCCTCGGCGGACTTGAGTTCGATCACGACAGCCTCCCTCTCCCTGTGCGGTATTTTTATACCACGCCAGGTCGGGACGCCCCGGGGGTATCCTGCTGGCATGGTGCGCCAACCACTCACCGCCGAACAGATCGCAGCGGGCCAGCGACTCGGAGCTGCCCTCCGGGCCGCGCGGGCGGGCCGCAGCCTCGTCGAGGTGGCCCTGGCAGCCGGCATCTCCCCCGAGACGCTGCGCAAGATCGAGGCGGGCCGCCTTCCCGCACCGGCGTTCGGCACCGTGGTCGGCCTCAGCCAGGCCCTCGACGTCCCCCTCAGCGACCTGGCCGACGTCTGGCGGGCCGACATGCCGGTCCGCCAGGCTTCCTAGAGACCAGCCGCTCAAGGCGGTGATGGTGACCGAGCGGGAACCGCGCCCGTGGAGGGAACGCTGCGGCCGGACGGCGCCGGCTCGGGGCGAGCCGTCCTCACCTCGCGGGTCCGGCGAAGGCCGTGGCCCCGGACTCATGCCGGCCCGACGGTCTGTCCGCCGTCGATGACCATGGCGTGGCCGACGACGAAGGCCGCGGCGTCCGAACAGAGCCAGAGCACGGCTGCGGCGATCTCGTCGGCGGTGCCCGTGCGTCCCATCGGCTCCTGGGCGATGACGCGGTCGCGTCCTTCGGAAGTGCCGCCGGTGAAGCGGTCCATCATCTCGGTGGCCACGATGCCGGGGCAGACCGCGTTGATGCGTACGCCGGAACGGGCGTAGTCGAGGGCGGCGGACCTGGCGAGCCCGACGACGCCGTGCTCGGCGGCGGTGTAGGCGGCCTGTCCCGCGATGCCGACGACCCCGGCTCCGGAGGAGGTGTTCACGATCGCGCCACCGCCGTGCTGGAGCAGCAGCGGGATCTCGTGCTTCATGCACAGGAACACGCCGCGCAGGTTGATCGCGACGGTCCGGTCCCAGTCGTCCTCGGTGATGTCGGCGGCGGGCGTGACGGGCGGCTCGACGCCGGCGTTGTTGAAGGCGACGTCGAGGCGACCGAACGTCTCGACGGCCCCGCAGAGCCGCCGCGGCCCGCGGTCAGGAGCGACCGGAGCTGATGCGGTCCAGGTGGGGCGCGAGCTCGTCGGTGATCAGCAGGTCGCGGCGGATCTCGTCGTGCGGGTAGCCGGCCCGGCCCACCATGTGCGCCGCGACGGGCGCGGTGGCGAGCTGGAAGGCGCCGACGAGCACGAGGGTGGTGATGTCCACCCCCGTACGCAGGCGCAGCGCGCAGCCGAGCAGGACGAGCAGCAGGCCGAGCACCTGGGGCTTGGCCGCCGCGTGCATCCGGGCGAGCAGGTCGGGGAAGCGCAGCAGCGCCGCCCCGGCGGCGACGCAGAGCAGCGCGCCGGCGATCAGGCAGACGCCGGCGGTGACGTCGAGGACGGCGTCGAGCGTCACTTGTCGTTCCTCCGGGCGGCGAACCGGGCGACGCTGACCGAGCCGACGAACCCGAGAATGGCGAGGACGACCAGCACGGGCAGCGCCGTGGCGTCGCGGCTGTAGGCGGCCTCGGTGGCGATGGCGGCGACGACGACGGCGAGCAGGACGTCGGTGGCGACGGCGCGGTCGAGGATGGACGGTCCGCGGATGATGCGGACGAGGGTCAGTCCGACGGCCACGGCGAGCAGCGCGACGACGGTCACGGCGACGACGGTCAACTGGGTACCCCTTCCGGGTGGGCCGGCTCCGAGGGGCCGGCGGCGTGGGGTTGCGTCACGCGGCGCAGTTCGTCGGGCGAGCCGATGGCGGCGACGATCCGCGCTTCGAGGTCGAGCACGCCCTGCCGGAACCGCTCCACCTCCTCGCGGCTGCGGACGCCGAGGACGTGCACGTAGAGGGTGCCGGTCGTCCGGTCGGCCTCGATGATGAGGCTGCCGGGCACCAGGGACAGCGCCTCGGCGGTCAGCGTGAGGTTGAGGTCGGTGTTGACCCGCAGCGGCACGGCGATGATCGCGCTGAGCGGGGGGTGCCCGATCCGCATCGCCAGCCAGGCGATCTGGGCGGAGGCGACGACGAGGTCCCGCAGGAACCGCACCCAGAACCGCGCGAGCGGCACGGGGCGGATCCGCCCGGCGAAGGTCACCGGCGGCAGCGGGAACACCGCCAGCAGCACGACGGAGAGCACCAGCCCGCTGATCAGGTTGGCCCAGGAGAGGGTGCCCCACAGCAGCACCCAGACGCTGGTCAGCCCGGTCACGGCGACGATCCGGTTGTGCCGGCGGGCCCCGCGCGTCAGCGGCGGGTTCGCCGGCCCGGTGGGGCCCGTCGGATTCGTCCGGTCACTGGTCACGGGGCACCGTCCGGGAACACGGCCTCGACGTACGGGGTCCGGCGCAGCAGGTCGTCGGCGGCGTCGGTGCTGATGTCGAACAGCGGCCCGGCCACCACGGTCAGCGCCAGACCCAGCACCACCAGGGCGGCGGTCGACCCGATCATCAGCCGGGGCAGCACGGCGCCCGACCCCTCGGGATCCGGTGCCCGGCGCGGCTGCTCGGCGCCGTCGGTGCGGGCGGCCCGGACGGCGTCGTCGGCGTCCGGCATGTCCGGGTGCGGGGCACGCCAGAAGGCCAGGTTCCACACGCGGGCGATGGCGTAGAGGGTGAGCAGGCTGGTGAGCAGCCCGCCGGCGACGAGCGTCCATGCCAGCGCGCCGCCGTCGTCCACGCCGGCCTGGACGAGGCCGAGCTTGCCGAGGAAACCGGAGAACGGTGGGATGCCGGCGAGGTTGAGCGCGGGTACGAAGAACAGCACGGCCAGCAGCGGCGAGAGCCGGGCCAGCCCGCCGAGCCGGTCCAGGGCGGTGCTCCCGCCACGGCGTTCGACGAGGCCGGCGGCGAGGAACAGGGTCGTCTGGATGGTGATGTGGTGCACCACGTAGAAGATCGCCGCGGAGAGTCCGAGGGAGGTGCTCAGGCCGACGCCGAAGAGCATGTAACCGATGTGGCTGATGAGGGTGAACGACAGCAGCCGTTTGACGTCGGACTGGGCGACCGCGCCGAGGATGCCCACCACCATCGTCAGCACCGCCACCACCAGCAGCAGGTCGGCGGTGCGCCCGCCGGGGAACAGCAGCGTCTCGGTGCGGATGATCGCGTACACGCCGACCTTGGTGAGCAGGCCGGCGAAGACCGCGGTGACCGGGGCCGGGGCGGTCGGGTAGCTGTCCGGCAGCCAGGCCGACAGCGGGAACACGGCCGCCTTGATGCCGAAGGCGAGCAGCAGCATCCCCTGCAGCACCAGCCGCAGGTCGTCCGGCAGCGCGTCGAGCCGGTCGACGAGCTGGGCCAGGTTGAGCGTGCCGGTCGCCGCGTAGACCAGGCCGATCGCGACCAGGAAGATCAGCGACGAGAGCAGGCTGACCACGACGTACGTGGTGCCGGCCCGGATCCGGGTCTCCGTGCTGCCCAGGGTCAGCAGCACGTAGCTGGCCACCAGCAGGATCTCGAAGCCGACGTAGAGGTTGAACAGGTCGCCGGAGAGGAAGGCGTTGCACACGCCGGCGGTCAGCACGAGGTAGGTCGGGTGGTAGACCGACAGCGGCGTCTCCTCGTTGCCGTCGGCCGTGCCCTGCCCGATCGAGTAGACCAGCACGCAGAGGGTGACGGCGGCGGAGACGACGAGCATGAGCGCGGCGAGCTGGTCGGCGACCAGGACGATGCCCAGCGGCGCCACCCAGCCGCCGACCTCGACGACCAGCGGCCCGTCGACGGAGGAGCGGACCAGCAGCGTGGCCGCCACGGCGACCGTGGCGGCGAGGACCGTGAGGCTGACCCAGCGCTGGGCGCGGGGCCGGCCGACGAGCAGCAGCGTCAGGGCCGCGCCGAGCAGCGGCATCACCACCGGCAGGGGTACGAGCCAGGTCATCGGCCCCTCCCCGCGTCCCCGGCCGGGCTCGCCGTGGCGTCGTCGGCGGGCACGGTGACCAGGGCGACGTCGCCGTCACCGTCTCCGGCGTCGGTGTCGGCGGTGCCCGGTCCCTCGTCCCGGTCGGCCAGCTCCATGATGCGGCGGTCCTCGACGTCGTCCTGCACCTCGTCGTGCCCGTTGAGGTGCCAGCTGCGGTACGCCAGGGCGAGCAGGAACGCGGTCATGCCGAGGGTGATGACGATCGCGGTCAGCACCATGGCCTGGGGCAGCGGGTCGCTCATGTCCCCCTCGGCGGTGGTGCCGACGATCGGCGGCCCGCCGGCCCTGCCGCCGGTGAGCAGCAGGAGGTTGGCGCCGTTGCCGAGCAGGATGACGCCCATCAGCACCCGGGTGAGGCTGCGTTCCAGCAGCAGCGTCACCCCGGCGGCGAAGAGGACACCGACCACGAGGACGTAGGTCAGGTTCGGGTTCACACCAGCTCCTTCGTCCGGTCGTCGGCCTGTTCGGTCTCGCGTTGGTCGGTCTCCTGCTGGCGGTCCATCTCCGCGCCCAGGCTGCGCAGGATGTCCAGGACCAGGCCGACCACGATGAGGTAGACGCCGACGTCGAAGAAGACCGACGTGACGAAGTGGACGTGGCCGAGGACCGGCAGGTGCAGGTCCAGCAGGGCGCTCTGGAGGAACTCCCCGCCCAGCAGCATCGCGGCGACGCCCGTGCCGACCGCGACGAACAGCCCCGCGCCGAGCACCGCGCCGGCGTCGACGGGGGCGGCCCCGTTGAGTTCGGTGCGCCCGCCCGCCAGGTAGCGCACGGCCAGCGCGAGCCCGGCCACCAGCCCGGCGGCGAAGCCGCCGCCGGGGGCGTTGTGCCCGGAGAAGAGCAGGTAGATCGAGAAGAGCACGATGGCGTGGAACAGCAGCCGGGTGACGACCTGGAGGATGACCGACTGCTGGCGGGTGGTGGCGCCGGTGGTGAGCCAGCGGGGCCGCGCCGACTCGGTGCGGCCGACGCCGGGGATGCCCCTGCGCAGGTCGAGGTCCCGGGAGTGACGGAAGATGAGGCTGGCCACGCCGGTGGCGGCCACCACCAGGACGGCGATCTCGCCCATGGTGTCCCAGGCCCGGATGTCGACCAGGGTCACGTTGACGATGTTCTTGCCGCCGCCGTAGGAGACGGCCTCGTCGGGGAAGTCGACGGAGATCGGGGTGGCGGTCCGCGCTCCGGCCGCGACGTACGCCATGCCGGCGGTGACCACGCCCACGGCGACGCCGAGCGCGACGCGACCGCGCCGGCTGGACCGGATGGGCCGCTCGGAGAACTTGGCAGGGAGGTGGCGCAGGACCAGTACGAACATGACGATCGTGACGGTCTCCACCAGGAACTGGGTCAGGGCCAGGTCCGGGGCGCCGTGCAGGATGAACAGCAGCGCGGTGCCGTAGCCGGCGACGCCGACGAGGATCATCGCGGTCAGTCGGCGCCGGGCGCGGGCGGCGGCCACTGCGGCCACGATCACCACCGCGGCGGCGACGGCCTGCAACGGGGTGTCCCACAGCTGGAACCGCTGCGGCCAGGGCATCCCGGCCAGCAGCGCCCCACCCGGCAAGGCGATCAACACCAGCAGGATGACGCCGAGGTAGAACGGGAGGGATCCCCGCTGGGTGGCGCCGGTCAGCTCCACCGCGAGCCGGTCCACCCCGCCGATGAGCCGGTCGTAGACCGCGGCCCCGTCGAAGGGCAGGCGGGCCGCCCGGCCCAGCCGCCCCCGGTGCCGCAGGAGGAACAGCCCCGCGCCACCGGCGACCGCCAGCGCCGACAGGCCCAGGGCCAGGGTCGGCCCGTGCCACAGCGCGAGGTGGTAGCCGGGCTCGGCGCTCGGGTACAGGTCCGCGTACGGGGCGAGGACCTTGTCGACGGCGGGCGCGAGGAGCCCCACCGCCAGGCCGGCGGCGGCGAGCACGACGGCCGGCGCGAGGAAGGGCCACCGGACCGGCCCGGGCTGGGTGGCGGGCACGTCGCCTTTGGTGGCGAACGCGCCCCAGACGAAGCGCAGCGTGTACGCCACGGTCAGCGCCGAGCCGAGCACCACGCCGGCGAGCACCACCAGGTCGGCGGTGCCGCCGTGCAGGAACGCCTCGACCGCCGCCTCCTTGGCGACGAATCCGGCCATCGGCGGGAGGCCGGCCATGGAGGCCGCCGCGAGGCCGGCCACGACCGCGAGCGCCGGCGCCCGCCGCCCGAGGCCGCTGAGTTCGCGCAGGTCACGGGTGCCGGCGACGTGGTCGACGATCCCGACGACGAGGAACAGGGTGGACTTGAACAGCGCGTGCGCCAGCACCATCGCCGCGCCGGCGAGCGCGGTGTCGCGGGTGCCGGCGCCGAGGATGACCATCAGCAGGCCGAGCTGACTGACCGTGCCGTAGGCCAGCAGCAGTTTCAGGTCGGCCTGTCGCAGCGCCGCCCAGCCGCCGAGGAACATGGTGATCAGCCCGCCGGCCAGCAGCACCGGACGCCACGGCGTGACCCCGGCCACGGCCGGTCCCATCAGCGCGACGAGGAACACCCCGGCTTTGACCATCGCCGCGGCGTGCAGGTAGGCGCTGACCGGGGTGGGCGCGGCCATCGCGCCGGGCAGCCAGAAGCTGAAGGGGAAGATCGCCGACTTGCTGAGCGCGCCGAGCAGGATCAGCACCAGGGCCACGGCCAGGTAGCCGCCGCCGGGCAGGTCCGTGGCGATCTCGGACCAGCGGTAGGTGCCGGCGTGCTGGCCGAGCATGACGAACCCGGCGAGCATCGCCAGGCCGCCCAGGGTGGTGACCAGCAACGCCTGCATGGCGGCGCGCCGGCTGGCTCGTCTGGTGGGGTCGCTGCCGATGAGCAGGTAGGAGAGGACGGTCGTCAGCTCCCAGAACACGTACAGCAGCAGCAGGTCGTCGGAGACCACCAGGCCGAGCATCGCCCCGGCGAAGGCGACGAAGACGGCCGCGAAGCGGCCCAGGCGCGGGTCGTCGGAGCGGAAGTAACGGGCGCTGTAGGCGAGCACCAACGCCCCGACGCCGCCGACGAGCACCACCATCAGCCAGGCCAGGGTGCCCATCCGTAGGGCGATCTCCAGGCCGAGCTGCGGGACCCAGGTGACCGTCTCGACGACCGGGGTGCCGGAGCGGACCGTCGCGGTCCGGGTCAGCGCCCAGACCAGGGTCGCGGCCGGGGCCAGGGCCACCAGGTAGAGGGCCCGTCGCCCCCAGATACGTATCAGTCCCGGGGCGATCACGGCTGTGAGTGCGTGGACCGCCACCAGAACCAGCACATACCCTCCCCAGAGTTCGACAGCCGGTTAGCCAACCCTAACCGGTAAGGAGTGAATCCGCATATTGGCGATACCGGGCCGGCGGCGTGCCCGCGCCCGCCGACCGGTCGTCGACCTCGCGCAAGGGTTCACGGCGATCGATGTGACGGCGTCGCCGCCCGCACTCCCGCCTATCATGATCAGGAGGTGACCCTCCACCCTCCGGATACCCTGGCGGCCCGGCGAGCAGGGCGGACGACGCGCGTCCGGGCACGACGGACGACTGCCGGAGATCGAAGACGACGGATGGGTGGGACGATGCGGAGCGGGTGCTGGTGTCGACCCGGACGGCGCTCGCCGGGGCGATGGGCAACGCCCTCGTGATGGGTGTGGCCGAGGTGAGCACGCCGCTCCGCTGGGTGCTGCTCCCGGGGCTGCTCGGCGTGTCCACCCGCCCCCGGGTGGCGGCGCTGGTCTCCGCCTGGACGGCCGTCCTGCTGGCGGCGTCCGTGGTCGTTCCCGTCGTACCCGGGCACCGCGCCGATCCGTGGGCGCTCGGCGCCTCCGTGGCGAGCCTGGCCGCCGTACCGCTGCTGGCCTGGGCCAGGCGACGCCGCGAGGAGCGCGCGGTCGCCCACGTGCCCGCGCCCCGCGACGTCGCCGTGTTCACCATGCCCGCCGGCACGGGCCGCGCCGCCCGCCTGACCGCCGGCCCCGCCCCGGCGGGCGGCGGCCGGCCCCGGTCAGCGGGCGGCGGGTCCCGTCAGCGCTGCCAGCGCACGACCCCGCCGACCACGGTGAGCGCCACCGTGAGGTCGCGCAGGGCCGCCGGCTCGACCCGGTACGGGTCGGTGGGCAGCGCGATGAAGTCCGCGAGCATCCCCGGGGTCAGCCGCCCCTTGAGGTGCTCCTCGTAGGAGGCGTACGCGCCGGCCTCGGTGAAGCAGCGCAGCGCCGTGTCGAGGTCCACCCGCTCGTGCGGGTCCACGCCGCCGGGCGGGGTGCCGCCGGGCTGCTGCCGGGTCACCGCGGCGTGGATGCCGAAGAACGGATCCGGGTCCTCCACCGGGGCGTCCGAGCCGAACGCCACCGTCGCGCCGGCGTCCAGCAGGCTGCGCCAGGCGTACGAGGCGAGGTCCCGGCCGGCGAGCATCCGGCTGGTCAGGGGGATGTCGCTGGTGCAGTGGGTGGGCTGCATCGAGGCGGTCACGCCCAGCCGGGCGAGCAACGGCACGTCCGCCGGGCGCAGGTGCTGGGTGTGTTCGATCCGGTGCCGCAGCCGCCGTACCGCCCCGGCGACGGTCGGGTTGGTGCGCGCCGACTCCTGCCAGTTGGCGTACGCCCGCAGCACCATCTGGTTCGCCGCGTCGCCGATGGCGTGCGCCGCGACGGCGATGCCGGCCCCGGCCGCCTTCGCCACCAGCCGCTCGAACTCCTCCGCCGGGGTGACCGCGATGCCGTGGTTGTGCGGCTCGCCGTCGTACGGCTCGGTCATCAGGCAGGTGTGCGAGCCGAGCGCCCCGTCGGTGAAGATCTTGACCGGGCCGGTGCTGAGCCAGCGGTCCCCGTCGCCGGTCGCCCAGCCCCGGTCGATCACCTCGTCCAACGCGGTCGACGGGATCGACTTGTGCACCCGCAGCGGCAGCTCGCCCCGGGCGTACAGGGTCTCGTAGGCGGCCCGGCAGTCCTGACCGTCGAGGTCGTGGATGCTGGTCAGGCCGACGGAGAGCAGTCGGGGCAGGTGGGTACGCAGCTGCGCGACCAGGTCGCCGGCGAGCGAGGAGCGCATGACGTCGTACGCCGCGTCCCCCGCCGCCTCCCGCAGGATGCCGGTCGGCTCGCCGCGTTCGTCGCGGACGATCTGCCCGCCGACCGGGTCGGGGGTGTCGGCGTCGATGCCGAGCCGCCGGAGGGCGGCCGTGTTGACCCAGGTGGTGTGCCCGTCGATGCTGGGCAGCACGGCGGGCCGGTCCGGGCAGACGCGGTCCAGGTCGGCCCGGGTCGGCTGCACCGGCCGGTCCCACTTGTGGCTGTCCCAGCGGCCCCCGAAGAGCCAGGCGTCGGGCGACAGGGTGGCGGCGTGCCGCCCGATCCGCGTCAACGCCTCGTCGAGGCTCGTCGTGCCGCGCAGGTCCACCTGCTCCAGGCCGCGTACGTAGAGCGCCGAGTGGAGGTGGCTGTCGATCAGCCCGGGCAGCACGGCCATCCCGGCGAGGTCGACCCGGCGCGCCCCGGCGCCGGCGCGGTCGCGGCACTCGTCGAGGTCTCCGACGGCGACGATCCGCTCGCCTCGTACCAGCATCGCCTCGGCGTGCGGACGGGCGGGGTCGAGGGTGTGGATCCGGGCGTTCTCGAAAACCGTACCGGTCATGGGCTGCCTGCTTCGACGGTCGGGCGGGGGCCGTCCATGCTAGACAGGCCCCGGCGACGGGCGCGGTGGCACCCGGAGCCGGGACGTCGGGGAGGGCCACCACCGGGCCGCCTGCGGTACGCTACCGACCAGTCACTACTACGACCTGTCGTGATTGTCGTCGGGCACCCGCCCTCGGCGGCCCGACACGGAGGTGCCGGATGGCTGACGACGCGGAGCTGACCGCGTGGGCGCTGGCCGCCGGCCGGGGTGACCGGACGGCCGCCGCCTGCTTCGTCCGGGCGACCCAGCAGCAGGTCCGCCGCTTCCTCGCCGCGTTGGTCGCGCCCCGCGAGGCGGACGACCTGACCCAGGAGACCTTTCTGCGGGCGATGCGGTCGCTGCCGTCGTACGCCGGGCGCTCCTCGACGCGGACGTGGCTGCTCGCCATCGCCCGCCGGGTCGCGGCGGACCACGTCCGCGCCGTGACGTCACGGCCGCGCACGGTGCCGATGCCGGACGGGTACGACGTCCCCGACCCGGCGCGCAGCGGCTTCGACCGGCAGGTCGTGCTCGAACGCCTCATCGCGGCGTTGCCCAGGGACCGGCGGGAGGCGTTCGTCGCCACCCAGGTTCTCGGCCTGTCCTACGCCGAGGCCGCGGAGGTGTGCGGCTGCCCGGTGGGCACCATCCGTTCCCGGGTGGCGCGGGCCCGGGAGGACCTGGTCACCGCTCTGCACAGCTGGTCGGAGCCGGACGCGGGCCGGGGCGGCGACGCCACCGGCTGAGTTGCCTGCCCGCCCTGACCTGCGGGAAGGCGATGGTTAACGAAACTGCGCGGGAACCAACGGCGGGTCCGGGACGACTACCGGTACATGGGGTGTGAGCAGTGGCGTGAGGTGCTGTCGGCGCAGCTGGACGGAGAGGAGACCGTTGCCGAGCGGACGGCGGTGGCGGCCCACCTGACCGGCTGCGGCGGCTGCCGGACGTGGTACGACCGGGCCACGGCGGTGACCCGCCGGGCCCGGCTGTCGGTCGCCGTCGCCGGTGACGACCGCACCGACGTCATCCTCGGCGCGCTGCCCACCCCGGCTCCGCATCGCCGGCGGGAGCGGCTCGTGCTCACCCTGCGGGCCGTCCTGGGTCTGGTCGGGGCACTGCAACTCGTGCTGGGCCTGGCGCAGATCGGACGCGGCACGGCGAGCGCGCACGCGCACGCGGCGGCCGGCGGACTGATGTCGGGGCACCTGTGGCACGAGTCGGCGGCATGGAACGTCGCCGTGGGCGCGGGCTTCCTCTTCGTCGCGGCCCGGCGCACGCCGCCGACCGGGCTGGTGCCGATGCTGAGCGCCTTCGTCGGCATGCTGGCGCTGCTGTCGGTCAACGACCTGCTGACCGGGCGGGTGGACACCGCCCGGCTGGTCACCCACGGCTTCCTGCTCGCGGGCTACGTCATCGTCGTCGCCCTGTCCCGCCCCGGGTTGCGCCCGGACGGCCCGGCGCAGCGCAGTCGTCCGGACGAGCCCCGCTGGAGCCTGCCCGCCGACGAGCCCACGGAGTCGCCGGGGCTGCGGCTGCTCCCGTCGCCGTATCCCGGCTCCGCGCGGGTCTCCGACCGCCGCGCGGCCTGACCCGACTCCGGCCGAGGCACCCGCCGAGTCGGCTTTCCCGACTTTCCGCCCGGCTGCCCCGCGGGCGGCTGGCTCGGCCGCCAGCCGCTCGGCTGACCACCACCAATCAGGAGAAGCACCAGACATGCACACCCGGTTCCGCCGCCCGACCGCCGCGGCCCTCGTCGCCGCCACGCTGGCCGCCGCCGCGCTGCTGCTCGTACCGGCCGCCCCCGCCGCCGCGCACAACACGCTGCGGGCCGCCAGCCCCGCCGAGGGCGACCGCCTGACGACGCCGCCGACGCGGGTCACGCTGGAGTTCGCGCAGCGGCTCGACCCGGCCTTCACCACCATCGCGCTGACCGACGCCGCCCGGCGGAAGGTCCCCACCGGTGCGCCCACCGTCGACGGGACGAAGGGCACGGTGACGGTCGACGAGACGCTGGGCGAGGGCACCTACACCGTGGCCTACCGGATCGTCTCCGCCGACGGGCATCCCGTGCAGGGGTCGTACCGGTTCACCGTCGCCGGCGGCGTCGACACCGACGGCGGGGCGACCGCCACCCCGCCGTCGGCCGCGCCGACCGCCACGCCGCCGTCGGCCGCCGTCGCCCCGTCCGCCGCCGCGTCGGTCGGCCCCGCCGCCGCCTCCGCGACCGGCTCGGGCGGCCCCGGGACGGGCGCCGTGCTGCTGGCCGCCGGGGTCCTGGTGGCCGTCCTCGGCGGGGCCGCGCTGCTGCTGCGGCGGCGGCGCGAGACCCGCTGACCGGCAGCACCCCCGGCCCTCGAAGCCCCGGGCCGCCCACCGGGCGCGAACCGCCGCCCTCCCCGAACCCAAGGGACACCGACGTGCCAGACACCACCTCCCGCCCCGCCCACCCCGCCCGGGGCCCGGGCGCCGACCCCGTGGCGACGACGGCGGCCGGTGACGCCGACGTGGACGACCAGCTTGCCGCCGTCGCCCCGGCCGCCCCGGTCGCGGGCACGCCCGGCCCCGGCCGCCGTCCCGGCTCCCGGGGGCGTGGCGGGTGGCTCGTACCCGTCGCGGCCGTGGCGTCGGCGGTGGCCGTACTCCTGCTCGGCCTGCGTGCCGGCGACGCGCTCGCGGTCGCGATCCCCGGGCTGCCCGACCCGGGGCCGGTCACCACGTGGGCGCTGCCCGTGGTCCGGCTGCTCGCCGACGGCCTCGCCACCCTGACGGTCGGGATGGTGGTGACGGCGGCCTTCCTGCTGCCCGGCGACGGGCGCAGCGTCTCGGCGTACGGCTGGCTGCTGCTGCGCCGCGCGGGCGCGGCGGCGGCGGGCTGGGCGGTGACCGCGGTGACGCTGATCGTGCTGACGGTCTCGGACCTGCTCGGCGTCCCGGTGGACGAACTCGGCGTCCCCATCGTGGTCAGCTTCGCCTCCTCGATCTCGCAGGGGCGGGCGCTGCTGCTCCAGGCGGGGCTGGCGCTGGCCGTGGCGCTGCTGGCCCGGGTGGGCGTCTCGCGCGGGCTCGCCGCCGCGACGGCGTTGATCGCGCTGGTCGGGGTGCTGCCGCCGGCGTTCACCGGGCACGCCGCCGGGGCGGGCAACCACCAGATCGCCGTGTCCAGCCTCGCCCTGCACGTGCTGGCCGCCGCCCTCTGGGTCGGCGGGCTGGTGGCGCTGCTGATGGTCCGCCGCAGCCGGCAGCTGGCCGACGCCGCCGACCGGTACGGCCGCCTCGCCCTGGGCTGCTTCGTGGCCGTCGCGGTGAGCGGAACGGCCAACGCCGCCGTACGCCTCGGCGACGTGGCCCAGCTCTGGCAGTCCCGGTACGGCTGGCTGGTCCTCGGCAAGCTTGTCGCCCTGGCGGTCCTGGGCACCCTGGGCGCCGCGCACCGGTCGCGGACCCTGCCGGCCCTACGCGCGGGCCGGCGCGGCGCGTTCGCCCGGCTGGCCGCCGGCGAGGTGGTCGTGTTCGCCGCCACCGTCGGGCTGGCCGTGGCGCTGTCCCGCAGCCCCACCCCGGTGGCGCAGGACCCCCTCGACGCCGATCCCATCACCGAGCTGCTCGGCTTCCCGATGCCCGCCGCCCCGACCCCGGAACGCCTGGTGGGCCAGCCGCTGCCGGACATGTTCTTCCTGACCCTCACCGTCCTCGGCATCGGCGGTTACCTGGCCGGGGTGTGGCGGCTGCACCGGGCCGGGCACCGCTGGTCGCTGGCCCGGACCGCGAGCTGGTCGGCCGGTCTGCTGCTGCTGGCCGCCGTCACCAACCTGGGCGTGGCCCGCTACGCGTACGTGCTGTTCAGCGCCCACATGGTGCAGCACATGGTGCTGTCGATGCTGGTGCCGATCCTGCTCGTCGGCGGCGCCCCGGTCACCCTCGCGCTGCGCGCCCTGCGTCGCCCCACCGACCCGCAGGTCCGTGGGGCCCGGGAGTGGCTGCTGCTGGCGCTGCACAGCCGGCCCGCGAGGCTGCTCACCCACCCCCTGGTCGCCCTGGGTATCTACGTCGGCAGCCTCTTCGGTCTCTACCTCAGCGACCTGCTCGGCACGCTGATGCGCTCCCACCTCGGGCACCTGGCCATGCTCACCCACTTCGTGGTCGCCGGGTACCTGCTGTTCTGGGTGCTCATCGGGGTCGACCCGGGCCGGCCGAGGCTCGCCCACCCCCTCCTGGTGATCATCCACCTCGCGTCGATGATGGCGCACGGTTTCTTCGGCCTCGTGCTGATGCAGACCACCAGCCTCATCGCCCCGGACTGGTACGTCGCCGTCCATCCGGAGTGGGCGTCGTCGCTGATGGAGGACCAGCGGCTGGGCGCGGGCATCGCCTGGGCGTTCGGGGAGATCCCCGCCGCGGTCGTCCTGGTCGTGCTGGTCCGCCAGTGGATTCGCGCCGACCGGCGCGAACAGGCCCGCCTCGACCGCGCCGCCGCCCGCGCCGAGGCCACCGGCGAGCCGGACGACCTGGCCCGCTACAACTCCTTCCTGGCCGCCGCCGGCCGCACCGATCCCGGCGGCCCCGGCGACGACCGCCCGCGCTGAGGCCGCCGCCGCTGCGCGTCGTGGTCGACGGACGGGTGCTTGCGGGTGCTGCCACAGCAGCAGTCGCGGCACACGGTGACGAGGCAGCCCATTGCGACGGTCATGGCGCGGGCGGGTGGTAGGTGATGGCGGGCCGTCCGGTGCCCGGGTGCGTCACCACGTCGGCCCGCACCCCGTAGACGTCGGCGAGCAGCCCGGGGGTGAGGACCTCGGCGGGCGTACCGGCGGCGACGACCCGCCCGGCGGCCAGGACGACCACCGCGTCGCAGAACATGGCGGCCAGGTTGAGGTCGTGCAGCGCGGCCAGGGTGGTGATCCCCGAGCGGCGGACCAGGTGCAGCAGGTGCAGCTGGTGGCCGATGTCGAGGTGGTTGGTGGGCTCGTCGAGCAACAGCAGCAGCGGTTGCTGGGCCAGCGCCCGGGCCAGCTGCACCCGCTGCCGCTCGCCGCCGGAGAGGGTGTGCCAGCGGCGCCCGGCGTACCCGTCCAGGTCCACCCGGGCCAGCGCGTCGGCCGCCGCGGCGCGGTCGGCGCCGCTGTCGGACCAGCGGGAGCCGCGGTGGGGCGTACGGCCGAGCAGCACCACCTCGCCGACGGTGAGGTCCAGGTCCGTGTCGGCGTGCTGGGCGAGCAGCGCCGTCCGGCGGGCCAGGGTGACCCGGGGCAGGGCGGCGACGTCGTCGCCGCCGACCGTGACCAGCCCGGCGTCCGGCGCGGCGAGCCGGGCGACGATCCGCAGCAGGGTGGTCTTGCCGCAGCCGTTGGGGCCGAGCAGCCCGACGAGGCTGCCCGCCGGCACCGCGCAGGTGACGTCGTCGAGGATCCGCCGGGCCGCGACGGACCAGGACACGCCGGTGACGGTGAGCATCAGCCACGCACCTTCCGGCGGTGCAGCAGCACCACGAAGGCGGGCACCCCGAGCAGGGCCGTCAGCACGCCGACCGGCAGCTCCCGGGGCGCGAAGAGGGTCCGCGCGGCGGTGTCCACCCAGACCAGGAAGATCGCCCCGGCGAGCACGACGACGGGCAGCAGACGCCGGTGGTCCGCCCCGGTGAGGAACCGGGCGGCGTGCGGCAGGATCAGCCCGACGAAGCCCACCGCGCCGCTGACGGCGACCAGCGCCGCGGTGAGCAGCGCGGTGGCGACCAGCAGCAGCCACCGGACCCGGGTGACGGGGATGCCGAGGGTCGCCGCGGCGTCCTCGCCGAAGGCGAACGCGTTGAGCGTGCGGGCGTACGCCGCCACCAGGGCGAGCACGACCGCCAGGACCGGCGCGGCCCAGGCCAGGGCGGCCCAGTCGACGCGGGCCAGCGAGCCCGAGAGCCAGAACGTGATGCTCTGGGTGGCGTGCGGGTCGGCGACCCAGATGATGACGAACGAGGTCGCCGCCCCGCAGAGCTGCGCGACGGCCACCCCGGCCAGCACCACCCTGGTGGGGGCCAGCGCGGCCCGCCGGCCGGCCACCGCGGCCACGACCGCGAACGCGGCCAGCGCCCCGGCGAAGGCACCCCCGGTGAGCGCGGCGACCCCGCCACCGAAGCCCAGGACGAGGACCGCGACCGCGCCGAGCGACGCCCCCGAGGAGACCCCGAGCAGGTACGGGTCGGCCAGCGGGTTGCGCGTGACGGTCTGCATCACCGCGCCGACGGCCGCCAGCCCGCCTCCCACGGCGGCGGCCCCGAGCACCCGGGGCAGGCGCAGCCGCCAGACGATGTGCTCGCGCAGCAGCGGCACCTCGGCGTGCGGGAGTCCCAGCCGGTCGGCCACGACCGACCAGACCGTCGACACGGGAATGTCGGCCGGCCCGACGGTGACGGCCACCCCGATCGACACGACCAGCCCGGCCAGCAGGGCGACCAGCAGCACCACCAGGCCGACCGGGCTGGGCGCACGGACTCCGGCGGGGGCGGCGCGGTCGGCGGACCCGGGGCCGGTGCGGCGGGTCCGGTCGGGGGCGGTGCGGCGAGCTGGTCCGGGGCCGGCGCGGCGGGCCACGGCGGTCAGCGGTCCGCCCCGGCGGGGAGCTGCGCCACACCCGCGGCGAGCGCCTCGACGCCGAGCACGACGCGCACCCCGGCGGAGGTCGAGGAGAACGGGATGACGACGAACCGTTGCCGGGCCACCGCCGGCAGCTCCTTCAGGCCGGGGTGGCGGGTCAGGAAGGCCCGCTTCGCGGCGGCCGCGTCCCAGCCCGCGTCGATCAGCACGATCACGTCGGGGTCGCGGTCCACGACCGCCTCCCAGCTGGTGTCGGCCCAGCCGCCGGTGAGGTCGCCGAACACGTTGCCCACCCCGACCGCCGACATGATCGTGTTGGGGCTGCCGCAGCAGGCGCCCACGCTCGGGGCGTCGGTGCCGGCGTCCCACCAGAGCACGGACACGTCCCGCGCGCCGCCGATCCGGGCGGCGGCCGTAGCGATCCGTGCCCGCTGGTCGGCGATGAGCTTCTCGGCCCGGTCCGGCACGCCGAAGACGGCCGCCACGTCCCGGATCTCGGCGAACACGTCCTCGACGGTCAGCTTCGCCGGCCGGTGCTGCTTCGGGCACCCGGCCGGCGAGAGGTACGTGCCGATGCCGAGCCCCGCGAGCGCGGCGCGGTCGCCGACGCCCTCGTCGCCGAAGGCGCTGTGGAACGAGGCGTAGACGAAGTCCGGCGCGGCCTCCAGCAGCTTCTCCTTCGCCGGATACTTGTCCGACAGCACCGGCACGGCGGCGTACGCGGCGGCGTGCTCCGGCAGGATCGCGTCGTCCAGGTACGCCGTGCCGGCCATGCGGTCGGCGAGGCCGAGCGCCAGCATGATCTCCGTGGCGGGCTGGTTCAGGGTCACCGCGCGCTCGGGCGGGGCGGCGACGGTGACCGGCGTACCGCAGTTGGTCAGCGCGACCGGGGCGGCGGCCGGCGGGGGCGTCGTGGCCGGGTCGTCCGTGGCACAGCCGGCCAACAGGACGATGAGGACGGACAGGGGCGCGGCAACGCGCCGGGACAGGGTGGACCGCACTGCGCGCACGCGCATCGGGACCGCCTTCCAACACCTCGTGGACGGGTCATCGCAGTGCCGTGGCCGGTCTCCTGGCTGACGGGAGGTGCGTCCGTGGCCGGCCTTCCCAGGCGGGTTACGCCCAGTGACCTCGTACGACGAGGGCCGCGAACTTCCCGATCACAGTGGCGAGGGCCGCACCGGTCTTGCACCGGCTTCCCGAGCACCACGGCAGCGTCACCCTAGCCGCCGGCCGGCCCGGAAGTCACGGTGACGAACACCATCAGGGACGGTCCGCCGGGGGCAGGCGGGAGGGCCGGCCGGTCAGGGCTGCGCGGCGGTCGGCAGGTCGACCACCCGGGTGGCCCAGCGGGCCATCAGCGCCGGGTCGTGGGTGATGAGCAGGACCCCGGCGGCGTGCTGCCGCTGGTAGTCGGTGATGACGGCCGCGAGGTGCGCCTGGGTGGAGGCGTCGAGCATGGCGGTGGCCTCGTCGCAGAGCAGGTAGTCCGGCCGGTGCACGAGCGCGCGGGCGAGGCAGGCGCGTTGCAACTGCCCGTCGCTGACCGCGTGCGGGCGGCGGGCGAGCAGGTCGGGCGTGAGGCCGACGAGGTCGGCCAGCTCCGCCGCCCGGGCCCGCGCCTGCTCCTCGGGCGTGCCGGTGGCGCGCAGCGGTTCGGCGATGATGTCGGCGAGGCCCAGCCGGGGGTCGGTGGCGGCGCGGGGGCTCTGGAACAGGATCGCGACGCGGGTACGGACGGCGGCGGGCACCCGGTGCCGGGCGCCCGCCACCCGGTGGCCGTCGAGGGTGACGTGGCCGGCCTCGGGGGCGTGCAGCAGGGCCAGCACCCGGGCGAGGGTGGACTTGCCGCTGCCCGAGGGCCCGCGCAGGCCGACCGTCTCGCCGGGCGCGACGCGCAGGTCGACGCCGTCGAGGACGCGCCGGCCGCCGTAGGAGACCGCGACCTCGTGGGCCGCGAGGGCGGTGCTGGTCATGCCGGCGCTCCCGGCGGTGCTGGTCATGCCGGCGGTGCTGGTCATGCCGGCGGTGCTGGTCATGCCGGCGCTCCGAGGGTCAGCGGGTGGTGACAGGCGACCCGGCCCGGCGCGCCCGCGCAGGGCGCGGGCGGGGTGCGGCAGACGTCGGTGGCGCGGTCGCAGCGCGGGGCGAAGGCGCAGCCGGGAGGCAGGTCGGTGAGCATCGGCGGATGGCCGGGGACCGGCCGGAAGGCCCGCTCGGGCAGGGCGTCGAGCAGACCCGCGGTGTACGGGTGGGCGGGCGCCGCGAACAACTCGGCCGTCGGCCGCCGTTCCACGATGCGGCTGGCGTACATGACGGCGACCGTGTCCGCGACCCGGCGGGCGGCGGCCAGGTCGTGGGTGATGAGCAGGACGGCGCCGCCGGCGTCGCAGCGGCGGCGCAGCAGGTCGAGGGTGTGGTCGACCAGGGGCCGGTCGAGGCCCGTGGTGGGCTCGTCGGCGAGCAGCAGCGGCGGGTCGGGAGCGAGGGCGAGGGCGGTGGCCAGGCGCTGGGCCATGCCGCCGGAGAGCTCGTGCGGGTAGCGGTCGAGGTCGGCCGGGTCGAGACCGACGTCCGCGGCGACCCGCTCGGCCGCCGCGGGCGCCTCGCGCCGGGTGTGCCCGTGGGCGCGCAGGGTCTCCTCCAGCAGCCGCCGGCCCGTCCGTACGGGGGTCAGGGCGGTGGCGGGGCTCTGCGGCACCAGCCCGACCGCGCGACCGCGTACGGCGCGGGCGAGGTGGCGCTCGGAGCAGCCGACCAGGTCGACCTGCGCCCCGGTGGGCGGGCGCAGGCGGGCGTGCCCCGTGACGGTGGCGTTGCCGGGGAGCAGGCCGAGCAGGGCGTGCGCGAGCACCGACTTGCCGCAGCCGGACTCCCCGACCACCGCCAGGAGCTCGCCCGGGTGGACGGTCAGGTGCAGGTCGGTGACGGCCTGCACGACGGCGTCGCGGAGCTGGAAGCGGACGGTCAGCCCGTCGACCTCCAGCAGGCCGGGCCGACCGTCGGCGGCGGCGCCACCCACGCCGGCGCTGTCGGCCGGGGCGATGGTGTCGGCGGTGCCGGCCGGGGCGGGGGCGGGCTCGCGGGTGGTGGTCACAGGTTCAGCTCCGCTCGTACGCGCGGGTCGAGGCGGTCGCGCCACCGGCCGGTGAGGGCCGCCAGGGCCAGCGTGACGACGACGAGGAGCAGGCCGGGCACGATGCTGGCCCACCAGGCGCCGGTCAACAGGGACCGCTGCCCGTCGTTGATCATGTTGCCGATCGAGGCCAGGTGCGGGGGCAGGCCGAGGCCGAGGAAGGACAGCGCGGTCTCGTGCCAGACGGCGTGCGGCACCATCAGCGTGGTGGCCAGCGCCAACCGGGGCAGCACGTGCGGGAGCAGGTGCCGGGTGATCACCCGGACCCGGCTGGCGCCGCCGGAGATCGCGGCGTCGATGAACGGCCGGGTGCGCAGGCTGAGCAGCTCGGACCGGACGATGCGGGCGGTGGAGAGCCAGTGCGTCAGCCCGATCGACAGGATCACCGCGCCCAGGCTGGGCCGCAGCATCGCCACGATGAAGATGCCCAGCAGCAGGTGCGGCAGCGCCGCGATGGTGTCGACCACCCGCATCAGCACGCGGTCGACCCAGCCGCCGAGGGTGCCGGCCACCGCGCCGACGAGGCCCCCGATCACGGTGGCGACGAGCGCGGCGACCGCGCCGACGAGCAGCGAGACCCGCAGACCGTAGAGGCTGCGGTGGGCCACGTCGCGGCCGAGGTCGTCGGTGCCGGCCGGGTGCGCCCAGGAGGGCGCGAGCCGGGTCCGGGCCAGGTCCACCGCGCTCTCGTCGAGCGGCCAGAGGACGGGGGCGAGGAGGCAGGCCAGGCCCGCGCCGACGAGCACGGCCCAGGCGAGGGTGGCGCCGACCCGGCCCGTACGCGGCTTCGGCCGCCGGACCCGCAGGGGCAGGGCGAGGTCAGTCATCGAGGCGTACCCGGGGATCGGCGGCGGCGTAGGCGAGGTCGGTGCCGAGGTTCGCGGCCAGCACCACGACGGTGGTGGCCAGGGTCGTGGCGGCCAGCAGCGGGAAGTCGCTGCCCAGCGCGCCCTGTACGGTGACCGCGCCGAGGCCGGGCAGGGAGAACACGGTCTCCACCAGGACGGCGCCGCCGATCAGCTCCGGCAGGTGGGTGCCGACGAGGGTGAGGAACGGCAGCAGCGCGGTACGCAGGGCGTGGCCGAACAGGACGGTGCGGCCGGGCAGGCCCCGGGCCCGGGCGGCGAGGACGTGGTCGTCGCGGAGGCTGTCGGCGACGGCGTCCCGGATGAACAGGACGAACCACGGCGTCTGGGCGATCGCCAGCACGCCCACCGGCAGGATCAGGTGCCGGGCCACGTCGGCGGGATCGGTGCCGGTGGCGGTGATGTCGGTGAGCCCGCCCGCCGGCAGCCAGCCGAGGGTGAGGGCGAACAGGGCGATCGCGGCCAGCCCGATCCAGAAGACCGGCATCGACTGCACGGCGTACGCGGTGGCGCGCAGCGCCCGGTCGAACCAGCCGCCACGCCGGTACGCGGCCAGCGTGCCCAGCAGCAGGCTCGCCACGAGGACGAGGGCGAGGGCGGCGCCGACCAGCAGCAGGGTCCAGCCGGCGCGGGCGGCGAGCACGGAGGTGACCGGCTCGTGGCGACTCGTGGACCAGCCCAGGTCACCCTGGAGCAGGTTGCCCACCCAGCGCAGGTACTGCACCGGCAGCGGGTCGTCGACACCCCAGTTGGCGCGGATCTGCGCCAGGTTCTCCTCGCTGGCGGTGAACGCCGCCGCGCCCGCGTACTGCTGGGCGGGGTCGATGGGCGAGGCCGCGCCGAGGGCGAACATGCCGACGCTGGTGGCGGCGAGGATCGGCACGGCCACCAGCAGCCGCCGGCGGACCACCGTGCCGGCTCCCGCCATGCGGCGCGTCCGGCGCCGGGGGGTGGCCCTCGCCGGGGCCGGCGCGGCTGTCGGGGCGGGCGTCGTCACGACTTCTTCGTCCAGGTGTGGATGTTCCACCAGAGGCTGTTGGCGACATCGTGCTCGTGCGGCTCCACCCGGGGGGTCACCCCGGCGACGGCGTCCTTCACCACGTAGGTGTGCTGGAGGTAGGTGAGGAACACCCACGGCATGTCGGTGGCGAGCTGCTTCTGGAACGTGGCGTACGCGGCCTTGCGGGCGGCCGGGTCGGCGTTGGCGCGGCCGTCCTGCAACGCCTTGTCCACCACGGGCGACCGGTAGGAGCCGGGGTTGAAGAAGCCCTGGCCGGCGAAGGCGGAGCCGAACAGTTTGTAGGAGACGAAGTCCGGGTCGTACGGCGTGCCGTAGCCCATGACGAGCGCGTCGCTCTTCATCCGGGGGGTGATCGCGTCCCAGGTCAGGCCCTCGGGAGTGATCTTGATGCCGACCTTCTTCGCGTCGGCGGTCACCGCGAGGGCGAGTTCCTTGCGGAGGCTGTCCGTGGCCGGGTACATCAGGGCGAACGCCGCCTGCCGGCCGTCGCGGACGCGGATTCCGTCCGGGCCCGGCTTCCAGCCGGCGGCGTCGAGGGCGGCGCTCGCGGCGGCCGGGTCGGCGGTGGGTTTGCCGACGATCGACGGCTCGGCGAACTCCGACGTCGGCGGGACCGGCCCGAACGCGGGCTCGCCCGCCCCGCCGAGCAGCCCGTTGACCATCGCCGCGCGGTCCACCGCCGCGTTCAGTGCCTGCCGCACCGCGAGGTCGGCGGTGACCGGGTTGCCCATCGGCAGCATCACGCCCCGGTAGTCGGCGGTGGGCACCCGCTGCACCCGGTAGCCGGCCTGCCCGTCGAAGCCGGTGGTCAGCTTCGGCGCCAGCTCCGCCGCGTCGAACTCCCCCGCCCGCATCCGCTGCGCGCGGACGTTGTCGTCGGCGACGAACGCCACCACCACGCCGCCGTTGGCGGGCTTGCCGCCCCAGTAGCTCTCGTTGGCCGCGAGCACGAGCCGGTCGCCCGGGGTCCACGACGTCACCCGGTACGGGCCGGTGCCCACCGGCTTGCGGTTGAACTCGGCCTTGTTGATGTCCTGCCCGGCCAGCGCCTTGGCCGGCACGATCCCGAGGGCCAGCCGCTGCGGGAAGGGCGCGTAGGCGTACTTCAGGGTGAACACCACGGTCGACGGGTCGGGCGCGGTGACCGAGGCGAGCATGTCCAGGTCGGAGCGGAGCGTCGAGTCGACCTTCGGGTCCAGCACCGCCTGGTAGGTGAAGACCACGTCCTGGGCGGTGAACGGGCTGCCGTCGTGGAACAGCACGCCGTCGCGCAGCTTCGCGGTGACCGTCCTGCCGTCCGCCGACACGGTCGGCAGTTCCCGGGCCAGCGCCGGCACCAACTCGTTGCGGACGTCGCGGGCGACCAGCCCGTCGAAGATCAGGGAGCCGCCGTCGACGCCGTAGTTCAGCACCGGGTTCAACGCGTCCGGCTCACCCGCCGTCGCCACGACGAGCGTGCCGGCGCCGGCCGCGCCCGTCGACGTGGTCGCCGGCGAGGAGCAGCCGGCCACGGCGAGGACACCGGCGACGGCCACGGCCGCCACGCGCTTGGACACAGGCGTACCCATCACATGCTCCCGGGTCTGTTCTTCGCGCGACCGCCCGACGTCACGCCGGGGCCGGCGTCCTGATCTGACCGACCGTGCCCGCGGCGGTCCACGGTCACGAGCGGGCGGACGCCCCGGCGATGGTCTGGATCATCGCGTGCCGGGGGCAGCCGGCCACTAACGCCAGCATTCCGTAATTGCCAATCCGATGCAACAAGCGCCGGCTGACCGTGTTGCCCAGGCCACACCCCGTCCGCGTGGGAGCGCGACGGTCAGCCGGCGACGCCGCGGTCGCACGCGGGGCGGGGCGCGATGAACCTGCTCGGCGCGCGTCCCGGCCCGGTGTGTGATCGCCTGCCGGATCGGAAGCAGGGTACGGCCCAGGGCGGTGATCCCGTAATCGGCGCGCACCGGCGCCTCGTCCTCAGCCCTGACCACACCCGGACGCCCGGCGGGGCCGGCCCGGCTCCCACCGGGCACCGCCTGCCGGGCGTCCGGATCCCCCGTCCACCGGGCGTCCGGGCCGGGCCCGTCCGCCGGGCGTTCTCGTCGTCGGGTCAGCCGACGGGAAGGGCGGCCAGCCAGTCCTGCCAGGCCCGCTCGCTGCGGGCCGGGTCCTGCCCGGAGGCGAAGACGTGGTGGCCGAGGACCAGGGCGTCACCGCGCTCGGCACCGGAGTGGAGGAAACGGTAGAGCCCGTCGGCGGTGCGGACACCGACGTAGGTCGGGAGGTTGGCCAGGTCGACGACGCCCTCGATCGGCGGCAGCCCGGCGACGGTGAACCGGACCCGCTGCCCCTCGGCGAGCGGACCGGCGACGCCGAGGGCGTCTGCCACGGCCGCCCACACCCGGTCCGCGCCGCCGACGCCCGGGCGGAAGGCCGAGACGGGGGTCGCGGTCCGTCCGGGGAAGTGGGCGAGGTACGCGGCCAGCGTCCCGAGGTACATGCCCCAGCCGATGCCCATCGCCTCGTACTCGGTCTCCCAGTCGTCCCCGAGGACGCCGCTCTGGACGAGCCGCAGGGTCGTGCTGCCCCGCTCGCGGCCCTCGATGAGGTATTCCGTGGCCATGAAGGTCCCGTCGGGGGCCGTCGCGGTGCGGTCGGCGAGCCGCTTGCCGGGCTCCCACCCGGTGATCGTCGACTCCTCGACGTGGCCGGCAATGGTCAGGCGGGTCCGGCCGCCCTCGCCCGGCTCGACCTCGCTGCGGCCCATGAACCATGAGTCGATGCCCGGACCGGTGGCGATGGCCTCCCACACCTGCTCGGGCGTGGCGGCCAGCTCGACGTCCTTGCGCAGCTCGAAGTGGTGTCCCATGTCAGTGCTCCTCGTTCGCGGTGCTGTCGTCGGCGTCGGTGGCGGGGTGCAGGGCGACCACCACCCGGTGCTCGCGGCCGCCGGGGGCGTTCTCGTCGTGGTACCTGCCGACCAGGGCGGTGACGGTGGCCGCCAGCTCCTCGGCGAAGGCCGCCCGGTCGGCCGCCGAGGCGAACCGGACGGTGCCGTCGACCGCGAACGTCGCCACCCGCTGCTTCGCCCGCTCGGCGCCGGTGATGAGCGCGCCGACGTCCTGCACGAGGCGGGCGGCCAGCGCCAGCAGCCACCGCGCCGACAGCCGGTCCGGCGACTGCGCCGGGTCGGGCCGCACGGCGGCGAGGGCCGCGGGCGAGATCACGTACGACGCCGCGGTCGCCCGCATGACCCGCTCGGTCACGTTGCCCTTCCGGCGCTCCTCCACCAGCTCGACCAGGCCGTGCTGCTCCAGCGCCCGGAGGTGGTAGTTGACCTTCTGCCGGGGCAGGCCGACCCGGGCGGCGAGCATCGTCGCCGAGGCCGGCTCGGCGAGCGCGGCCAGCAGCCGGGCCCGCATCGGGTCCAGCGACGCCTCGGCCGCCGCCGGGTCCTCGATCACTGCGATGTCGAACATGGCCACAGCGTCCCACCGACAGTTTTTCCTGTCAAGACAATTCGATTGATCGGCGAGAGCCCCGCGCCGCTCACTCCTCCCGGGGGCGCAGGCGCACGCGGCGCAGCAGTTGGGCGTTGAGCGCCACCACGATCGTCGAGGCGGACATCAGGATCGCGCCGACCGCCGGGCTGAGCGTCACCCCGGCCCAGGCCAACACGCCCGCGGCCAGCGGAAGGGCGACGACGTTGTAGCCGGCCGCCCAGCCCAGGTTCTGGATCATCTTGCGGTACGAGGCCCGGGACAGCCGGATCACGCCGGTGACGCCCCGAGGGTCGGACGAGGCGAGCACCACCCCGGCGGACTCGATCGCCACGTCGGTGCCGGCGCCGATGGCGATGCCCACGTCGGCCCGGGCCAGCGCGGGGGCGTCGTTCACCCCGTCGCCGACCATCGCCACGCGCAGCCCGCGCCTTTGCAGGTCGGCCACGGCGTCGTCCTTGTCGGCGGGCAGCACCTCGGCGAAGACCTCGTCGACGCCGGGACGGAAGCCGAGGTCGGCGGCGACCGCCTCGGCGACCGGTCGGGCGTCCCCGGTGATCATGACGATCTTGCCGACGCCCTGCTCCCGCAGCTCGGCGATCGCCTCCCGGGCCTCGGGGCGGACCTGGTCCTCCAGCGCGAGGGCGCCGAGAACGGTGGCCGCGTCGCCGTCGAGATGCAGCAGGTGCAGCACCGCCGCGCCCCGGCGCGACCACTCGCCCTGCCGGTCGCTTAGGTCGTCCGGCGCCCGGGCGCCCAGCTCGCGGAGCAGGGCGGGCCCCCCGACGGCGTACGCCGTGCCGTCGACCTCGGCGCGGACGCCGCGCCCGGTCAGCGAGCGGAACCCCGTCGCCCGCCGGGCCGCGCCGCGCTCGGCCCCGGCGGCCACGATGGCCCGGGCCAGCGGGTGTTCGCTGTCCGCCTCCACCGCCGCCGCCAGGGCGAGCACCTCGTCCTCGTCGCCGCCTCCCGTGGCCGCCACCCCCGACACCACGTGCTCGCCCCGGGTCAGGGTGCCGGTCTTGTCGAACAGCACCGCGTCGACCGTGCGCATCCGCTCCAGCGCCAGCCGGTCCTTGACCAGGATCCCGCCCCTGGCCGCCACGGCGGTCGACAGCGCGATCACCAGCGGAATGGCCAGGCCCAGCGCGTGCGGGCAGGCGATCACCAGCACGGTGACGGTACGCACCACGGCCGCACCGAGGTCGCCGAGCACGGCCCAGGTCACCAGGGTCGCCAGGGCCACCACGGTCGCGACGTAGAACAGCCAGGCCGCGAACCGGTCGGCGAGCACCTGCGCCCGACCGCTGGACTGCTGGGCCTGGGCCACCAGGCGCTGGATGCCGGCCAGCGCGGTGTCCTCGCCGACCGCCTCGACGCGTACCCGGATCGCCGCGTCGGTGGCCACCGTGCCGGCGACCACCCGGTCCCCGACGCCACGGGAGACCGGCCGCGACTCGCCGGTGACCATGGACTCGTCCAGCTCGGCGCCGCCCTCGGCGATCCGGCCGTCGGCCGGCACCCGGGCGCCGGGCCGGACCAGCACCAGGTCGTCGACCCGCAGGTCCGCCACGGCCACCCGCTCGACCCCGCCGTCCGCCGCCACCCGCTCGGCGTCGTCGGGCAGCAGCGCCGCCAGGGCGGACAGCGCGCCCTGCGCCTGGCCGATGGCCTTCATCTCCTGCCAGTGCCCGAGCAGCATGATCGTGACCAGGGCGGCGAGTTCCCACCAGAAGTCCAGGTCGAAGACGCCGAGCGCGGTGGCCGCCGAGGCGACGTACGCCACCGTGATGGCCATCGCGATGAGCAGCATCATGCCGGGCACCCGGTCGCGCACCTCCCGCACGGCGCCGACCAGGAACGGCCAGCCACCGTAGAGGAAGACGACGGTGCCGAGGACGGGGCCGACCCACGCCACGCCCGGGAACTCCAGCCGGTAGCCGAACCAGTCCATCACCATGTCGCTGGTCAGGACGATCGGCACGGTGAGCGCCAGGCTCAGCCAGAACTTCCGGCGGAACATCTCCGGGTCGTGCCCGGCGTGCTTGTCGTGCCCGGCGTGCCCGCCCGCGCCGTGGGCGTGCTGGCCGGTGTGCGTGTCGGAGGCACCCGTCGCGCGGGGCGGGTGGCCGTCGTGGTGGTGCGTCTCGTGGGGCATCTGCGCCTCCTCACGACCACCATACATACCCCCTCCGGGTATCTGACGGCGGATCGCTCGGAGAAGCCGGGCCCGCAGGGGGCCCGCGCCTCCCGGCGGTCCCGCACGGCAGCCCCGGTCTGGCCGGCCCCCGCCGGGTCACCTGAGAGAGGCCGACAGAGGGTTTGCGGCGGTGGGCGCCGGGAAGCCCGAAGGTCGACCCCGCGCGAGAGGGATGATGACGCCATGCACGTGCTCCACGAAGATCCGCGTCGGGTCGCGGACGACGCCGCCCCTCGTCCCGGGGGCGCGTCGTGAGCGGGCCGGTCGCCGCCGAGCCGGTCGGCGAGTTGGAACTCGTCCACGCCTTCACCGGCCCGATGCCCACCGGCGTGAGCGTCTCGCACACCGGCCGGATCTTCGTCAACTTCCCGAAGTGGGGCGACGAGGTGCCCGCCACGGTGGTGGAACTGCGCGACGGCCGCGAGGTGCCCTACCCCGACCAGCGGTGGAACAGCCCGTCGGGCGACGACGACGCGGAGGCGTTCGTGTCGGTGCAGAGCATCGTCGTCGACCCCGCCGACCGGCTCTGGGTCCTCGACACCGGCAGCCCGATGTTCCGCCCCACCTCGCCCGGCGGCCCCAAGCTGGTCCGGGTCGACCTGGACACCGACACCGTCGCCCAGGTGATCACCTTCCCGGCCGACGTCGCCCTGCCCAGCACCTACCTCAACGACGTGCGCTTCGACCTGCGCCGCGGCGAGGCGGGCGTCGCCTACATCACCGACTCCTCCGACTCCGGCCCGAACGGGATCATCGTGGTGGACCTGGCCAGCGGCGCGTCCTGGCGGCGGCTGCACGACCACCCGTCCACGAAGGCCGAGCCGCTGGAGACGTTCCGGCCCGTGGTCGAGGGCCGGCCGTTCCTGGAGCGCCCCGCCGACGGGCCGTCGAAGCCGGTGACGATGGGCGCGGACGGCATCGCCATCTCCGCCGACGGGGCCCGGCTGCACTACTGCCCGCTCGCCTCGCGCCGCTGGTACAGCGTGCCCACCGACGCGCTCACCGACCGTTCGACCGCCGACGACCAGGTCGCCGCGTCGGTGGTGGACGAGGGCGACAAGGGCGGCGCCTCCGACGGCCTGGAGACCGACGACGCCGGCCGGCTCTACCTCACCTCGTACGAGCACGACGCGGTGCTGCGCCGCCGTCCCGACGGCGGGTACGAGACCGTGGTGCACGACCCCCGGCTGCTCTGGCCCGACACCATGTCCGTGGCGAGCGACGGGCACCTGTACGTGACCGCCAACCAGTTGCACCGCCAGGCCAAGTACCAGCGCGGGCAGGACCTGCGGCGCAAGCCGTACGCCCTGTTCCGCGTCCGGATCGACGCCGGCCCGGTCCGGCTGCGCTGACCACGGACGCAGCGGCGCCGGCACCCCGCCTGGGATGTCGGCGCCGTTGCCGTCCGCGTACCGGTCAGCTCATGGTGGCGAGCAGGTCCCGGCAGGCCTGCTCGCACGCGCGGCAGGCGTCGGCGCAGACCCGGCAGTGCTCGTGCATGCCCGCGTGGCTGGCGCACTCGTCGCCGCAGGACTTGCAGGCGGTGGCGCACGCCTCCAGCAGGGTGCGGCTGATGTTGGCGTCGTAGCCGGTGTGCCGGGACAGCACCCGGGCGGTCGTCGTGCAGATGTCCGCGCAGTCCAGGTTCGTCCGTACGCACTTCGTCAGTTCGGCGACCATGTCCTCGCTCAGGCAGGCGTCGGCGCAGGCGGTGCACGCCTGGGCGCAGGTGTTCAGCGCGTCGATGACGGCGGCCAGCTTGGCCCGGTCCAGATTGATCGACTTCGGGTACGTCTCGAGCATCGGCATCGTGGTGCTGGGCACGGCGTTCTCCTCTCGGTCATTGCCTGTGCACTACCCGCGACCGTCGCTCGGCATGCGGCCACCGGCGGCCCGGTAGCGTCGGGCCGCCGACCGGGCCGACCACCGCGCCCGGGTCCCACCGGCTGACCGGCTGCGGGGGCGACGGCGCGCCGGTCGTCGCGGTGGCCGATGATCGGGCCATGTTCAGACGCCTCCGTGAGACGGCCCGCGAGAACCGCCGGCAGCAACGGCGCATGTCGAAGTCGAAGAACCCCGACGGCTGCTGTGACTGCTGCGACCTGGGGCTGTTCTCCACCCTGCTGATGCTCGGCTCGGCGACGGCGGCGGCGACCCGGGCGCCGGTGCTGGACCGGGCGGGGGTGGCGGCGATCCGGGGCTACCGCCGGTGGCTGTCGCCGCACTGGCCGGGGCGGTGCCGCTTCACGCCGACCTGCGGGGCGTACGGGTTGACGGCGGTGGAGCGGCACGGGCTGGCGGTGGGGGGACGGATGGCCGCCGGGCGGGTGCGCCGCTGCCGTCCCGGAGTTCCCCGGGGCACCCACGATCCGGTGCGCCGACCGATGAGCCGTGGAATGAGCCGACCGGAGATCGGGTAGAACGAGACCATGGGCCAGCTGAGCAGTTCCCCACCTCCGCCGCAGGCCGTTGAGCTGCGGCGGTGGACGTTGCAGGAGCCGGTGGACCTGCGTGCCCTGCGGGCGTCCCTGCACGAGGAACTGACCGGCGACGTGCTCGGCGAGGGCGAGGCCCTGGAGGAGGTTCCCGAACTCGTCGCGCTGATCGCCACGGAGCTGGCCACGAACGCCCTGCGCCACGGGATCCCACCGACGATCGTCCGGCTGCTCGCGACCGACGACTGCCTCATCCTCGACGTCGCCGACCACGACCTGGGATCCCTGCCGCAGCTCGCCGAGGCCCGGCCCGTCGGCGACGGCGGGCGCGGCCTGGAGCTGGCCCGCGCCCTCTCCCTCGACGTCGGCTGGTACGCCACGGGCACCACCAAGAACATCTGGGCGTCCTTCCCCCGCACCGAGCGCCTGAGCGGCGCGCGGAGCGCCTGACCGGGCACCGGCCGCCCCGGGCCGGCGGGGCGGAGCGGAACGGCCGACCGGGAGCGCTGCCCCGGGGCGACGAACCGGTCGAAAGCCCTCACCCCGGCGTCCTGGCAGGTCGCGGGCCCGGCGCCCGTTCCCGGGCGACCTACACTGGTGCCGTGAGGCAATCAGCATGACCAGCAGCGAACGGCGGGCCGCGCCGGGCGGTCACATCTGCTGGTCGTACGACGACCTGGAATCCCTCGCCGACCAGGCGGAGCGCCACCTCGCCACGAGCCTCGCCGCCGGCGAGCGCTTCTGGTATGTGACGCCGCGCCCCTCGGACCTGGTGGCCGAGCGGCTGCGCGCGCTGCCGAGCTTCACCGACGCCGTGCGCCGGGGCGCCGCCGCGGTGGTCCCCCTGGTCTCGACCTACTCACCCGACCAGGTCGTCGACCCGGCGGCGCAGGTCGCCGCCTACGCGGCGGCCACGGACGAGGCGCTGGCCGCCGGCCACACCGGGCTGCGCGTGGTCGCGGAGGCCACCGAGCTGGTCCGCACCCCGGCCCAGCTCGACCTCTTCACCCGCTACGAGCACCTCGTCGACCGCTACATGCGCACCCGGCCGTTCAAGGCCATGTGCGCCTACCACCGGCTGAAGCTGGGCGACCGGACGGTCACCGAGCTGGCCTGCATGCACCCGCAGACCAACGTCGAGGACCTGCTGTTCCAGTTGTACGCCGTGGCTCCCGTCGACGGGCACGCCGCGCTCGCCGGCGAGCTGGACATGTCGAACCACGAGCTGTTCCGCACCGCCCTGGACCGCGCCGACCTGCGGCCCACCGACGGTGAGCTGGTGCTGTCGGCGGCCAACCTGCGCTTCGTGGACCACCGCGCCCTGACCCTGCTGGCCGAGTACGCGCACCGCCGCGGCGCGACCGCCGTGCTGCGCACCCCCCGCTCGGCCGCGGCCCGCCTGGCGGAGCTGCTGCACCTGCCCGGCGTGCGGGTGGAGGTCACATCATGAGGACGGGTGCGGCCACCCACCACCACGGCTACTACCACGAGGCCGTGCGCTACGACTCCGACGACGAGCTGCTCGCCGTGGCGGTGCCGTTCCTGCTCGGCGGCGTCGAGGCCGGCGAGCCGACCTTCGTCGCGCTGGGCGAGCGCACCGGCGCGCTGGTCCGCTCGGCGCTGCCGGCCGGTTGCGGGGTCGAGTTCCTGCCCGGCGGTGACGTCTACGCCCGGCCCGCCGCCGCCATCCGCTCCTACCGCCAGCTCCTCGCCGAGCAGGTGGCCGCCGGCGCCGGGCAGATCCGGATCATCGGTGAGGTGCCCCCGGTCTCGTTCGGCGCGACCTGGGACTGGTGGGCCCGCTACGAGTCGGCGATAAACCACGCGTACGACGACTTCCCCCTGTGGAGCATGTGCGCGTACGACACCCGGATCACGCCGCCGGAGGTGCTGGCGGACGTGGCCCGTACGCACCCCCGGTTCGCCACCCCCGACGGGCGGCACGTGCCCAGCCCGACCTGGACGCCGCCGAGGGAATACCTGCGGCAGGGCCCACGGGTCGTGCCCGACCCCCTCCAGGCGCAGCCGCCGGCCCTGGAACTGACCGACCCGACGGCGGCCGAGGCACGCGCCGCCGTGCACAAGGCCGACCAGGGCCAGCTGCCGGTCGACGACGTGGAGGACCTGGTCGTCGCGGTCAGCGAGATCGTCACCAACGCGCTGCGCCACGGCAGGCCGCCGGTCCGACTGCGCGTCTGGGCCGGCGACGAACGCATCGTGGCGACGGTCAGCGACGGCGGCGACGGGCCGGGTGATCCGTTCTGCGGGCTGCTCCCCGTGTCCGACGGCAACCCGGGCGGGCTCGGCCTCTGGATCACCTACCAGTCCTGCAACCATGTGACCTGGCAGCGCGACGGCGCCGGGTTCACGCTCCGGCTGACGGCCGGGAAGGCGTACACCGGCTGACCGGCGCGACCCGGACGGCCTCGCGGTCGGGCGGGCCCTCCCCGAGGACGGGCGCCGGCCGACGGGGCCGACGCCGGTGGTACCAGGCGGCGAAGAGGGCGGTGGCGAGCAGCAGTTCGGCGACGTCGCCGCCGTAGTACATCAACCGGGCCGCCGCGCGCAGCGCCGCGACGTCCCGGTCGGGCAGCCCGGGCGGCAGGGTGGCGGCGTGCGCGTAGAGGTACTTGGCCAGCACGGCGTGCCCGGCCCCCGCGCCGAGCAGCGCGCCGGCCCGCACCGCCAGGCCGGGCCGGCGCGGGGCCGGATCCGGGCCGGCCACCGACCAGGCGAGCAGGTAGCCGGCGGCGACGTAGTGCAGGTGCAGGGCGTGGTGCAGCACCGGGTTCCCCTCGGCCGCCGCGTAGAGCGGGGTGAGCAGCACCAGCGCCAGCCCGCCGGTGGTGAGCAGCGCCGCCGTCACCGGATGGGCGAGCACGTGCACCGGCCCCGCCCGCAGGAGCCGGCCCACCCGGCGGCCGACCGGCGGGGGCACGACCCGCAGCAGCAGGGTCACCGGCGCGCCGAGGGCCAGCGCGAGCGGCGCGACCATGCCCAGCAGCAGGTGCTGGGCCATGTGGACGCGCGGGTCGCCGGGCCCGCCCGTCAACGGGCCGAGGGCGACCGCGAGCACGGCGCAGCCGGCCAGCCAGGCGACCGTACGCCGGCGACGCCAGCCGCGCCGGTCCCGGGACACGGCCAGCAGGTAGCCGGCGGCGAGCAACGCGACCGCCGCGAGCGGCAGCGGGGCCGGCCCGGCGGCGGCACCGGTGTGCGCGAGCGCCGTCACCGGGCGTCGCGGCCGGAGCGGGACCGCACCCGCCAGGTCACCCACGCGCCGAGCAGCAGCAGCGCCACCGCCGCCACGTTCCACACCACGTCGTACGGGAGCAGGTGGACCCCGTAGCGGATCTGGTGCAGCCGCAGCACCTTGTGGTCGACGATCCCGTCGAAGAGCTGGAACGCCCCGGCACCGAGCAGGAACCCGCCCCAGGCGGCCCGGGGCACCAGGGCACCCTGGCGGCGCAGGTCGGCGAACCAGAAGAAGCCGCCGACCAGGGCGAGCAGCTCGGCCGAGTGCAGCAACCCGTCGGAGAGCAGCCCGACGGAGGGGGTGGACCGGTCGTAGAAGTGGTGCCACCCGAGGATCTGGTGGAAGACGATCTCGTCGACGGCGGCCATCACCGCCACCCCGATCACCGCGGCGGCGAGGACCGAGCGGCGAAGATCAGGTGCGCCGGAGCGGTTCACCGGCGGGCCAGGCGGTCGGCCAGCGCGGCGCGCAGATCATCCATGCCGGCGCCGGTCAGCGCCGACACGGCGACCGCCCCGGGATGGACACGCCGCAGGGCGTCGACCCACTCCCCCGGGGCCACGTCGATCTTGTTGAGCACCAGCAGTTCCGGCACGTCGCCGGCGCCGATCTCGTGCAGCACACCGTGCACGGTGGTGATCTGGTCGAGGGCGTCGGGCGCGGAGGCGTCCACCACGTGCAGCGCGAGGTCGCTGCGGCTGACCTCGTCCAGTGTCGAACGGAACGCGTCGACCAGCTGGTGCGGCAGGTGCCGGACGAACCCGACCGTGTCGGTGACGGTGAACAGCACCTCGCCGACGCGTACCCGGCGCACCGTCGGGTCGAGGGTCGCGAAGAGCACGTCCTGCACCTGCGCGTCCGCCCCGGTCAGCCGGTTGAGCAGGGCGGACTTGCCGGCGTTCGTGTAGCCGGTGATAGACACCGAGGGGACCTGGTTGCGGGCTCGCCGCTCCCGGTTGCGGTCCCGCCGCCGGGTCAGCTCCGAGGCGTTGCGGCGCAGCCGGGTGGCCCGCTGGCGCAGCCGGCGGCGCTGGGTCTCCAGCCGCATCTCACCGGGACCGCGCACACCCATGCCCGCGCCGCCGGCCATCCGGCCGCCGCCGATGCGGGACATCGAGCGCCCGTCGCCGCGCAGCCGCGGCAGCTGGTACGCGATCTGCGCCAGCTCCACCTGCACCCGGCCCTCGCTGGTGCGGGCGTGCTCGGCGAAGATGTCCAGGATCAGCGCGGTGCGGTCGACCACCCGTACGCCGACCCGCTCCTCCAGGTTGCGTACCTGCCCGGGGGTCAGCTCGCCGTCGGCGATCACGAGGTCGGCGCCGGTCCGCTCGGTGAGGGCGGCCAACTCGTCGACCTTGCCGGAGCCGACGAAGGTCGCCGGGTCGGGGCGGGGCCGGTTCTGCACCACCTCGTCGACGACGGCCAGCCCGTCGGTGTCGGCGAGCCGGCGCAGCTCGGCCAGCGACACCTCCGTACCCGGCTCGGTGTCTCCCGTCTCGTCCTGGTGCACCGCGACCAGCACGGCCGTCGGCCGTGCCGCCGGAGCGCCGGAGCCGTTGCCCAGCAACCACGATCCCGCCATCTCAGAACCTCGCCTCGCTCGCGTCCCCCCGAACTACCCGGGACCGGCCGAACCATGCGGAACTTCCCGGCCGGCGGGGCGGAGCGTTCCGGTGGCACGGGTCACGACCGGCGGACGGCGCGCGGGCCCGGAGGTACCTTCGGCGGGCGGGCGACGATCGTTTCCCGGGCGCGGAAGAAGCAGACCCCAGGAGGACACGGCCGTGCCGGACGCCGAGGAACTGGTCAACGACGCGCTCGCGGCGGTACGCGGCACCGACGTACGCCTCGCGGAGCGGCAGCTGGACCGGCTGATGATCGGGTCGGGCGCCGCGGACGGCGCGGCCGCGGTGGACGCCGCGCTCCTGCGCCGCCTGGCCCGGGGCGTCGGGCGGCTGGCCCGGCACGGCTGGCAGCCGGTGGACCTCGGCCGGCTCGCCGACCGCCGACTCGGCCCCCGGGCGGCCGGGCTGGTCACCGACGCGCTCGCCGCGCAGCGCCGCGAGCTGGCCGACCCGGTGCCGCCGTGGTGGGACGACCAGCTGCGCGACCTGGGCGCCCGGGTGTGGTGGTCCGACGACGAGGGCCACCTGGCCGCCTGGTCCGCCCGCGCCGGCTGCGACCGGTTCACCGCGCTGCGGGCGGCGGTCGACGCGCTGGCCCTGGTCGAGGGGCTCCCGCCGATCGCCGTGCTGCGCCCGCCGCCCGGCGCGCCCGGGAGGGCCGTCGCGCGCGGCGGGTCGGGCAGCGGCTCGCGGATGCTCGACCGGGTGCGGGCGCTGCTGGCCAAGGCCGAGTCGACCACCTACCCGGCCGAGGCGGAGGCGCTGACCGGCAAGGCCCAGGAGCTGATCGCCCGGCACAGCATCGACCAGGCGCTGCTGGCGGGCGTCGCCGAGCCCGCCGACCGGCCCGGCGGGGTGCGCCTCGGCACCGAGGCCCCGTACGCGGGCGCGAAGGCGCTGCTGGCGCAGGAGGTGGCGGCGGCGAACCGCTGCGAGGCGGTCTGGTCCGACGACCTCGGGTTCACCACCGTGCTGGGCTGGCCGGCCGACCTGGAGGCGGTCGAGCTGCTCTACACCTCGCTGCTGGTACAGGCCACCGCCGCGATGCTGCGCGGCCGGGGGGAACGGCGGGCCAAGGGCACCGGCCGGCGGACCCGGGACTACGACGAGTCCTTCCTCAACGCCTTCGCGCTGCGGATCGGCGAGCGGCTGCGGGCCGCCACCGACGCGGCCGACCGGGAGGCGACGGCGCAGGCCGGGCCGGAGCGGCTGCTGCCGGTGCTCGCCACCCGCGCCGAGGCGGTACGCGAACGCCTCGACACGCTCTTCCCCGGCGTCGTCCGGGGCCGGCTCACCGTGCGCGACGCCGAGGGCTGGTCGTCGGGCACCTCCGCCGCCGACCGCGCCTCGCTCGGCGCCGGCCCCGCCCCGAAGCGCCAGGTACGCGGCCGGCGCTGAGATCCCGCACGGCCGGCTGTCGGAACCGGCGGGTCGGCTCCGACTCCTCACCGGAGACGCGCCACCATGGGCGCGGCCGACGAGCGAGGAGCACCCGATGAAGTACATGCTGCTGATCTGGAACCGCCCGGGGTTCGTGGAGGGGCTGTCGGAACAGGAGCGCACCGCGCTCTTCGGCGAGGTCGACGAGCTCATGCGGGAACTGACCGAGTCGGGCGAGTTCCTCGTCGGCCAGGCCCTGGCCGACGCGTCGCAGGCGCGTACGGTCCGGCTGGCCGGTGACCGGCCGGAGGTCACCGACGGGCCGTACATGGAGAGCAAGGAACAGTTCGCCGGCTACCTGATGGTCGACTGCGACAGCCCCGAGCGGGCCGCCGAGATCGCCGCCAGCTGGCCGGACGTGCGGCGTGGCTTCGGCGTGCTGGAGGTGCGGGCGGTCATGGACGAGGCCGGGACGGAGATGTGAGCGGAGGGCACCTGGAGGACCTGCTGCGCGACCTGGCGCCGCAGGTCCTCGGCCTGCTCGTCCGTCGGCACGGCCAGTTCGACGCCGCCGAGGACGCCGGGCAGGAGGCGCTGCTCGCCGCCGCCGTGCAGTGGCCGGGGCAGGGCGTGCCGGACAACCCCCGGGCCTGGTTGCTCACCGTCGCCACGCGCCGGCTGACCGACGAGTGGCGCAGCGAGCGCGCCCGGCGGGACCGGGAGGCCGCGCTGGCCGCCCGCGAGCCGGCGTACGCGACGGTCGCGCCGGCCGCCGACGAACAGCCACCGGCGGGGGACGACACCCTGGCCCTGCTGTTCCTCTGCTGCCATCCGGCACTGGCCCGGTCGGCTCAGGTCGCGCTGACGCTGCGGGCGGTCGGCGGCCTCACCACCGCGCAGATCGCGAGGGCGTACCTCGTGCCCGAGGCGACGATGAGCCAGCGCGTCCGCCGGGCCAAGCAGCGGATCGAGGCCGCCGGGGCGCGGTTCACGATGCCCGACCCCGGGGACCGGCACGAGCGGCTGCGGGCCGTGCTCCAGGTGCTCTACCTGATCTTCAACGGGGGGTACACCGCGTCCAGCGGCCCGGACCTGCACCGGGCCGACCTGACCACCGAGGCGATCCGGCTGGCCCGGCTGGTGCACCGGCTGCTCCCGGGCGACGGCGAGGTGACCGGGTTGCTGGCGTTGATGCTGCTCACCGACGCGCACCGGGCCGCCCGCACCGGGCCGGCCGGGGAGCTGGTCCCGCTCGCCGAGCAGGACCGCGACCGCTGGGACCACGCCGCCATCGCCGAGGGGACCGCGCTCGTCACCGAGGCGTTGACCTGGTCACCGCCCGGCCCGTACCAGCTCCAGGCGGCGATCGCCGCCGTGCACGCCGAGGCCCCGTCCGCCGGGCGCACCGACTGGCGACAGATCCTGGCGCTCTACCGGCTGCTCGCCCGGACCGCCCCGAGCCCGATGGTCACCCTGAACCAGGCCGTCGCGGTGGCCATGGTGGACGGGCCCAGTGCCGGCCTGGCCCTGCTCGCCCTGCTCGACGACGACTACCGCACGGCCGGGCACCACCGGCTCGCCGCCGTCCGCGCCCACCTGCTGGAGCTGGCCGGCGAGCCGGAGCGGGCGCGGGCGGCGTACCTGGCGGCGGCCCGGGGGACGACGAGCCTGCCGGAGCAGCGCTACCTGGAGTTGCGGGCAGCCCGGCTGACGGGGACCGATGAGTTCCGGTGCCCGCGGGAGTCACATTGACGGACGCCGGCCGGCGTGCAACACGGGGTGCAGGCCGGCCGGCGGCCCGCGTCAGGTGTCAGGCGTCGGTGCTGCCGGGCGACGTGCCCACCGACTTCAGGCGCGGCACTCGCGGGTCAGCTTCGGTGGGATTCCGGTGAAGGTGGAGTCCATCCAGGCGGCCGGCCGGGACGCCCGGGAACCGGCGTCGATCCGGTCGGCGGTCTCCTGGATCAGGGCGCGGATCTCCGGGTCGGCGGCGCGGCGGGCCTGCCCGCGTACGTCGTCCGCCAGCTCCGCCAGGTTGCGCCGGAGCTGGTCGGCGACCTGCTCACCGGTGAGGTCGCGGGTGACCGAGGCGGCCGAGTCGGTGGCGATCCGCCGGCTGCCCGCGACGATGACCCGGTCGACCTCGCGGCAGACCTCGGCGGTGTTGGCGGCGGTCGTGGCGACCGGGGACGGGCTCGGGGCGGCGCTCGCCGGCGCAGTCGGGCTCGGCGGGGTCGCGCCGGTCCGGGCGGCCTCCTCCCGCGCGGTGTCCTGGCATCCCACGGCCAGCACCCCGAGCGCCACCGTGGCGGCGGCGCGGCGCGCGTAGACGACGGATCGGGACACGGGACCTCCCGTTCGGGGCTCTCGGCCGTCCGGGGGTGACGGCACGGGTTCGGCCGGCGCCGGCAGGCTCGACCTGCCAACGAGTGGCGCCTCCCGCGGGACACGCCGGTACGCCCTCCGCCGGGTCGGCTCAGGACCGATCCGGCGGAGGGCGCGTACGCGGGTCAGCTCTTGAAGGCGTCCTTGATCTTCTCGCCGGCCTGCTTGAGCTTGGCGCTGGCCTGGTCGTTGCGCCCCTCGGCCTCGAGCCGCTCGTTGTCGGTGGCCCGGCCGGCGCCTTCCTTCAGCTTGCCGGCCGCATCCTCGGTCGTGTTGTTGATCTTATCGTCGAAACCCATGTCAACCTCCCGATTGGCGGTGCCGGTACGCCCTTCGAATACCCCGCACCGCCACCGTCCAACCGTCCCGGTCACCCACCGCCGGCGGACGGCGTGGGCCGGCGGGCCGGCGGACCGCCGCGACTCGTGCCGCCGGCCCCTGGCGGATGGGGCCGGCGGCACGGTGCGGAGGGCTCAGGCGACCGGGCGGAAGCCCCGCAGCCGGAGGCTGTTGGCGACCACGAAGACCGAGGAGAAGGCCATCGCGGCGCCGGCGATCATCGGGTTCAGCAGGCCGGCGGCGGCCAGCGGCAGGGCGGCCACGTTGTAGGCGAAGGCCCAGAACAGGTTGCCCTTGATGATGCCGAGGGTGCGCCGGGCGAGCCGGATCGCGTCCACGGCGGCCATCAGGTCGCCCCGGACCAGGGTCAGGTCGGACGCCTCGATCGCCACGTCCGTGCCGGTGCCCATCGCCAGGCCGAGGTCGGACTGGGCCAGCGCGGCGGCGTCGTTGACCCCGTCGCCGACCATCGCCACCGCCCGCCCCTCGTCCTGGAGCCGCCGCACGACGTCGACCTTGTCGGCGGGCAGCACCTCGGCGATCACCTCGTCGATGCCCAACTCGGCGGCCACGGCGCGGGCGACGGTGGTGTTGTCGCCGGTCAGCAGCACCGGCGTCAGGCCGAGCGACCGGAGCTGCGCGATCGCCGCCCGGCTCGTCGGTCGGACCAAGTCGGCCACCGCGAGGACCCCGCGGGCCCGGCCGTCCCAGCCGGCCAGCACCGCCGTCCGCCCCTTCGCCTCCGCCGTGGCCGCCGCCCGCGCGACCTCCTCCGGTACGTCGAGGCCGTGCTCGCGCAGCAGTCGGGGCCGGCCGATCAGCACCTCCCGACCGTCGACCGTCCCGCTCACGCCGAGCCCCTCGGCGTTGACGAAGCCGGTCACCGGCGGCAGCGTGCCCGCCTCGGCCGCCCCGGCGGCGACGGCCCGGGCGATCGGGTGCTCGGACGCGGACTCCAGCGCGCCGGCGAGCCGCAGCAGCTCGGCGCGCTCCTCGCCGGCGGCCGGGACCACGTCCACCAGGGTCATCCGGCCGGTGGTGACGGTGCCGGTCTTGTCCAGCACGACGGTGTCCACCTGCTTGGTGGACTCCAGCACCTCCGGGCCCTTGATCAGCACGCCGAGCTGCGCGCCCCGGCCGGTGCCGACCAGCAGCGCGGTCGGCGTGGCCAGCCCGAGGGCGCACGGGCAGGCGATGATCAGCACCGCCACGGCGGCGGTGAACGCGGCGGTGCCGCCCGACCCGCTGCCGAGCCACCAGCCGAGGGTGCCCACCGCGAGGGCGATCACGATCGGCACGAAGACGCCGGAGATCCGGTCGGCCAGCCGCTGCACCGCCGCCTTGCCGGTCTGCGCCTGCTCGACCAGCCGGGCCATCTGGGCCAGTTGGGTGTCGCCGCCGATGCGGGTGGCGGTGACCACCAGCCGGCCGCCCGCGTTGACGGTCGCGCCGACCACGGAGTCGCCCGGGCCGAACTCGACCGGGACGGACTCGCCGGTGAGCATGCTGGCGTCGACCGCCGAGGTGCCCTCGTCGACCACGCCGTCCGTGGCGATCTTCTCGCCGGGGCGCACCACGAACCGGTCCCCCACCACGAGCTGGTCCACCGGGATCCGGGTCTCCGTGCCGCCGCGCAGCACCGCGACGTCCTTGGCGCCCAGTTCGAGCAGGGCGCGCAGGGCCGCGCCGGCGGTCCGCTTCGCCCGCGCCTCGAAGTAGCGGCCGGCGAGGATGAACACGGTCACCCCGGCCGCCGCCTCCAGGTAGATGTTGCCGGCGCCGTCGGAGCGGTTGATGGCGAGACTGAACGGGTGGGTCATCCCCGGCGTCCCGGCCGTGCCGAGGAAGAGCGCCCAGACCGACCAGCCGAACGCCGCCAGGGTGCCGAGCGACACCAGGGTGTCCATGGTCGCCGCGCCGTGCCGCAGGTTGATCCAGGCCGCCCGGTGGAAGGGCAGCCCGCCGTAGACCACGACCGGGGCGGCCAGGGTCAGCGACAGCCACTGCCAGAAGTCGAACTGCCAGGCCGGCACCATCGCCAGCACGATCACCGGCACGGTGAGCACGGCCGAGACCCACAGCCGGGTACGCAGGCCGCGCAGCTCGTCCACCGGCTCGGCGGCCGGTGCGCCACCGGCGGGCGTGGGCGGGGGCGGCAGGGCCGCCGTGTAGCCGGTCTTCTCCACCGTGGCGATCAGTTCGTCCGGGGTGACCTCGTCGGCGTACCGGACGGTGGCCTTCTCGGTGGCGTAGTTGACGGTGGCGGTCACCCCGTCCATCCGGTTCAGCTTCTTCTCGATCCGGGCGGCGCAGGAGGCGCAGGTCATGCCGCCGATCGCCAGCTCGATCTGGTTCGGCGCCGTCAGCAGGGGCTTGGTGGTCATCACGCTTCCCGTCAGTCGTGCCCGTGGCCGGGGACGCCGTGGCCGGCGTCGGCGGTCGGGGAGCTCGTGGCGGCGGGCGTGCCCGCCGTCGGGGAGCCGGTCGCGGCCGGGACACCCGGCGCGGTCGGGCTGCCGGCGACGACGGTGAACTCGGCGGTACGCACGACGCCGCCGTGCTTGAAGTCCAGGTAGAGCCGGTAGGCGCCCGCCGACGGCATCTCCGCCGAGAAGCTCACCTCGGGGCCGGGCCGCGTCCGCCCGTCGCCCGGCTCGCCGTGCGGGTGCACGTGCAGGTACGCCAGGTCGCCCTGGCGCAGCGCCACCAGGTGGCCGTACGCGCCCAGGTAGGGCTCCAGGTCGGTGACCGGCGCGCCGTCGCGGCTCACGGTCAGGGTCAGCTCGGCGGTGCGGCCGGGCTGCGGGGCGCCGGCGAGCGTGACGGTGTAGCCGTCGACCGTGGTGCTGGTCGCCGGCGCGGGCAGGGGCCGCCCGGTCAGCGCGCCGGGGACGGTCACGTCGACGCCGAGGGTCAGCGCCTCGCCCCCGGTCGGGGTGAAGTCGGCGAACGCGCGCCAGACGCCGGGCCCGGCGAGCGGCGAGTCGACCCGCCAGGTGCCGTCGGGCGCCATCTCCGGGTGCACGTGCCGGAAGCCGGAGAGGTCGCGGCGGGCCACGATCAGGTGCATGCGCTTGTCGTGTGCCACGTCGTACGCGGTCACCGCCCGGCCGTCCGGTCCGGTGACCTGGAAGGCGAACTGCCCGGCCGGGGCGTCCACCGGACGCAGGGTGTAGCCACGGTCGGAGACGAGCAGGCCGCCGGGCAGGTGCGCCGCCGCGCCGTTGTCGCCCCCGTGTCCGGCTCCGCCGTCGTTCCCGTGGCCCCCGGATGCGTCGTGCGGGGCCTCGGCGGGCGGCGCCACGGGGTCGGCCACCCGGCCGACCCCGTACGTCGCGCCGAACACCACCGCGAGGCCGAGGGCGAAACCGCTCAGCTTCGTCGCCGTGTTCATGATGTGCCTCGTTTCCCCCGTGCCCGATCTCAGACGCCGACGAGGTCGTAACCGGCCTCGTCGACGGCGGAGCGCACGGTGTCGGTTTCCAACGGGCCCTCGCTGGTGACGGTGACCCGACCGGCGGCGACGTCGACCTGGACGTCGCTGACGCCCGGGATCGCGCCGACCTCGGTGCTGACCGCGGTGGCGCAGTGCCCGCAGGTCATGCCCTGCACCTGGTACGTCGTGGTGATCATCGAACTCTCCTCTCGCCGCCCCAGCCTATACCCCCCCGGGGTAAATCGGAGGCGGACCGGTGCCCGCGTCCTGTACCGGTACCCGGTGGGGGTATCCGGCCAGGAACGAACGTACCATACCCCCGAGGGGTACGGTATCCTCGTCCCCATGACCACACCGACGCCCACCCCGACCAGGGGATACACCGCCACCAAGGATCAGCTGCTCGCGCGGCTGCGCCGCGTCGAGGGGCAGGTCCGTGGCATCGAGAAGATGGTCGACGAGGACCGCTACTGCATCGACGTGCTCACCCAGATCTCCGCGATCCAGGCCGCCCTGGACAAGGTCGCGCTCGGCCTGCTCGACGGGCACGCCCGGCACTGCATGCACGAGGGCGCGGCCGAGGGGCGCGCCGACGAGATGGCCACCGAGATGATGGCCGCCGTCGGCCGCCTGATGAAGCGCGGCTGACCCGCCCGGCACCCGGCCCCGCGACGAAACGCGGGCCCCACGGGGACGCCACACGCCGACACCACCCGCACGACCTGCGCCCGGATGCCGGGGTGGCTACCATTCGGCCGGTGGCCCTCCGGATTCCGCACCGCCCGCCCCGCGCGCCCCGCCGGGCGGCGGCACCGACCGCCCGCGACCGGACGGAGGCCCGGGACCGCGGTACGTGACCGCGCCGCCACGCGGAAGCGATCCCCGTCCCGCCCACGCGGCGACGGGTGAACCGACCGGCCCGCCGGCACGTACCCCGCCCCGGATTCGTTGGGAGAAACTCGTTGGGCGCCGACCACACCCGTCCCGCTCCGTCCGCCCCGCCGAGGGTGCGGCGGATCCTCGTCGCGACGGTGGTGCCCCTCTTCGTCGCCACGCTCGTCGCCGCCCTGGTGCTGTGGCCGTGGGACGCGCCCGACCCGCCGGCCGGCACCGACGCGCCCCGTTACCACGGCACGGTGACGCGGGTCGTCACGGAGCCGTGCCCGCCCGCCCCGGAGACCCCGGAGGGAAGCCCCGGCGGGACCCGGGGCCCCTGCGGCACGGTCACCGTACGGGTGCAGGACGGTCCCGACGCCGGCCAGCAGGTGGAGACGCCGGTGCCCGCCGGCCCCGGCGCGCCGACCGTCGCCGTGGACGACGAGATCATCCTGGTCGAGCTCACCGATCCCGCCGACCCCACTGCCAGCACCTACAACATCGCCGAGCACCAGCGCGGCAAGCCGCTGGTCTGGCTGGTGGCGCTCTTCGCGGCCGCCATCGTCGCCTTCGGACGGTGGCGCGGGCTGGCCGCGCTGGCCGGCCTGGCGGCGAGCTTCGCCATCCTGCTGACCTTCGTGCTGCCGGGCATCGGTGCCGGGAGCCCGCCCCTGCTGGTCGCGGTCGTCGGCGCCGCGCTGATCATGTTCGTGGTGCTCTACCTGACCCACGGCGTGACCGCGCAGACCTCGGTCGCCGTGCTCGGCACGTTGGGCAGCCTGGTGCTGACCGGCGTCCTCGGCACGATCGCCACCGCCGCGACCCACCTGACCGGGTTCGGCTCCGAGGACGCCACCACGCTGTCGATGTACCAGGCCGACGTCGACCTGCACGGGCTGCTGCTGGCCGGGATCATCATCGGCTCGCTCGGCGTGCTGGACGACGTCACGGTGACCCAGGCCGCCACGGTCACCGAGCTGGCACACGCCGACCCCGAGCTGTCCCGGACGCAGCTCTACCGGGCGGCGACCCGGGTCGGCCGGGCGCACATCGCCTCGACGGTGAACACCATCGTGCTGGCGTACGCCGGCGCCTCCCTGCCGGTGCTGCTCCTGCTGACGGCCGACTCGCGGGCGGTGACCCAACTTCTCACCAGCGAGTTCCTCGCCCAGGAGATCGTCCGCAGCGCGGTCGCCACCCTGGGCCTGATCGCCGCCGTGCCACTGACCACCGGCCTGGCGGCCCTGGTGACCACGGCCGGCCGCCGCGGCGGGGACGCCACCGACCGCGCCGCGCCCGCGCCCGCGCCGACGCCCCGGCCGGCCGCCGACCGGTCCGAGGCGCTGGAGGCCCTCAGCGGGCCGCGCGGAGACACGCCGTCCGCCGCTCCCGCCGGATGGCCCGACCGGGACAGGAGCACGGACACCGCATGGTGACACTCCTCAGCGTGACCGAACAGGACGTACGGCCTGATAAACGCGTCACTGCTCACCGTCCGCCATTACGAAATAACGCATTTAGTCGGCTTAGGGACGTAGATCCCCGGGAGTGTTCTCGGGTAACCTCGCTGCCGGTCACCGCCGAAGGCGCGCAGCGGCGCCTGCGGTGCCGCCGCCCAATCGCCGCGAGGCGAACCGGGGACCCAGGTACGTGGGGTGAATCCGCGACAGCGGTAGGGGCCACTTCCGCCCCGAACCCGTCAGCTAACCCGGTCGGCGGTCGACGGAAGGGAAAACTGTGACGGCACCCCTACGCCGCTGGTTGACGCCCGTGGTGGCCGTACTCGCCGCCCTGGCGGTCTTCGCCGGGCCCCTCCCGGCGGCGGCGGCGCCCACCCCGCCCCAGCCGTCCGGGCACGGCGACGACGAGCCCAAGCTGCTCGACGACCTCATCGAGGCCCGGAACCGGTCCTACGTGCAGGCCAAGGCGAAGCTGAAGAAGTCGGAGGAGCGCCAGCTCGAACTGGCCCTGGAGGTCAACCGGGCGCAGGCCGAGCTGGACGCGCTGGCCCCCCAGGTCAGCCAGATCGCCGCCCAGTCCTACCGCACCGGGCGGATCGGCGCGGTGTCCATGCTGCTGGACACCGCCAGCCCCGACTCGTTCGTCAGGCGCGCCGCCGCCCTCGACGAGCTCAACCTGGTCAACTCCAAGAAGCTGGCCGAGGTGAACGCGATCAAGGACCGCGCCGAGCAGGCCAAGCTGGCGCTCGACGCCGAGGTCCGTGAGCAGCAGAAGCTGACGAACGAGATGGCGCGCGGCAAGCGCGAGGCGGAGAAGGCGCTCGCGCTGGTCGGCGGCAGAGGGCTGACCAGCGGCAAGGTGGTGGCCACCTCGCCGGTGGCGAAGATCGCGCCGGGGCGTACCGCCGACGGCGACTGGAAGCCCCTGTCCTGCACCGAGAACGACCCCACCACCTCCGGCTGCATCACCGCGCGCACGCTGCACATGTACAAGGAGGTCAAGCGGGCCGGCTTCAACCGGTTCGTCGGCTGCTACCGCTCCGGCGGGCCGTACGAGCATCCGAAGGGCCGGGCCTGCGACTGGTCGCTGCAACGCAGCGGCTTCTCCCCCTGGCACAACGACGACACCTACATGTACGGCAACAACCTCACCGCGTTCCTGGTCCGCAACGCCGACCGGCTCGGCATCTACTACGTGATCTGGAACAGACAGATATGGTTCCCGGCGACCGGCTGGAAGTCCTACAGCGGCCCGTCGAACCACACCGACCACGTCCACGTGTCACTGCTCTAGCCGGGACCACACGCACACAGAGGGCCGCCCCCGCCGGACGCGGGAGCGGCCCTCTGTCGTCGTGCGGGCCCGCCGCGACGATCTGCCGGCGGGCGGGGACGCTCCTATGGCGCGTCAAGTGGCTGGGGTGGGTTTTCGAGGCGTCGGTAGAGGTCTCGGGCGACG
>NZ_JBHMIR010000030.1:0-72451 GCF_048060285.1 Micromonospora sp. LOL_025 | reverse complement strand
AGACCTTCCACCACAAGGGGGATCGCCGGCCGGCACCGTTGACTCGGTGCCGGCCGGCGGCACATCCACCGGCGGTGTGTCGCGCGGGCCCGGGAGCGCGGGCGGATCAGGTGGCGCTGATGGTGCCCGTCATCAGCAGGGCGAGCACCAGGGTGCCCAGCGCGACCCGGTACAGCACGAAGACGTACAGGGTGTGGTGGGCGACGTAGCGCAGCAGCCAGGCGATGGCCGCGTACCCCACGCCGAAGGCGATGATGGTGGCGACGATCATCTGCGCCACGCTCGGCACCGACGTGCCGGGGGCCGCCGGCTCGAACACGTCACCGACGCTGAAGATCCCGGACATCACCACCGCCGGGATGGCGAGCAGGAACGAGTAGCGCGCCGCCGCCTCCCGGGTGAGGTTGAGCAGCAGCCCGGCGGTAAGCGTGCCGCCGGAGCGGGACACCCCGGGGATCAGCGCCATCGCCTGGGCGAAACCCATCACCACGCCGTCGCGCATCCGGAAGTTCTCCAGGGTGCGGCTCTGCCGGCCCCAGTACTCGGCGAACGCGAGCACGAACGCGAAGACGATCAGGGTGGTGGCCACCAGCCACAGGTTCCGGCCGGCGGTGCGGATCTGGTCCTTGAACAGGAAACCGAACAGCCCGATCGGGATCGAGCCGACGATGACGTACCAGCCCATCCGGTAGTCGAGGCTGGAGCGCACCGACTTGTCCCTGATGCCGACCAGCCACGTACGGGTGATGCGCCAGATGTCCTTGGCGAAGTAGATCAGCACCGCCGCCTCGGTGCCCAGCTGGGTGACCGCGGTGAACGACGCCCCGGCGTCCTGGTCGAAGAAGATCGCCGAGGTGATCCGCAGGTGACCGGACGAGCTGACCGGAAGGAACTCGGTCAGTCCCTGGACGACGCCCAGGACGATGGCCTCGATCCAGGTCACTCCCCGACTCCCGAGAGGTCCAGCGCCTCGGCGACGGTACGCAGGGTGTGCACGCCGCTGTCCCGGTCGGCGGCGAACAGGCTCACGGACAGGGTGGTGACGCCGGCGGCGGCGTACTCCCGCATCCGCTCGGCGATGCGCTCCTTCGGGCCGAGCAGCGAGGTGCGGTCGATGAACTCCATCGGCACCGCGGCGGCCGCGTCGCGCTGTCGCTTGGCCAGGTAGAGCTCCTGCACCTCGCGGGCGGCGTCGCCGTAGCCCATGCGGGTGGCGAGCTGGTTGTAGAAGTTCTGCTGCCGGCTGCCCATGCCGCCGACGTAGAGGGCCGCGTACCAGCGGACCAGCTCGGCGCAGGTGGCGATGTCGTCGCCGACCACCACGGGCACCGACGGGACCACGTCGAAGCCGGCCAGCTCCTTGCCGGCCTTCGCCCGACCGGCGCGCACCGACGCGAGCTGCTCCTCGGCGAACTCCGGCGCGTAGAAGACGGCCAGCCAGCCGTCGGCGATCTCGCCGGCCAGTTCCAGGTTCTTCGGACCCACGGCCGCGAGGTAGATCGGTATGTGCTCACGCGGCGGGTGGAAGCCCAGCTTCAGCGCCTTGCCCGGACCGTCGGGCAGCGGCAGCGTGTAGAACTCGCCGTCGTACGCGACAGCCTTCCGGGCGACGGCCAGCTTCACGATGTCCACGAACTCGCGGGTCCGCGCCAGCGGCTTGGCGAACCGCACGCCGTGCCAGCCCTCGGAGACCTGCGGGCCGGACACGCCGAGGCCGAGCCGGAACCGGCCGCCGGACAGCGCGTCGATGGTCGCCGCGGTCATCGCGGTCATCGCCGGGGTACGGGCGGGGATCTGCATCACCGCGCTGCCCAGGTCGATCCGCTCCGTCTGCCCGGCCATCCAGGCGAGCATGCTCGGCGAGTCGGAGCCGTAGGCCTCCGCCGCCCACACCACCGAGTAGCCGAGCCGGTCCGCCTCCTGGGCGAAAGCCAGGTGATCGGCCGGCGTGCTCCACGCCGTCTGGTATCCGAGGCTGAGCCCGAGTCGCACTAGGTCCTCCCCCATCCGCACCACAGGTCGCATCAGGTTACGCAATGCCGGGAGGCGGCCCGTCCACCGGTCGCCTCAACCCGGGGGCGGAGCCCGGACGGTCGGAAACGCGACGCGCCCGGCACACTTGACGGGAGCGAGGATATCGGCGGGCCCTCGTTCGAAATAAGGTTCACCCATGCAACAGCGACCGCTCGGCCGAAGCGGGCTGGCGGTTTCGCGGCTCGCGCTCGGCACCATGACGTGGGGCCGGGACACCGACGCCGACGATGCGGCCGCCCAGCTGAAGAGTTTCCTCGACGCGGGCGGCAACCTGATCGACACCGCCGACGTCTACGGCGACGGCGACGCCGAGTCGGTGATCGGGTCGCTGCTGGGCTCCCTGGTGCCGCGCGAGGAGCTGCTGATCGCTACCAAGGCGGGGCTGCGACCGGGCAGCGGCCGGCGTCGGGACGGCTCCCGGGGGCACCTGTTGCGCACGCTCGACGCCTCGCTGCGCCGGCTGGGCACGGACCACGTCGACCTGTTCCAGCTGCACGGGTACGACCCCGACACGCCGCTGGAGGAGACGCTCGCGGCGCTCGACCACGCGGTGGCCAGCGGCCGGGTCCGCTACGTCGGGGTGTCGAACTTCGCCGGCTGGCAGACCGCGCGGGCGGCAGCCTGGCAGACCGCCTGGCCGGGACGCGCCCCGGTGGTGGCGGCACAGGTGGAGTACTCGCTGCTGGAGCGGGGCGTGGAGCGGGAGGTGCTGCCCGCCTGCGAGGCCCTCGGGCTGGGGGTGCTGCCCTGGTCGCCGCTGGGCCGCGGGGTGCTCACCGGCAAGTACCGGCACGGCAGGCCCGCCGACTCGCGGGCGGCCTCGCCGCACTTCGAGCGGTTCGTCGCCACCTACCTGGAGCCGCGCTGTTCCAGCATCGTGGAGGCGGTCGCCATCGCCGCGGGCGGGCTGGGCGTCTCCCCGACGGAGGTGGCGCTGGCCTGGATCCGCGACCGGCCCGGGGTGGTGGCCCCGATCCTCGGCGCGCGGACGGTCGGGCAGCTGCTCGGCGCGCTCCAGGTCGAGCGGATGACCCTGCCGGAGGAGATCGTCACCGCGCTGGACGACGTGTCGGCCGTGCCGGTGGGCTACCCCGAGCGCGACGGCTGACCCGCGCACCGGGGACGGGGCGCGGTCAGGCCGTGGGGCGTTGACCGGGCAGGTCGCGTACGGCGGCGAGGAAGCGGGACTGGTCGTCGCGGGTGGCCGGGTTGACGATCCGGATCCAGGACCCGTCGTCGAACACGATGGTGGACGGGAACTGCATGAGGCGGGCCGCGCCGTGGTCGGAGTCGATCCGCGCGACGCGCCGCCGCGGCACGCTCCACAGCACCTGGGGGCGCCGCCGGTCCTCGCGGTCGGGGTCGGGGCGGCGTCCCATCCGCAGCAGGTGCAGGTGGGTGTCGGTGACCGCCAGCGGGGTGCCGGTGTAGCGCTCGAGGAAGAGCAGCAGGCTGCCGGCGAGGGTGGCCAGGTCGCCGCTGAAGACGTACCGCCGCCGGTAGGCGATCTCGGCGAGCTGGTCGGCCAGCGGCCGGTAGCGGCTGAGCCGGAACAGCGCCCGGAAGGCCTCCTGCTCGGCGGTGAGCGGCACCGGTTCCCGGGGTGCGGCGCCCGGCGCGGGCTCCGGCTCGGCCGCCTCCGGCGTGCCCGCGGCGAGGACGGCGGCCTTGCCGGGCAGCAGCAGGACGCCGGCGGCGATCCGTACGGGCGTCAGCACGGCGTCGACCCAGGCGACCGGGTTGACGATGTTGAGCAGCCCGAAGAGCGCGCGCGGATCGAGCGCCTCGGCCAGCTCGGCGTTCACCCGGTCGGCGAGCTGGCTGCCGGCCCGGTGGTTCTCCGGGGCCCGGACCGGCGCGAGGCCGACGTAGCGGATCTCCTCGCCGGGCAGCAGGGGCGCGACCAGGGCACGCTCGGGCTCGTCGGTGGTGCGGAACTCGTCGCGCAGCTCACGGGCCTTGTCCCGGGCGACCCGCGCACCGCCCAGCACCGCGTCGGTCAGCCGGCCCAGCCGACTGCGCCCCTCGGACACGCCCACCCCCTCGATCGACCGTCACCTGCCGGCCGGCTGCTCCGCCGGCGGCTGCCCGAAGACATTCTGGTCGATCCACTCGGCGCCGCCCTGCACCGCCGCGTCGACCTTGTCGCCGACCTGGTCCATGCCGGGCACCGACAGGCCGGAGACCATCGCGACGGTGCCCCAGGTGGCGCCGTGCACGACGGAGTTCGGGATGTTCCACGGCAGGTTGGTGGCCCAGTCCCGGCCGATCATCCGCGCCCCGTCGGCCATGCCGTGCGCCCGCAGCGCCCCGAGGCGCTCGAACGTGCTCATGTCGAACGGCGTGCCGGACTTGCCGAGCTTCCAGCTGCCCTTCGCCGGGTCCATGAACTTGTGGAACCACTTGTCGGCGTCGCCGGCGGCGCGGCGCTTGTCGGCGTACTTCTGGCCGGCGCGCAGCGCCTTCTGCTTGTCGACCAGCTTGTCCAGGTGGTTGCGCAGCTTGCGCAGGTAGAGCAGGACCCGTTGCAGCAGCCGGATGACCTTCTGCAGGTGCGTCGCCAGCGGGCGGATGATCTTCAACATCCGGGCCAGCGCGATCATGCCCCGGGTGACCCCCAGCGCCACCCCGGCCGCCCAGGACGCCCCGGCGGTGAACGGGGCCATCAGCAGCGCGGTGACCAGCGTCACCAGCAGGAAGTTGACGAACTCGACGCAGATGTCGACCAGCACGTCGTGCACGGTCTGCAAGGCGTCGGCGATCCCGCGCAGGTACTCGGCCGTGGCGGCGAACTGCTCGGCGACGTCCAGCAGCTGCTGCTCGACCTCGGCCATCCGCCGCCCGTACGCCTCGCCGGACGGGGAGCGCCAGCCGGCCTGTTCGGCCTCGCGCACGCCGCGGTGGTTCATCGCCAGCTCGCGCACCTGCACGGCCAGCGCGTCCCACTCCGTGGCCTTGGCGCGTAGCGCGGCCGGCTCGCCGTCGACGAGGTCGACGAGCTGGATCAGCGGCCACGCGAGGGTGCGGCAGACGCTGTCGACCACCTTGTCCACGCCGGACAGGGCGTTGTCGATGCCGTTCCAGAGCTCGACGGCGGTGCCCGCGGGCCCGCTCACCGGGGGATTCCGGCGCCGATGGCGCGGAAGGAGGCGTCGATGTCCTGCTCGTTGCGCTCGTAGGCCTCGGCCGTCCCGCCCAGCGCGCCGCCGACCCGCTCGAACGCGTCGTGGCCGGACCGGAACAGCTCCATCCCCCCGGTGACCTGCTCGGCGTACTTCTCGCGCAGCATGTCGCTGACGAACGGCAGGTGCCCGAAGGCGCCGTCCGGTATGTCGCCCGCGGACGTGATCCGGCTCTCCAGCGCGGTCAGCGAGGTGGCCACCCGCTTCGCCGCCGCCTCCAGCCGACGCACCGCCTGCACGTCGACGTCGATGTCAGGCACGCCGTTCCTCCCCCACTCGCCCGGCGGGACGACGATACGATCATGCCGCCGCCGGGCGCCACCCCGGACGGCACCGCGCAGGGAGGTTCTCATGTCTGACCCGCTGTCCGCGTTCGACGCCCTCGCCGGACGGCTCGCCGACATCGAACGCCGCTTCGCCGGGCTCAAGGACGACCTGGACGAGCTGAGCGCCACCGCCACCGACGACAGCGGCCTGGTGTCCGCCACCGTCGACGCCACCGGCGAGCTGACCGGCCTGAACCTGGCCCCGACCGCGCTGCGGGTGGGCACCGAGGACCTCGCGGCCATGGTGCTGCAGGCGTACCGGCAGGCCCGCACTGCGGCGACCGAGCAGCTCGACGAGCGCACCGGGGGTCTCGACGCGACGCTCGGCGCGGGCCTGAACGGGATCTTCGGCACCCCCGGCGACTTCGCCTCGCTGGGCCGCCTGGAGGAGGCCATGGGACGGCTCGGCCGGCTCGACGGCCGCCTGCCGGGGCCGCCGGCATGACGTCGCCGGGCTGGCCAGACATCGTCGCCCGGCTCCACGACACGCTGTCGGGCTGCGACCGCGACACCGACCTGGAACTCGCCGCCGGCCCCCGCCGGCTGCACCTGATGGTGCGCCGGGACACCGTCCGTGGGGTCTGCCCGCCCTACGACGAGCCAGGCCTGGCCGAACTCGGCTGGCAGGCGCCGCGAGGGGCCGGCGGCTGGTGGTACGAGACGCCGCGCACCGCCGAGGGCCTGCGCTGGTGGAGCGGGTTCGCGGCGCGGACCGCCGCCACGGTGCTCACCACGGAGCCCGGCGCGCTGTCCTGCCAGATCCTCCCGCCCACCGGTCCCCGGGTGCGGCCGGAGCCGACCGTGCCGCCGGTGCCCCGCGTCCGGGCCGCCGAACCCGTCGCCGTCGCCGCGCAGCCCGGTGCCGGGGCCGCGCAGCCCGGTGCCGGGGCCGCGCAGCCCGGTGCCGGGGCCGCGCGAGTGCCCGCCCCGCCGCCCGCGAACCTGTCTGCGGAGCCGTCCGCGGGCCTGCCCCCGGAACTGCCCGTGGAGCCGTCCGCGGACCCGCCCGCGGAGCCGCCCGCGGACCCAAGCGCGGACGAGGCGCCGAACGGGGCTGACCCGGGCGGCGCGTCCGTGCTCGACCTGCTCAGTGAGGCCGGGGCGAGGCGGGACCTGCCCGGCTACCTCGGCATCCTCGCCGCTGCGGCGGTCTGCGTACCGCTGGCGGCGGAGCCGGGACCGGACCGCGACGTGCCGTGGACGATCGTCACCGACCCGACCGGCGCGCCGCTGCTGCCCGTCTTCACCTCCCCGGAGGCGCTGACCGCGTTCGCCGGGGAGGGCGTGCCGTTCGTCGCCGTGCCCTGCGCGGACCTGCTCGCGGACTGGCCCGACCCGGCGTGGGGCCTGGTGGTGGACGCGGGCACCCCGCGCGCCCTGGCCCTGGGGGCGTCGTCGCTGGCCGCCCTGCTGGCGGCGAACCCGCCCACCGGCTGACCACCGGCGGGCGGCCGTGCCGCTACCGGGCGCGCCGGCCGCGCCGGACGAGCCGCACGGCGTACACGACCGCGCCGACGACGAGCAGGACGCCCAGGAGCTGGAGGCCCGGCGAGTCGTCGGCCTCGCCGAGCACGATGCCGGCGACGCCGAGCGCGACGACGAGGAGGGCGATCAGATACGTCATGGCATCTCCCTGGGAAGCGGACTGGAATCTCATTCGTCGACCCACTCGAGCAGGTCGCCGGGCTGACAGTCGAGCACCCGGCACATGGCCTCCAGGGTGCTGAACCGGACGGCCTTGGCCCGGCCGTTCTTCAGCACCGCCACGTTCGCCGGCGTGAGTCCGACGCGCTCGGCGAACTCGCCGACGCTCATCTTGCGTTTGGCCAACTCGACGTCGATGCGGACGACGATGGGCATCAGATCACCGCCTCCATGTCGGTCCGCAGCGTCGTGGCCTGCCGCAGCAGCGCGCGCATCACCACCATCAGCAGGCCCAGCACGGCGACGCCCACCAGCATCAGGAACAGCAGGAGCGGCAGCCCGGGGTCCGACGCGTTGAAGCCGACGTAGAGGAATACGCCCAGCAGCACCACCCAGGCGGCGACGATCGACCAGACGATCGCGTCCACCCACCTCAGCGAGGCGTCGCTGAAGATGCGGTCGTTCTTGACCAGGGTGAGCAGCTTCCAGGTGGATACGACCACCACCTGGACACACAGCACCCAGAACACCGCGACGGCGGTCATCGGCCACCTGAGGTAGGCCTGCTCCGGGGACTCCTCGGCCATGTGCGCGAACTGCCCGGGCAGCGAGAAGGTCTGGAGCATGACCAGGATCCCGAACAGCACCACGAGGAAGACTCTGAGCGGGGCTACCGCTCGATGCTCGTTGAACATGCATCGACTATCGCTCTCAACCTATCGAAAGTCAATAGGTTCGACGATCTCCGGGACGCCGGGCTGTCACGCGGCGCAGCGGCGCGGGTCACCGGCGAGGGGGTGGCGGAGGCCTTCCGGGCTGGGCAGCATGGAGGTCATGGACTACGAGTACGCGCCGCTGCGGCTGCCGCCGGACGTCGACCGGTTGACCGCCGCGGCGCAGTTGGCGATCCAGGCGGAGTTCTCCGGGTGGGAGTTGGCGCGGGTACGGCTGTACCGCGACGGCACGCGGCAGGTGGTGCTGCGCCGCCGCCGGGTCAACCAGCCGCAGCCGGGACTGTCCTACTGAGCACGACGAAGGCCCGGGGCCGACCGTCCGGTCGGGCCCCGGGCCTGCACCGCCTGACCGGCGGGCCGTCACCGCCTAGTGGGCGTGGTCGTGCTCCTCGTCGAGCTCCATGAACGGGTGCTCGTCGAGCCGGCCGACCAGCCGGTCGTCGGCGGCCGGCTGGAACGGGCCCACCGGGTCGTCGTCGTCGAAGGACTCCAGGTCCACCGGCGTGCCGACCTCGCTGACCATCACCACGCCGTCGAGCGGCTCCAGCTCCGGCACGTCCAACGCGCCGAGCGAGCCGTCACCGCTCTGGAGCAGCTCCAGCACCGCCTCGCCGACCCCCTCGACGGGCTCCGGCTCGTCCTCCTCCGGGGTGCCCTCCCGCCGGGCGGCCTCCGCGACCCGGATCAGCGCCGACACGCTCGGCACCCGGTAGTCGCGCCGCTGGCGCACCGAGATGACCTGCGGGTGCGGGTCGGTGGGCTCCACGCCCTCCGCGCCCCCGAAGCGCTGGTCGGCCTCCTCGGGGTCGATCGACTCGACGTCCCACGGGGTGACCTCGCCGAAGGCGTCCAGGAGTTGCTCGTCATACGCGAAGGACGCGTTGTTCAGCGCGACGTACGCCTGCCAGACGTCGTCGTCGTCGATGCGGCCCTGCGCGGCGCGGACGGCGGCCAGGTGGTGGCGGGCCGCATCGATCACGCGCTCGAGGGCGGCGTCCAGCTCACCGTGCTGGTCGGTCATGTGGGTCAGTCCCTTCACGATCAGAGGTTCCCGCCGGAACACCGGGGTTCCTGGCGGGGGCTAGCAGGTGCGGAGGAACCGGTCGAGAACCCGCACGCCGAACTGTAGTCCGTCCACCGGAACCCGCTCGTCGATGCCGTGGAACAGCGCGGAGAAGTTCAGGTCGGCGGGCAGCCGCAGCGGCGCGAAGCCGAAGCAGCGGATGCCGAGCTGCGAGAACGCCTTCGCGTCGGTGCCGCCGGAGAGCATGTACGGCACCGGCCGCGCCCCCGGGTCCTCCGCGCGCAGCGCGGCGGACATCGCGTCGACCAGGTCGCCGTCGAACGTCGTCTCCAGCGCCGGCTGGCGCTGGACGTACTCGATGACGATGTCCGGACCGACCAGCTCGCGCAGCTGCCGCTCCAGCAGCTCCGACTGCCCCGGCAGGCTGCGGCAGTCGATGGTGGCGGTGGCCCGGCCGGGGATGACATTGTCCTTGTACCCGGCGGCGAGCCGGGTCGGGTTGGCGGTGTTGCGGATCGTCGCGCCGATGATGTTGGCGATCGGCCCGAGCTTGGCGATGGCGGTCTCCGGGTCCTCCGGGTCCAGCTCGACGCCGAGCAGGTCGGAGACCTCCTCCAGGAACGCCCGCACGGTGTCGGTGACCACCACGGGGAAGCGGTGCCGGCCGATCCGGGCCACCGCCTCGGCGAGCGCGGTGACCGCGTTGTCGTCGTGGATCATCGAGCCGTGCCCGGGGCGGCCCCTGGCGTGCAGGCGCAGCCAGTCGATGCCCTTCTCGGCCGTCTCGATGAGGTAGAGCCGCTGGCTGTCGTTGACCGAGTACGAGAAGCCGCCGACCTCGCCGATGGCCTCGGTGCAGCCGTCGAACAGACCGCGGTGCCGCTCGACCAGGAAGTGCGCGCCGTAGTCGCTGCCCGCCTCCTCGTCGGCCGTGTACGCGAGGACGATGTCCCGGGGCGGGCGGACCCCGGTGCGCTGCCAGTGCCGCACCACGGCCAGCACCATCGCGTCGAAGTCCTTCATGTCGATGGCGCCCCGGCCCCACAGGTAGCCGTCGCGCAGCTCCCCGGAGAAGGGGTGCACCGACCACTCGTCGGCGTCGGCGGGGACGACGTCGAGGTGGCCGTGCACCAGCAGCGCCCCGCGGCCCGGGTCGGTGCCGGGGATGCGGGCGACCAGGTTGGCCCGGCCGGGCGCCGACTCGTGGATGACGGACTCGACGCCCACCTCGGCCAGCTTCTCCGCCACGTACTCGGCGGCGAGGCGTTCCCCGGCGCTGGTGTCGTTGTCCCCGGTGTTGGTGGTGTCGATCCGCAGGAGGTCACGGCAGAGGTCGACGACCTCGTCGGTGGGGTCGGGTCGGGCGGAGGCGGAGTCGGTCGTCATCGGTTCTTCATACCAGCCCACGGGCCCGCTGCGGTCGCCCCGCCCCGCCGGGTCGACGCCGGCGCGGGGCACGGCCGGCCACCGGGCCCGGTTTCGCCGCCGACGCGGTCGGGTACCGCCGCTCGCGACCGTTCCCCCACCACGTGCGCCGCCCGCCACAGAGGAGGGCACCATGACCGTTCCCCTGCCACCACTGCCGCCGACCGGAGAGGACGAGGGCTTCCGGCCGGGCGGGCGCAGCATCGCCGACATCCTCGACGCCGAGCACCGGCAACTGCGGGAGCTGCTGCGGCGGCTCACCGACCCGGGCCCGGAGCCCGCCCCCGAGCGCGGCCTGGAGGTGCTCACGGCGGCGCTGTCCCGGCACCTCTCCGCCGAGGAGCAGTACCTGCTGCCCGCCGTCCGGAGCGCGCTGCCCGACGCGGCGGACCGGATCGACCGGGCCATCGCGGACGACCGGGCCCTGCTGACCGCCCTGAAGGGGCTCACCGACGAAGGGCTCGCCGACGTCGCCGCGCGGGTCCACCGCCACGTCGAGGAGGCGGGCGCGCTCGTCGCGGCGCTGCGCGAGGTGGCCAGCGCCGAGGAGCTGATCCGCCTGGGCAACCGGCTGGAGATCGCCGAGGAGGCCGCCCCGACGCGCCCGCACCCCGGCACCCCGGCGACCCCGCCGTGGAACCGGGTGGTCGAGCCGGCGGTGGGCGTCGTCGACAAGGTCCGCGACGCCGTCACCGGCCGACCCACGTACCTGGCCGACCTCACCGAACGGCCGCCGGGCTGAGCCGGCGGCGGGCGCGGTCGGGGCACGCCGGAGCGAATCGGGCACACATCGGAAGGCGTTGATCCGTTCAGGGCCTTCCGTCGGCCGCTACGGGGTCATACCGTCACGGTATGAATCTGGAGCTGCGACACCTGAGGGTGGTCTGCGCGATCGCGGAGACGGGGAGCGTGACCAAGGCGGCATCGACGCTCGGCCTGGCCCAGCCGGCACTCACCGCCCAGCTCCAGCGCATCGAGCGGACGCTGGGCGGGCCACTTTTCGAGCGGGACCGCCGCGGCGCCCGCCCGACCGCCCTCGGCGAGCTGGTGCTCGCCCGGGCACGGGTGCTGCTGCCGGCGATGAAGGGCCTGCAGGACGAGGCGGCGCGGCTGGCCGGGGCCGGGGACGTGCCCCGCCGCTACCGGTTCGGCGGGGTGAACAGCCCCATCCTCGGCCGGCTCGTGCACCGGCTCGCCGCCGAGCACCCACCCGCACAGATCACCACCCACGCCTCCTGGTCGGCCGACGAGCTGGCCCAGCTGGTCGCCGGCGGCCGGCTGGACTTCGCGCTGATCGGGGTGTGCGGCGACGCGGCCCCGCCGGCCGAACTCGGGTTGAGCTGGCGGGAGGTGGCGGTCGACCCGGTGCTGGTGCTGCTGCCGGAGCAGCACCCGCTGGCCGGGCACGCCGAGGTGCGCCTGGTGGACCTGAGCCGCGAGCAGTGGGTCGCCGCGCCCGGCGACGGCTGCTTCGGCGACTGCTTCGCCGCCGCCTGCGCCCGCGCCGGCTTCACCCCCCGCAAGGTGTACGAGACCGACGTGCGCTGCTGCATCGACATGGTGGACTCCGGCGAGGCGATCGCGCTCTGCCAGGCCACCTTCCGCCCGGTCGCCGGGTTGGTCACCCGGATGCTGGCCGGGACGCCGCTGCGCTGGCGGCTGATGCTGGGCTGGCATCCCGACTCCCCCGCCGCCCGCGACACCGAACTGGTGCTGGAGACCGCGCTGGCCGCGTACACCGACTCGCTGGCGGCCCATCCGGAGTACCTGGCCTGGCTGCTGCGCAACCCGAGCTACGGGGCGCGGAGGCTGACGGCCGCCGGGGCCGACGGGGTGCGAACCGCGTAGCGCCGGGTATCAGGCGGACATGACCGATGCCAACCCCGCCGCCGACGACCGGAAGATCCTCCGGCAGGCCGCCGCCACGCACACCGCCGCCGCCCGCGACGTGGAGGCGTTCCTGCGTCGCCTGCCCGAGGTGCCCGACCCGGCGGACGTCACGGAGTACGCCAACCTGCTGACCCGCGAGGAGCGGGCGCGCGCCGACCGCGAGGCGGCGGCCGACGCCGCGGGCCTGACGATCGGCAGCCTGGAGAGCGAGCACGGTTGACCACGGCAGGCGGCGCCCGGGTCCTCCCGGGCGCCGCCTGTTCGCGGGCTCAGCGTTCGACGAGGACGTCGTGGCCCAGGTCGAGCAGGGAGTGCCGCCACTCGTCGTCGGCGTTGCCGCGCGGCGGCTTCTCGTCCAGCAGGGACTGGATCTCGTCGATCGCGTCCCGCATCACCCGGATGTCCTCCGGCGTGAGGTCTACCTTGCGCTTGGTCAGCACCCGCAGGATCCGCCGGCCCAACCCGGGCAGGTCGAGGTCCGGGTCGGGCCCGAACGACTCCTCCCCGGAGCCGCGGGTGAGCAACCACTGCCGCAACTGTTCCGACGGGACGTTCACCTGGGCGTGGAAGTCGTCCCAGAGCACCTCCACATCGGGTTCGAGCCGCTGCTCGCGTACCATCAGCCCTCCTCTCGACGGCGGCGGTCGGACTCCGCCGGCTCCGGGTCGTCGCCCTGCTGGCCCACGCCCTCCGGCGGCATCCGCACCCGGGCGGGGTTGGCGGTCGGCGGGGCCACGATCGGATCGGTGCGCTCGCTCTCGTCCCGGGTCTCCTCGGGTTCGCTCATGTCCGCCCTCCGGTCATCGGGGATGGGACGTCGTGGCCGGGGTGTAGCCGCGCTCGCCGGCCGTGACGTCGAAGGCGAGTCGCCCGTCGCGGGCGTCCACGGTGACCTTCTGGCCGGGTGAGACCGCCGACTCCAGCAGCATCCGGGACAGCTGGTTGTCCACCTCCCGCTGGATGACCCGGCGCAACGGCCGGGCGCCGAACTCCGGCTGGTAGCCGTGCTCGGCGATCCAGTCGACGGCGGCGGTGGTGAAGTGCACCTGGATGTCCTGCGCGTGCAGGCGGCGGCGGGTCTCCTCCAGCAGCAGGCCGGTGATCTGGCGCAGCTGCTCGGCCTCCAGCCGACGGAAGATGATCACCTCGTCGATGCGGTTGAGGAACTCCGGTCGGAAGTTCTCCTGGAGCCGGTGCATCAGCCGCTCGCGCAGTTCGTCGCGCTCCTGCTCGCCGCCGTCCGCGCCGGTGCCGAAGCCGACGGCGCGCTGGGCGCCGGTGATCAGTTCCGAGCCGAGGTTGCTCGTCATGATCAGTACGGTGTTCTTGAAGTTGACCGTACGGCCCTGGCTGTCGGTGAGCCGCCCGTCGTCGAGCACCTGGAGCAGGATGTTGAACACGTCGGGGTGGGCCTTCTCGATCTCGTCGAGCAGCACCACCGCGTACGGGCGGCGGCGGACCGCCTCGGTGAGCTGCCCGGCCTCCTCGTAGCCGACGTACCCGGGCGGGGCGCCGACGAGCCGGCTGACCGTGTGCCGCTCCTGGAACTCGCTCATGTCCACCCGGACCATCCGGTCGGCCTCGCCGAACAGCGCCTCCGCGAGGGCCCGGGCCAGCTCGGTCTTGCCGACGCCGGTGGGCCCGAGGAAGAGGAAGCTGCCCATCGGGCGGTCCGGGTCGGCCAGCCCGGCACGCGAACGGCGGACCGCCTCGGCGACCGCGGTGACCGCGTCCTCCTGGCCGACCACCTTCTGGTGCAGGTGGCCCTCCAGGCGCAGCAGCCGGTCGCGTTCCTCCTCGGTGAGCTGGCTGATCGGGATGCCGGTGGCGCGGGAGACCACCTCCGCGATCTCCTGCGGCCCGACGGCCGGCACCTGCGACGAGCCGCCCTCGTCGCCCCGGGCCCGGCGGATCTGCTCCTCGATCTCGGCGAGCTGGTCGCGCAGCGCGGACGCCTTCTCGTACTGCTCGTCGGCGACGGCCTGCTCCTTGTCCCGGCGTACCTCGTCGAGCTGAGTCTCCAGCTCCCGCACGTCGGAGGCCGGCGTGCGGGTGCGCAGCCGGACCCGGGCGCCGGCCTGGTCGATCAGGTCGATCGCCTTGTCCGGCAGGAACCGGTCGGTCACGTACCGGTCGGACAACTCGGTCGCGGCGACCAACGCCTCGTCGGTGAACCGCACCTGGTGGTGGGCCTCGTAGCGGTCGCGCAGCCCGCGCAGGATCGCCACGGTGTCGTCGACGGTGGGCTCCGGCACGAAAACCGGCTGGAACCGGCGGGCCAGCGCCGCGTCCTTCTCGATGCTCTTGCGGTACTCGTCCAGCGTGGTCGCGCCGATCACCCGCAGTTCGCCCCGGGCCAGCGCCGGCTTGAGCATGTTCGAGGCGTCCATGCCGCCCTCGCTGCCCGCCCCGCCCGCGCCGACCAGGGTGTGGATCTCGTCCAGGAAGACGATCAGCTCGTCGCGGTGGGCGCGGATCTCGTCGATGACCTTCTTCAGCCGCTCCTCGAAGTCGCCCCGGTACCGGGTTCCCGCCACCAGGCCGGCCAGGTCGAGCTGGATCACCCGCTTGCCGAGCAGCGTCTGCGGCACGTCGCCGTCGCAGATCCGCTCCGCCAGGCCCTCCACGATCGCGGTCTTGCCGACGCCGGCCTCGCCGATCAGCACCGGGTTGTTCTTCGTCCGCCGGGACAGGATCTCGACGGCCTGCTCGATCTCCTCGGCCCGGCCGATCACCGGGTCGATCTGGTCGTTGCGGGCCAGGTCGGTGAGGTCCTGGCCGTACTGGTCCAGGGTGGGTGTGCCGCGGTCGGGCCGCGGCCCGGTCATCGGCCCGCGCTCGGCGCTGGCCGCCTGCAACGACTCGGGCTGGATCCGGCCGGCGGCGAGCATCCGTCCGGCCGGGGACTCCGGGTTCAGCGGCAGCGCCATCAGGATGTGCTCGGGGCCGATGTAGTTGGCGCCCATCGCCCGCGACAGCTGGTGGGCGTCGAGCAGCGCCCGCTTGGCCGCCGGGGTGAGCGACAGGTTGGGCGGCACCTCGCCCTTGGGCGCGCCGTCGCCGCGCCCACCGAGCGCGTTGAGCAGCGTGTCCGGGTCTGCGCCGGCGCGACGGACGAGGTCGCGCAGCGGTTCGCGTTGCAGCGCGGCCCAGAGCAGGTGGTCCGTGTCGAGGTCGCTGCTCTGCCGCTGGGCGGCCCGGCGGGCCGCGTCGGCCAGCATCTCCCTGGCGTCGGCGGTCATCAGCCGGGTGATGTCGACCCGGTGCGCGGGTCGGCGCCCACCCTCGCCCCGGCCGAAGTACCGGGCCAGGAACTCGTCCCAGGGGTCGGAGCCGAAGTCACCGGGTCCCATCATGTCTGTCCTCCGCAGTCGGGCGCGACGGTCGCCAGGGGCTACCCCGCGACCGTCGCGACAAACGCCGCCGCCACGGGGGCGGGCAGGGCACCACGCCGCGGCTCGGGGCGGATGAGGGGGTGCCCTGCGCACCCACGGGGCGGATGGGTGGCAGGCTGGCGGCATGGACCCGACGACGCCGCTGCTGATCGTGGACGCCGCCAACGTGGTGGGGTCCCGCCCGGACGGTTGGTGGCGGGACCGCGCGGGCGCGACCGCCCGGCTGCGCGACTCGCTGGCCCCGGTCGCCGCCGCCGGGCTGCCCCCGCAGCTGCCGCCCCCGGTGGAGGTGGTGCTGGTGGTGGAGGGCCGGGCGCGGGACGTGCCGGGCACGGCCGGGGTCCGGGTGGTCGCCGCGCCCGGATCCGGGGACGACGCCGTCGTCGACCTGGTCGCCGCCGCGCCGCAGCGCCGGCGGCTGGTCGTCACCGCCGACCGTGAGCTGCGGGAACGCGTCACCGCGCGGGGCGCCGAGGTGTACGGACCGCGCTGGCTGCGGGACCGACCGGCCCCACCCGGTTAGTCCCGTCAATCGGACTACCGGCACTTGCGGTCGACAACCGGTCAGCGGGGCAGGAACACTGACAGGGCGGATGTTCTCTCACCGTGAGGGATAGGCTCTAATGGAGGCCTCCCCGCCCCCAGGAGGTTTCGCCCGTGGCGAGCGTCGCCGAGCTCAAGGCAGCCATCGATGTCGCGCTCCAACAGATCGGCGACGGCCAGAGTGCCGTGCAGGCGGCCGGCGAGAAGCTGGCCGAGGCGCAGCAGACCCTGGCCGGCGCGCTGGAGGGCAGCGGGCACGAGACGGTCGAGGCGGCCCAGTCCTCGCTGACCCAGGCCAGCCAGGAGCTGGAGGAGTGCCTCGCCGCGACACTCGTCGCCGTCGAGCAGGCGCAACTCTACGTCGCGACGCTCTGAGGTTCGGCCGTGTCCATCGTCGAGGACGTCGGCGCACAGGTCCGCGCCGCCGCCGATGACCTGCCGCTCGCGCAGCTGGCCCTGGCGCTGGAGAAGTTCGGGCTGGCCGCCGAGCGGCTGCGCTGGGTCCGCCAGGAGTCGGCCGACCCGATGGGGGTGCCGGAGCTCTCCGCCGCCACCGAGCACGCCGAGACCGCCGGCTACGCGCTGCGCGTCGCGCAGGAGCAGCTCTCGGCGTACCTGGCCGCGATCGGGCTGGCCGCCGACGGTTCCCCGGCCCCCGGGCCGCAGGAGCAGCGGCGCCGGCCTGCCCACGACGCGCCACGCGAGGCGGCCCCGGGGGCTCCGGCGCCGGAGCCGGCCGCCGAGGTGACGCCCCGCCGCTGGTGGGCCGTACGGGTGGCCGAGCTGACGGGCGGCCGGGAGGGCCCGCCCGCCCAGCCCGACGAGAAGGTCGACGACGCCCGGGAGTTGCTGCGCCGGGTCGTCGGCGGGGTCCGTGCCGGCGACCGCGACCGGCTGCACACCGAGCTGCGACGCGCGCACGCCGACGTCGGCCTCGGCCTGGCGGCGGTGGCCCCGCCGCTGCTGCGCGAGCTGGCCGGGGAGCTGCTCGGGCACCCGCCGCGCGCCGAGGACCTCAGACGGTTGCACCGCGAGCTGGACGGCCGGGTGCGGGACCTGCTGCCCGGCCTGCCCCCCGCGGTGCTGGACACGCTGCTGACCCGGATCTGCCGGATGCCCCCGCCGCGGCGCGGCGAGGCGGAGCAGCCGCACGCCGCCGACCCGGCCGTCACCGCGGGGGTGCTCACCGGGGTGTTGCTGGCCCGGCTCGGCCGGGACCTGCCCACCGACGACGAGCGGGCCCGGCAGGCCGACACGGACCGGGAGCGACGCGCCGCCGCCGAGCGGGACCGCCGGGCGGAGACCGCCCGCGACCGGGCCGACGACGCCGAGTGGCAGCGACGCGCCGCCGCCGCGAAGGGCCGGGTGGCCGCCGCGCGCGAGCGGGTCGCGGCGGCCCGGGACCGGGCGGAGGCGGCACACGACCAGTCGGCGGCGGCCCGGGAGCGGGCGACGACAGCCGGCCAGGCCGCTGCGAAGCCGGACCGGGCGTCACCGCCCGGCCAGCACGGCCCGACGGCCGACCGGGCGGCGACGCACGGCCGGCCCGGCGGCGCGACGGGCTCCGGCGAACCGACGGGCCCCGGCGGAGGGACCGGCTCCGGCGGCGCGACGGCGCGACGCGGTGGACCGGCCGCCGACGCGAGCGCCCCGGGACGGCCCGGGTCGGCTGGCCGCGTCTGGTCGAGCCCGCCCTCGGGCCGGCGGGCGTCGGACGGCAGCCCGGACCCGCGCGGGCGGGGCGTCGATGGCTGACCGGCGCAGCCAGCTGGTCACCCGGGTCCGGGGCATGCTGGGCGAGGCCCTCGGTGCCACCCGGACCCGGCTGTCCACCGCGCAGGCCGAGCTGACCACGGCCCGGGAGCGGCTGGCGAAGGTCCGGCGGGCCGCGGCGGTCGTGCCGGAGCGGGTGGGCGCGCAGCGCGACCGGCGGCTGGCCGAGATCGACGACCGGCACGCCGCACGGATCGCGGAGCTGGCCCGGCGCGCGGCGGACGCGGCGCAGCGGGAGGCCCCCGGGGCGGCCTCGGCGGACTGGACGCGGTGGCGACCGACCCCCACCCGGCGGGCCGAGCCGCCGGGCGCGCTGCGCATCGGCACGGTACGCATCCCCGGCGCCGAACCGGTGCCGGCGCTGGTGCCGCTGCTCGACGCCGGCCACGTCGAGCTGACCGGGGACGACCGGGAGGGCTGCGACGCGGTGGTGTCGGCGCTGCTGCTGCGCGGCGTCGGGCGCGCCGATCCCGGTGCCGTCCGACTGGTCGGCTACGACCCCGAGCACCTGGGCGGCGGCCTGGCCGGTTTCGCCCCCCTCGGCACCGCCGGGCTGCTCACCTTCGTCGGCCCGGGCGGGCTGGCCCGGCTGCTCGACGACCTGGTCGAGCAGATCCGCCGGATCAACGAGACGGTGCTGGCCGGGGAGTTCGTCTCGCTGCGCGAGCTGGCCGCCGCCACCGGTCGCCGGCCCGAGCCGTGGCGGGTGGCGGTGCTGCTGGGCGGGGACGAGCTGTCGCGGCACGAGCGCGGCCAGCTCGACCGGGTGGTCCGCACCGGGGCGGCCTGCGGCGTGCACCTGGTGGTGCGGGGCGTGTCGCTACCCGAGGATCCCACCGTGACCCGGGTGGGCGCGCACGCCGCCGGCGCCCGGATCGGCGGGCCGGACGGCCTGCCCGTACGCCTCGACCCGCCGCCCCCGCCGGTCCTGGTCACCGAGACCTGCCGGGAGGTGGCGGCGCGGGTCAACGCCGGCCCCGCCCCGACCCCGTTCACCGACCTGCTGCCGCCGGTGGAGCAGATGTGGCGGGAGGATTCCGCCACCGGGCTGACCGCCCCGATCGGCGAGGGCCCGCACGGCCGGCCGGTGCTGCTCACCCTGGGCGACTACCCGCCGCACGCGTTGATCGGCGGCCCGTCCGGCACCGGAAAGACCAACCTGATCTTCGCCTGGATCGGGGCGCTGGCCGCCCGCTACTCCCCCGCCGAGCTGGAGTTCTACCTGCTGGACTTCAAGGAGGGGGTGTCCTTCGCCCGGTTCGCCAAGGGCCGGCGGGACCCGAGCTGGCTGCCGCACATGCGGCTCGTCGGGATCAACGTCAACACCGACCGGGAGTTCGGCCTGGCGTTGCTGCGCTTCCTCGCCGAGGAGCTGCGCCGGCGGGCCGACGCCGCGAAGAAGCACGAGGTCACCAAGCTCGCCGAGCTGCGCGCGGTCGACCCCACGGGGCACTGGCCGCGGATCGTCGCGGTGGTCGACGAGTTCCAGATGCTGCTGGCCGGGCGGGACGTGGTCGCCCGGGAGGCCGCCGACCTGCTGGAGGACCTCGCCCGGCGCGGCCGGTCGCAGGGCATCCACCTGGTGCTCGCCTCGCAGGACGTACGCGGCATCGAGGCGCTGTGGGGCCGGCCGGCCCTGGTCGCGCAGTTCACGTTGCGCATCGCGCTGCCGAAGGCGCTGCGGATCCTCGCCGAGCGCAACGACGCCGCCCAGTCCCTGCCGCGCCACCACGCGGTGGTCAACGCGGAGTCGGGCATGGCGGAGGGCAACCAGGTGGCCCGGATCCCGTCGGCCAGCGACTGGGAGACGTGGAGCGAGTTGCAGCACCGGCTGTGGCGGATGCGCCCGCAGGACGCCGCGCCGGCCCGGCTCTTCGACGGCGACGCGATCCCCCGCCTCGCCGACGCGCCGGACTTCCGGGCGCTGACCGCGCCGGAGACGGGGCATCCGCGTACGCCGGTGGCGCTGCTCGGCGAGATCATCGACGTGCAGTCCCGCTCGGCGGCGTTGCGGCTGCCCCGGGCTCCCGGCCGCAACCTGGCGGTGCTCGGCACCCGGGTGGACGAGGCGTGCGCGGTGCTCGACGCGGCGGCCCGCTCCCTGGCCCGCCAGCACCGCCCCGGTACGGCGCGTTTCTCGATCGCCTGCCTCGACCCGGACGCCGACCCGGCGGCCCGGTCCCTCTACGAGGATCTCGCCGACGACGCCGCCTGGTACGACGAGGAGACGGTCGGCGAGCTGATGGCCGAGACCGCCGAGGGGCTCGGCACGCCGGGCACCCCGCACTACCTGCTGCTGTTCGCCGTCGACGCGGCGGCCGGGGCGTTGGCGGCGCGGATCGGCCGGCGCACCGGGCTGGAGGAGCTGCGCCGGATCCTGCACGACGGGCCGGAGCGGCGCACCCACGTGCTCGCCTGGTGGCGCGGCGTCGCCCGGATGCGGGCGGACCTGGGCGGGCCGGCGGCCCGCACGGACCAGATCGGCGCCTGGGTGGCGCTGGACGCCCACGGCGGCGAGCTGGGTTCGTCGCTGTATCCGGGCACCGGCGGCCCGGACTGGTATCCCCGCCCCTGGCGGGGGCTGTTCTTCGACCGGGCGGTGCACCGCACCGGCCAGGTGATCATCCCCTACGGGCCGGCGCGATGAACGAACCGGTGACCAGTGAGTCGTACGCGGCCCAGATCCGTCGGCTGGCCGAGCTGAGCGCGCGGGTGCGTGTCCAGCGGGCCGAGGCGCACACCTGGCACGCCCAGCAGTGCGCCGCGGCCGAGCGGGCCGTCGCCGAGGCGGAGGCCGAGCTGCGGCGCGCGGAACGGGATCTGGTCGACGCCCGGGAGGAGCAGGAACGGGTGGACGCCGAGGTCGCCGACCTGTGGCAGCTGCTGCGCGGCCGGCTCGGGGGCTCGGGTCGTCGGGCGGGCGGGCCACCCGCCCCGGTGCCCGGCGCGACGGGCGACCCGGCTCCGCTGCTGGCCGGCGTGCGGGACCTGCTCAACCGCACCCGCCAGCCGGGTGACCTACCGGGCTCGGTCAACCCGCTGCTGGCCTTGTGCGGGGTGGCGGGCGCGGTGCTCGCGTACGCCCTCGGCGGCGCGGCCCGGGCTGCCGGCGACCGGTACGGCGGCGAGCTGGCCGTCGGGCTGCCGGTGCTGGCCCTGGTGGTGACGCTGCTGGGCCCGCTGGTCGGTCTGGTGCCGGCGAAGGTCCTCGCCGACCGCCGGCACGCCGTGCTCGGCCCTCGGCCGATGACCGTCGTGCTCGTCGCCGGGCTGGTGACCACCGTCGCGCTGCTGGTCGCCGGCCGCTGAGCCCGCAGCCCCGCCGCCGAAGCGCGGCCCCGCCGCTGGAACCGTGCGCCGCCGAAGCGTGGTCCCCGCTCAGGCGGGGACCAGCACCGCCTCGCGCAGGAGGCGGCGGGCAAGGGTGAGCCGGTCGGCGTCGTCGTCCAGGTTCGGCAGGTCGCCGACCCGGAAGGACCCGGCGCCGAGCAGGGCGCGCACGGCCGGCGCGCACGACGCGGGCAGGGTGATCGTGCGGTCGAACAACACCAGCGCGACCTTGTCACCGCGCGGGGTGAGCCGCCAGCGCAGGCCGGGTCGCGGGGCGAGCCGGGTGTCGGCGTCCAGTGCCGCCAGCGCGGCGGCCTGGGCCAGGGGCCGGATGGGCGCGGGCCGGGCGGCGGGCCAGGCGCGCTGCCGCAGCCGGGCGGCGACGGCCGCCGGGTCGGCCCGCAGCAGCCAGTCCCGCAGCGCCTCCACCGTCTCGGTCAGCTCCGGCTCGATCGCGTCCGGGTCGGCGACGTCGGTGCCGAACGGCAGCGTGGCGCGCAGCCGCTGGTCCTCGGCGGCGAGGGCGAGCAGCTCCTCGACCATGGCGTAGCGGGTCAGCGCCCGGACGCCGACGGTCAGGTGCAGCGAGCTGGACTCCTGGGCCTGCGCGCTGTGCAGCCAGCCGCGGGGCAGGTAGAGCGCGTCACCGGGGGCGAGCACCACGTCCAGCGCGGCGGGCCCGTCGGCGGTGGCGGCGACCTCGTCGGCCCGGCCACCCCACGGCTGCTTCTCCAGCGGGTCCGGCAGCACCGGCGGGTGGATCCGCCAGTGCTTACGGCCGTCGACCTGGAGGACGAAGACGTCGTGGGTGTCGTAGTGGGTGGCGAACCCCTGGCTGCCGGCCGGGGTCAGGTAGGCGTTGACCTGCAACGGCTGCCCGACGGCGGTGCCGAGTTCGCGGGTGAAGTCGGTCAGGGCCGGCCAGGTGCGGTGCAGGCCCTGCAGGACGAGGGTGGCGCCGCCGGCGTACAGCTCCAGCACCCGCTCGTCGAGGACCTGGTCGGCGATCTCGGCGCCGGCGCCGCCGCCGCCGGTGAAGCGGGCCGCCGGCACGAGCTGGCCGTCCTTGGCGATCCGCAGGAACGGGGTACGCAGGCCGCGGCGGCTGAGCAGCTCGTCGGCGTCGGCGGGACTGAGCAGGTCGGTGAAACCGTCCCGGTTGGGCAGCTCGTCGGCGCGGGAGAGCAGCGGCGTGCGTCCCCAGTGGGCGGCGGCGAACTTCGCCGGCTCGACCGACACGCAGCGGGCGAGCGCGGCGGCGGCCTCGGACGGAACCGCCGGGCGGCGGTCGCCGCCCGGCGGGTCGATGTCAGTCATGGCGATCCGTCAGGCGCTGCCGTCGGCGCCACCGTCGTGCTGGCCCGGAGTGGCACCGCCGTCGGCGGGACCCTCCGCGCTGCCGTCGGCGCCACCGTCGTGCTGGCCCGGGGTCGCGCCGCCGTCGGCGGGACCCTCCGCGCCCTGGTCGGCGCCCTGGTCGGCACCGCGCTCGGCGCCGCGGTCGGCACCGCCGTCGGCGCCACCGTCCTGCTGGCCCGGGGTCGCGCCGCCGTCGGCCGGGCCCTCGGGGCCGCCACCGCTGGTGGTCTGCATGTCGTCGTCGTTGAGTGCCATCGGTGCTCCCTAGGGATGTGCCGCCCCGCCGTTACGCCGGGGTCCGTCGTGCAGCGGGTGGTACCCCACACGCGATCTTCTCTAACCACACCGTAGACGCCCGTTCCGGTTCACACCGGCGGTTCGCCGTGCCCGGTCGCGGCCGTCGGGAGGTACGGCGCGGCGCGCCGTGCAGGGCGAACGCCGGTGTCCGCGATCGTGCCGCCCGGTGGCGGCGCCGGGGTCGCGCCGCCCGGCGCGGCGGCGCCGACGGTGACAGGATGGTCCTGCCCGACCAGGAGGTGACGATGACCGAGCCGACCGGGCCGCGCCCGCTTGAACCGGTGACCGAGCAGTGGCAGCGCGCGCTGGCGATCGTGGCGCACCCCGACGACCTGGAGTTCGGCGCCGCCGCCGCGGTCGCCCGCTGGACGGCGCAGGGCAGACAGGTGGGCTACTGCCTCGTCACCAGCGGCGAGGCCGGCATCGACGCGATGCCCCCGCCGCGGGCGAGGGAGGTCCGGGAGCGGGAGCAGCGCGAGTCCGCGGCCCTCGTCGGGGTGGAGACCGTGGAGTTCCTCGGCCTTGCCGACGGCGTCCTGGAGTACGGCGTGCCGCTGCGTCGCGCCCTGGCCGGGGCGGTCCGCCGGCACCGGCCCGAGATCGTGATCACCAACAACTTCCGGGACACCTGGGACGGTGCGTACGCCCTCAACCAGGCCGACCACATCGCCACCGGCCGGGCGGTGCTGGATGCCGTCCGCGACGCCGGCAACCGGTGGGTGTTCCCGGAGCAGCTCGTCGACGGGGTCGAGCCGTGGGACGGGGTGCGCCAGGTCTGGGCCCACTCCTCGCCCCTCGCCGCGCACGGGGTGGACGTCACCGACACCTTCGCGCGGGGCGTGGCGTCGCTGAGGGCGCACGAGGCGTACCTGACCGGGCTGGGCGACGGCGGCTTCGATCCCGAGGAGTTCCTCGAAGGGCTCAGCCGCCCCGTCGGCGCCCGGCTGGGCGTCCGCCACGGCGCCGCCTTCGAGGTCTTCCACCTCGACCTTCAGTAGGGACGGCGGATGATCCTGCTCGGCACCTCGGGGTGGCAGTACCGCGACTGGCGGGGCCCCTTCTATCCGACCGGGCTACCGCAGCGGCTCTGGCTGGAGCACTTCGCCGCCCGGTTCGCCACGGTGGAGGTGAACAACGCCTTCTACCGGCTGCCCGAGCGCGACACCTTCGCCGCCTGGCGCACCCGCACCCCCGACGACTTCTGCGTAACGGTGAAGATGAGCCGCTACCTCACCCACGTCAAGCGCCTGCGCGACCCCGCCGAGCCGGTGGCCCGCTTCCTGGGCCGGGCCACCGCGCTCGGCGACCGGCTCGGCCCGGTGCTGGTGCAGCTGCCGCCGAACCTGCCCGCCGACCCGGCGGCGCTGGACGCGGCGCTGCGGCTCTTCCCCGCCGACGTGCGGGTCGCCGTCGAGCCGCGGCACCCGTCGTGGTGGACCGACGCCACCCGGGCGGTGCTGGAGCGGCGGCGGGCGGCGCTGGTCTGGGCCGACCGGCTCGGCCGGCCCGTTGCGCCCCGCTGGCGCACCGCCGACTTCGGCTACCTGCGCCTGCACGAGGGGCGGGCCAACCCCTGGCCCCGCTACGGCCGCACCTCGCTAGCCTCCTGGGTACGCCGGCTCGCCGACGTGTTCGGCGACGACGAGCCCGCGTACGTCTACTTCAACAACGACCCCGGCGGCGCCGCCATCGTCGACGCGACCGCCTTCGCCGCGCTCGCCCGCCGGGCCGGCCGGTCGGTCAGCCGCGTGCCCGGCACGCCGCAGGCCCCCGACGACCGGGGCGGGGCGGTGGCGCCGAGCGCACCGGCGTGAACGGCACGCGGTCCGCTCCACCAGGGGCGGAGCGGACCGTCGTGGACGAGCGGCGCGTCAGGGAATGATGCTGGCCATGTCCTTGGGCATGGTGGCCTTCACGTCCTCCCACTCGCCCTGGGTCACGTGCCGGCGCAGGGTGTCGAGCACCACCTGCACCACGCGCTCCGGGCCGCCCTCGACGTCGTACGGGAAGCCCTGCCGGACCTCCAGCAGGAAGTCGTTCCGGTTGAGCTTGATCGGCACGTCCGACGGCTTCCAGCCGTCGAAGTAGATCCCGCGCACGAGTACCGGCAGCTGCGCGGCGAACTCCACGCTCTCCTGCACCGGCATCCGGTCGCGCAGCAGGTGCAGCACCGTGCGCAGCGCGCAGTAGGACTGGTTGCGTTGCTCCTTGGGCCAGCCGTAGGCCTGCTCGATGTCCTTGAGGATCAGGTTGGTCTTGTCCATCGAGGACTCGAACGCGGAATGCAGCTGCTCAGCCATCTGTCCACCCCCGTACGTCGGTCTCCCACTGTCGGTCGTCGTCACGTCGCGGCGGCCCCACCGGGCCGCGCGGCTGCCGGGTCGGGCCGACCCGGGCGGGGCGCGGCGCCCACCGGGTGTCGGCGGACGACCCGACGACGTGCAGCACGGCGCCGCGTCGTCGACCCGGTACCACCCGAACCGTCATCTGCACCCACCTCCGTGGTGTCGCCTCCCGCGGCCACGGTCGACCGCACACACCGTCCATGCTGCGCGGCGACGGGGTGAGCGGCCCTCACCCCGACGGGGTGAGACGCCCGGCTCAGTCGGCGTCGAGCAGCCCGGCGAGGGTCGCGGCGTTGGTCTGCGCGTAGTCCCGGTAACAGTTGTTCATCAGGACGTGCGTCTCCTGGGCTGAATCGGCCAGCTCGCGCAGCTTCGGCGCCCAGTCGCGCAGCTCCCGGTCGGCGTAGCGGTAGCCGAACTTCTCGTGGATGTCCTTGCTGGTCCACTTGTCGCTGTGCCCGTGGAAGCGGACCACCGCGAGGTCCGCGGTGGCGGCCAGCACCGGGGGCACCGACGAGCGGTGCCCCTGCGGCATGTCCACGCAGACGTACGCCAGCCGGTGCTCGCGCAGGAAGGCGAGGGTCTCCCCGGCGTTGTCACCGTCGAACCAGGAGGCGTGCCGGAACTCGTAGACCGGGCGCAGCGGGGCGCACCGCTTCGCCACCTCCAGCAGGTACTGCTTGTTGTCTCGCTTGATGGTGAACCAGGGCGGGAACTGGAACAGCAGCGCGCCGAGCTTGCCCGCCTCCATCAGCGGATCCAGCGCGGCGAGGAAGCGCGTCCACACCTCCTCGTACGCCTGCGGCGGCAGGTCGTCCGGGTACAGGTTCTTCTTCCCCGTGTCCGGCCGGAGGTCCTTGTAGAGCGCGCCGACCCGGGTCGGGTGCCCGGTGAGCAGACTGAACGCCTTGACGTTGAAGGTGAAGCCGGCCGGGGTCCGCTCGGCCCACAGCCTCGCCGTCCGCTCGGCGGGCGGCGAGTAGTAGGTGGCGTCGACCTCGACCAGCGGGAACTGGCGGGCGTAGTACGCCAGCCGCTTCTCCGGGGTGTCGGCGGTCTGCGGGTACCAGCCGGAGTCCAGCAACGTCCGGTCGGTCCAGGAGGCGGTGCCGACCTTGATCTCACCCATCAGTCGACCTCGCCGCGTTCCGGACCGACCGGCAACCGCTGGCGGGGATCAGGCCGCCCGACGCTCCCGGTTCTGCTTGCACTGCACGCAGGTGGTGGCGGAGGGAAAGATCTCCAGCCGCTCGACGGGGATAGCCGAGGTGCAGCCCTCACAGAAGCCGTACGTGCCCTCCTCCAGCCGGGTGAGGGCGTGCTCGTACTGGGCGCGGCGGTCGAGGATGGTCCGCAGCAGGGACTGCGCGGTGTCCCGCTCCGCCGTCTTGGTGCCGCTGTCGGCCTGGTCGTCGCCGGCGGTGTCACCCACCTCCACCAGCCGCAGCACCTGGCTCTGGAGCACCGCCTGCTCGTACTCCGCGGACAGCTCGTCGTAGCGGGCCTGCAGGGAGCGCCGGATCTGGTCGATCTCCGCCTGGGATCGGCCCGTACCGATCGTGTCGTGGACGAGCATCGCTGCCTGCCTTTCTGGCCTGAAAATCCGCCGGGGCACCGGTACGTGCGCCCAGCCCCGTGGTGGTCTGCGCGCGGGCGGATCACCCGCGCTCTGTGAGCCGGGCGAATACCCCGGCGGGCCGACGCTCAAACCCACGATTCTTCGCCGCGTCCCGGCGTCAGGGCGACACCGGGGACTCCACCAGGGCCAGGTGCCGGGGATCGTCGGCGCGGACCACGACATCGGCGAACGAGGCCGGGGCGACCTCGTCGGCGTACCGGGCGAAGGCGGGCAACGTCCACCGCTGCGCCGGGTCGGTGCGCCGGGCCAGGGCCCCCGGGGAGAGCACCAGGTGGACCGTGACGTCGAAGGGCAGGCCCCCGCCGAGCAGCAGCGCCCCGCTGACCAGCAGGACGCCCCCGGGCGGCAGGTCGACGTACGCGGCGCGGCTGGCCCGGTCGGCGGTGGCGTCCCACAGCGAGGGCAGCACCCGCCCCGAGCCGCCGGGCCCGGCCGGGTCGAGCACCTCCCGGCGCAGCCCCGGCTCGTCGACCCAGCCCTCGTAGAACGCGTCGGGGTTGGTCCGACCGAACTCCAGGCGCACCGACGCGGGGCGGAGGAAGTCCGCGGCGCGTACGTGCAGGGCGGGCCGGCCGAGCGCGCGCAGCGGGTCGACCAGCGCGGCGGCGAGTTCGTCCGGGCCGGCCGCCGGCGCGCCGTCGACGGCCACCCGCAGCCGGCCGGGGGCGTCGGTGCCGGCGAGGCGCTCGGTCAGCTCGGCGACGAGCAGCTCCGGGGAGATGGGTCGAATCCGCATCCGACCATGGTGCCCCGCCGGCCGACCATGGTGCCCCGCCGGCCGACCATGGATGCCCCGCCGGCCGTCACGGACGGACCCGTCCCGCGCGGCTACGCCCGGCGGCTGGCCGAGCGCGAGGCGCGGCGGGCGGCGTCGGCCACGGCGGGCGGTGGTGACGCGGTGGACCGCCGTGCGGCCACGGCATGCGGTGGTGACGCGGTGGGCCGCCGTGCGGCGCGGCGGGCGGTGGGGCGCGGTGGGCGGTGGGGCGCGGTGGGCGGCGTCAGCCGTTGCGGTCGATGGTGACGCGGGCGTCGTCGGCGAGCCGGTAGCCGACGCCGTAGACGGTCGTGACCAGCGGAACGTCGACGCCGACCTTGCCGCGCAGCCGGCGGACGTGCACGTCCACGGTGCGCACGCCGGCGTGCTCGTAGCCCCAGACCGCGTTGAGCAGTTGCAACCGGGTGAAGACCCGGCGGGGGTGGGCGACGAGGTGCAGCAGCAGGTCGAACTCCAGCCGGGTCAGGGGCAACGGCTCGCCGTCGCGCAGCACCGACCGGGACGACGCGAGGATGTGCAGGTTCGGGATCATGGCGGCGACCGGGCGCGACGGCGCGCGGCCGGCGGGCACCGGGTCGGGGCGGCGTTCGACGGTGGCGGTGATGATGGTGCCCTCGCCGCGTTCCAGCATCTCCCGGGCGGCCTCCAGCAGCCGTCGGGCGGGCGGTGTCAGCGACTCCTCGGATGCCAACGGGATGTTCAGGGTCACCGTGAGCATCGGTGCGGCGGTGTTGGCGGGACGACGCTGGCCCCCCGGGGGTCGACCGGGAACAGCCGGCTGGGACGTATGCCATCCGGCGCGCGACGAGGCGGGGCTGACCGACATGGTCCTCCTTGGCTGGTCCGGGTATCTCCCCACGGCCCGGGACGCCGCTCCATCGATGCTTCCCGGCGCCCGGGCGAGGGTCAAGGGGCGGCTGCGTTGCATGAATGTGACAATTGACGAACGCATCGGAGCCGGATGCTCGCTCTGCGTACGAAGCCTGATGATTACAGCAGAGCCACCGGGTTGACCCGATAGGGGGGTGCCCGCCCGGTTCACGGTGGTCGGCGCGGGTGCGTCGGGAATGGATGAACGTGAATCGCGTCGGCCCGCCGGAGGGCCCCGGGGACGCGACCGGGGTGCCGCGCGGCGCACCGGGGACGAGACGGCGCGGCCCCGGACGCGGCGGCGCGGCGCGCCCGGGTCCGGGCACGCCGCGCCGGTGGCGCCGTCAGCGACTGGGCTGGATCTCGATGCGGGCCTCGTCGGCGAGGCGGTAGCCCACGCCGTAGACGGTGGTCACCACCGGCATGTCCGCGTCGAGCTTGGCGCGTAGCCGGCGGACGTGCACGTCGACGGTGCGCGCCACCGCGTGCTCGTAGCCCCACACCCGGCTCAGCAGCTGGAGCCGCGTGAACACCCGGCGGGGCTGCTCCGCCAGGAACAGCAGCAGGTCGTACTCGATGCGGGTCAGCGGGATCACGCGGGAGCCCTGGTGGACCACCCGCGAGCCGGTGGCGATCCGGATCGCGTGGGGGTCCACGGCGGCCGGCACCGGCCGGAGCGCCGCCGGCCGGTCCTCGGCGACGCCGGGCCCCAGCCGCCCCTCCCCCGACTCGGCGAGTTCGCCGATCAGCTCCAGCAGCCGGGCCAGGCGGGGGCTCACCGGCCCCGGGGCGAGGTCGAGGGTGATGGTGACGGTCGGGGCGGAACTCGGTCGGCCTGCTCCGACCCGCTCGGGGCGCGCGGTCGGGTGGTGTCGGGTGGGGATGGCGACGACGGACATGGAGCCTCCTGCGGTGGCGGTGCCGCCACGCCCGGTGGAGCGTGACGGTCAGGACGGCGCCCGGCCGGCGGTGACCGGGGGCGCGGGGATGGACGTGGGCCGCGGCGGGGTGGGCCCGAGCACGGGCAGACCGGCGAGCCGCCAGGCGACGAAGCCGCCGACGACGTCCGTGGCGTGGCGCAGCCCGAGATCCTGGAGGGCGGCGGCGGCCAGCGACGAGGTGTAGCCCTCCTGACAGATGACCAGCACCCGCAGGTCGTAGCCGACCGCCTGGGGCAGCCGGGCGGGGCAGCGGGGGTCGAACCGCCACTCCAGCACGTTGCGTTCGATCGCCAGCGATCCGGGCACGGTGCCGTGGGCGGCCCGCTGGGCGGCCGGGCGGATGTCGACCAGCAGGGCCCCGCCCCGGTGCGCCAGATGCGCGCGCTCCGGGTCCAGCCGGTCCAGCCGCGCCCGGGCGGCGGCCAGGATCTCGTCGATGCCCCGGGAGCCCGGCGGCGCCACCGGGGGCGGACACGCGTGCGGGTCGTCGGTCTGCGGCATGGTCGTTCCCTCCACTGGTTGGTTCACGTACGACGGCGGGCCGCCGGCGCGGGGCGGGCGGCGCGCAGGGATGGCGGGCGGCCCGGGCGGTTCCGCGTCGCGCTCACCAGGCGACTCCGGCCTCGGCGACCTCGGCGACGCGCAGCCGGCCGCCGGTGAGCCGGTAGCTGGTCATCCGGCGCAGCGCGGGCCGGTAGACGTGGACACTCACCGCCGGTTTGTCCGTCCGGTTGGACACCAGGTGCACGTGCCGCGGGCCGAAACGACGGCCGGAGCCGGCCGGCAGCCGGTGCGGGCGGAGCACGCCCCCGTCGACCGTCTCCTCGGTCAGGGCTCCGGAGACGACCTGGAACGCGCCGCCGCAGCCGCCGTGGTCGTGCAGGTCGGTGCCCTGGCCGGGCAGCCAGCTCAACGCCCACACCTCGTGGTCGGTCTCGTGGACGAGCTGGGCGTACCACCGGGCGACCGGGTCGAAGCGCAGCGGCACCGGCCAGCGGGCGGGGTCGGCGGCCCACCGTCGGGCGGTGGCGAGCAGGTCGGGTGGGCGTCGGTCGGGCATGGCGGTCCTCGCGGTTCGGCGGTACGTCGACCCAGCATAGACTGCAAACCCTATTGGTTTAGTAGGCAATCCCAGGAGCTGGGACGCGGTCAGCGGCGGACCGGCGGCTCCACCCGGTTGCCGGGCACGTCAGCGCGGACCGGCGGCTCCACCCGGTAGCCGGGCACCGAAGGCCAGCGCACCGTCAACACGACCGACTCACGCTCGGCGTACCAGGAGTGGTCCACGCCCCGCCCCCACACCACGTAGTCGCCGGGCTCGCCGAGCACCACCGTCCGGTCCGGCAACTCGACCCGGAACCGGCCGCTGACCAGCACCAGCAGGGCCGTCCGCCGCTCCCGCGTGGCCCATCGGGAGCGCGCCTCCCCCGCCGGATGGACCCCCCACTTCACCTCGACGTCGGCACTGTGCCGGGCGTCGCCCGGGGGCATGAAGTGGCCCAGCAGCCAGCCGGCGTTCGTCGCTCCGTCCACACCCGCGTTGCCCACGTACACCCTGTCGTCCATCGACCTCTCCCCCAGCACGCCGGCCGAGCAACGTACCAGGCGGACGTCCGACTAACCTGGACCGGTGAGTGAGGAACTCGACGCGGAGACGCTGGCGTTCGCGCACCGGATGTTCGACCTGGCCCGCGACGGGGCCACCGCCGAACTGGCCGACTACGTCGACGCGGGGCTGCCGGTCAACCTGACCAACGACAAGGGCGACACCCTGCTGATCCTGGCGGCGTACCACGCCCATGCCGAGACCGTCGGCGCGCTGCTCGCCCGGGGGGCCGACCACGCCCGGACCAACGACCGGGGCCAGACGGCGCTGGCCGCGGCCACCTTCCGCAGCAGCACCGAGGCCGTCCGGGCGCTGCTCGCCGCCGGGGCCGACCCGCACCACGGCAACCCGTCGGCGGTGGAGACCGCCACCTTCTTCGACCTGCCCGAGATGCTCGCGCTGCTGACCGCGCCGACCGGCTGACGCCGACGCCCGGCGGGGCCGGCCCGCGCCCGGTATACAGGGTCGGTGGAGGATCCGCTGCCCGAACAGATGCGCACCGCCGCCACGGCGCTGCTGGCCGCGCTGGACGAAGCCGCCCGCGCCCAGGCCACCCACCGGTTCGACGACGAGGCGGCCCGCCGCTGGCTCGAGTACCGGCCGAGACCCCGGCCCGGGGTCTGCCTGGCCGACCTCGACCGCGCCGGGCGCAAGGCCGCGCACCGGCTGCTGGCCACCGCGCTGAGCCCTCCGGCGTACGCCCAGGCGATGGCCATCGTCGCGCTGGAGGAGGTGCTGGACCGGGCGGAGGGATGGCGTCGGGGCCGGCACAGCGGCGACTACTGGGTGGCCGTTTTCGGCGACCCGGCCCGCGACGACGCCTGGGCGTGGCGCCTGGAGGGGCACCACCTCTCGGTGAGCATGACCGTGGTCGCCGACCAGGTCTCCCCCGCGCCCATCTTCCTCGGCGCCAACCCGGCCACCGTCCGGTACGCCGGCCGCCCGGTCTCCCGGCCGCTGGGCGTGGAGGAGGACCTGGCCCGCGCCCTGCTCGACGCGATGGGCCCGGCGGGCCGGGCGGCGGCGATCGTCGCCGACGAGGCGCCCGGAGACATCATCAGCGCCACCCGTCCCCGCGTGGACGGCCCGCTGGAGCCGCTCGGGGTGCCCGCCGACCGGCTCGGGCCCACCGGGCGGGCCCTGCTGGACCAGCTCGTGGCGCTCTACCTGGACCGGCTTCCCCCCGAGCTGGCGGTCCGGGAGGCGCGCCGGCTCGACTCCGGGCAGCTGCACTTCGCCTGGGCCGGCCCGACGGTGCCCGGCCGGCGCCACTACTACCGCGTGCAGGGCGACGACCTGCTCATCGAGTACGACAACACCACCGACGACGGCAACCACGCCCACACCGTCCTGCGCCGCCCGGCCAGCGACTTCGGCACCGACGTCCTAGCCGCCCACCACGCCGACTCCCACCACCCCACCCCCTGACCCACCCTGCCCCTCCCCCCGCCTGCCGGCGTCGATCATGCAGTTATGGTGCCCCACGAAAGGTGCAAACGGGCGTCTACTGCCCACCACAACTGCCTGATCGGCGCGGCTGGGGGTGGGCGGGTGGGGCGGGGAGCAGGGGCGGGGGAGCAGGGGCGGGGGTGGGGTTAGGGGCGGGGGTGGGCCAGGTCTACGGTGGCGTCGGAGGCGTCGGCGAAGGCGTCGAAGGTGGTGGGCTCGGCGCGGCGGCCCGCGTCGAAGCGGCGGACCAGCCGGGCGCCCAGCGAGACGCCGACCGCGCCGACGCCCAGGGCCACCAGCTCGGTGAGCAGCAGCACGACGGAGGCGCCCCGCTGCGGCGCGTCCGCGCGGACGAGGCAGGCGACCAGGAACAGCGCGGCCATCGCCACGTTCACCAGGTTGAAGGTGATCGCCGTACGCCGGGTCCGGTCGACCGGCACGTCCCACAGGTCGATCATGCCGGCCACGGCGGCCAGCGCGGCGGCGACCAGGGCGGCCACGGACGTCCAGTAGCCCACCTCACCGAGGAAGGCCGGCCCGCCGAGCACGTCGGTCAGGTCGAACACGGTCGCGCTCACGAAGAGCCCGAACGGGAACGTCACCAGCATCGGTTGGATCGGATGCCCCTGCACCCGCAGCCGGCTCTGCATGGTTCCTCCCCAGGTAGGCACGCGTCACCAGTCCAGGGTGCTACCCGGGCGCCGGCACACCGAAACGACACGCGGCCCGCCGGCCACAGAGGTCACGCAGGTCACCGAGGTCACGCCGGCCACGCAGACCACGCGGGCCACGCGCCGCCTCACGGTCTTCGCCGGCGTCTCCGGCTTTGGCAAGAGCGGTCACGGCAGCCACGATCGTTTCACGCCGGCCACAGAAGGTTCCACCGCCACCGGAGCCCGGACGGGCGGCGGACGGCCGGGGAAGATTCAGCTGTCCCGGGGGCGCGACACGGTGGCGACCAACCGGTCGGCCACCTCCCGCAGCGGGATGTCCAGTGACGAGGCCGCGCTGCGCAGCACGTCGAGCGCCTCCCCCGCCGCGCAGCCGCGCTGGGTCATGATCACGCCGATCGCCTGCCCGATCACCCCGTCGCCGAGCACCGAGGGGTCGAGTTCCCCGGCCTCGGCCGCCTTGCGGGCCCGGTCGCGGACCGCCGCGAGGAGCAGCCCGGCGTGCTCGGCCAGCAGCATCGCGGTGAGCTGGTGCCCCGGGGTGAGCAGGTCGGCGGCGCCGGCGTAGAGGTTGATCGCCCCGATCACCTGGTCGTCGACGTCGACCGGCGCGGAGATCACCCCGTGCACACCCAGCTCCCGCGCTCGCGGCGTCCAGGCCGGCCAGCGCTCCTCGCGGTCCAGCCGGTCGGAGAGGGTCATCTCCCGCCGCCGGATCGCGTCCATCGCCGGCGAGTCGGGGCCGTGCCGCAGGTCGTCCAGGCTCGCCAGGCGCGCGTCGGAGGCCGCCACCCCGGCCGGTTCGCCGGCGCGCAGCGCGGTGAAGCCGCACCAGCTCACGCCGACCACCGCCGCGCGGGCGGTACGCACCAGCGCGTCCAGCGCCTCGTCGAAGTCGTCGAGCGCGATCAGCGCGGCCGTCAGCTCGCGCAGCATGGCGGCGGTCTCCAGGACGCCGAGCCGCTCCACCGCCGGGTCCCACATCTCCAGGTTCACCGCTCCACTGCCCCCACCGTCCCGGCGCGTGCTCCCGCACGGCCGACCGGCGCCGTCACCTGTTCCATCGTCTGTTCTCCCCCGACTCCTCGGACCCGGCCTACTACCCTCGCAAACCGGGATCGAAACGGCGCAAAAGGGGGCCCCTTCCGGCACCCGGAGGCGCCGGGAAGGGGCCCCGAGCGTCAGCGCGACGCGGAGCTGAGCCGCCGCCCCACCGAGGCGATCAACCGGTCCAGCTCCGAGCCGAACGGGTTGTCGTGCACCAGGTAGGTCCAGGTCGCGCTCGGCCGCACCAGCTTCGCCTCGTCCGGCTCCCAGTCGTCGGTGAACTCGGTCTCCTCGAAGGTCTCGATCGTCCGCCGCTCGATCTCCGGAATCAGGTTGTTGAACGCCGGCACCGCCGCCCGGTGGAACTCGTCCAGCGGGTCGAGCCGGCCCAGGGCGCGCAGGTGCACGCCCTCGCGTACCTCGGAGAGCTCCGCGAGGTGCTCCGTCCAGAGCCGGTCGAGGTGGTAGAGGGCGATCGAGCGGGCGACCCGGGCGAGCAGGTCCTCGTCCATCTCGCCGGCCTTCTCGGGCACCCGGTCGAGCAGCATCAGCGCCGCCACGTCGCTGGTGAGCAGCCGTTCCCGACGCTCCGCGAGGGCCTTGCGCTGCTGCTCGATGACGACGCTGTAGCGCCAGGTGTTGCGGTGGATCTCGTGGTTGACGCCCTCGGCGACCCGCTGGGCGTGCTCGACGGCGTACTCGACCTGGTCGTCGGTGACCAGGCCGTCGGCGTTCATCCGGGGCGAGGCGGGGACGGCGTCGCCGGCGTGCCGGACGACCAGGTCGTCCTCCAGGCTGACGAAGAAGACCGAGCCGCCCGGGTCGCCCTGCCGCCCGGCCCGGCCGCGCAACTGGTCGTCGACGCGCCGGCTGTCGTGCCGGCCGCTGCCGATCACGTAGAGGCCGCCCAGCTCGGCGACCCGGTCGCGGTCGGCCTGGTCGCTGCCGCCGAGCCGGATGTCCACGCCCCGGCCGGCCATCTGGGTGGAGACGGTCACCGCGCCGTACGCGCCGGCCTCGGCGATGATCGTCGCCTCCTCGTCGTCGTTCTTCGCGTTGAGCACCACGCAGGACACCCCGGCGGCGTTCAGGCCGGCCGCCAGCCCCTCGGACTCCTTCACGTCCAGGGTGCCGACCAGCACCGGCCGCCCGCGCTCGTGGTGGCGCTTGATCTCGTCGACCAGCGCCTCCTCCTTCTCCGCGCGGGTGGCGTAGATGCGGTCCGGCTCGTCCTCGCGCACGCACGGGGTGTTCGGCGGGATCACCGCCACCTCGAGACCGAAGAACTCCCGCAGTTGGTCGCCGACCAGCACCGCGGTCGCCGTCATGCCGCACACCTTGGGGTAGAGCGCGATGTACGCCTGCACGGCGATGGTGCCGAGCACCTCGCCCTCGGCGGTGGCGTCCAGCCCCTCCTTGGCCTCCACGGCCGCCTGGAGTCCGTCGGGCCAGCGGCGGCGCTGGGCGACCCGGCCCCGCATCTCGTCGATGAGCTCGACCGAGCCGTCGCGGACGATGTAGTCGACGTCGCGGTGCAGCAGGGCGTGCGCGTGCAGCGCCACGTTCACCGCGGACAGCTGCGCGACGTGCTCCTCGTCGTACAGGTCGATGCCGAGCTTGGCCTCGACGGCGGCCAGACCGGCGGCGGTGAAGGCGACGCTGCGGCCGTCCTCGGCCACCGTGTAGTGCTTGCCCTTGCGCAGGCCCCGCACCTGCGCGGCGGCGGCGTGCACCGGGTCCTGCTCGCCGGCGACCGAGCCGGCGAGGACCATCGGCACCCGGGCCTCGTCGATGAGGATCGAGTCGGCCTCGTCGACGATCGCGGTGCGCAGCGGCGGCTGCACCCGGTCCTCCACGTCGGTGACGAGCTGGTCGCGCAGGTAGTCGAAGCCGGCCTCGCTGACCGAGACGTACGTGACGTCGCAGGCGTACGCGTCGCGCCGCTCCTGCGGGGTGGACGCCTCGTTGACCCAGCCGACGGTCAGGCCGAGCAGGGTGTAGACCGGCTCCATCCAGAGGGCGTCGCGCCGGGCCAGGTAGTCGTTGACGGTGAGCACGTGCACCGGGCCGTTGCCCAGCCGGACGTGCCCGTAGGCGGCGATCGTCGCGGTGAGCGTCTTGCCCTCACCGGTGGCCATCTCGGCGACCTTGCCCGAGAGCAGCGCCATCGCGCCCAGCAGCTGCACGTCGTACGGCCGCTGGTCGAGGCCGCGGCGGGCGGCCTCGCGGCCGATCGCGCAGATCTCCTCGTAGCCCGTGGCCTTGCCGGCGGCCTCGGTCAGCTCGGCGTCGTCGAGCGCCGACAGCTCGTCCTCGCGCGCCTCGACGGCCGGCAGCAGCTTCTCCAACGGCCCCAGGTCGACCGTCGTCCCCGGGCGCTGGAGGAACCGGCGGAACCTGGTCTTCAAGCGTTGCGACACACCCATGAGCGGCAACGGTACGCGACCGGAGCCCGCGTTGGCGGCCCGCCCGGCGCGCCGCCACGCGGGCGTCGTCGCCGGGCGGGTCGCGGGCGTGGAGCGCTCAGCTCACCAGGAGCTGGTGGGTGGCCAGCTCACGGTAGAGCGGGCTGGTCCCGGTCAGCTCGTCGTGGGTGCCCGTGGCCGCCACCCGACCGCCGTCGAGCACCACGATCTGGTCGGCGTCGACGACGGTGGAGAGGCGGTGCGCCACGATCAGCAGGGTGCGCCGGGCGGCCACCGCGTCGATGGCCCGGCGCAGCGCGGCCTCGTTGCGGGCGTCGAGGTTGCTGGTCGGCTCGTCGAGCAGCAGCACCGGCGGTCCGGCCAGCAGGGCGCGGGCGATCGCCAGCCGCTGCCGCTCGCCACCCGAGAGCAGCACCCCGCCCTCGCCCACCTGCACGTCCAGCCCCTCGGGGGCGCGCTCGGCCAGGTGGCCGAGGTTGACCTCGTCGAGCACCGCGCGCAGCCGGGCCTCGGTGGCCTCCGGCGCGCTGATCAGGAGGTTCTCCCGCAGCGTGCCGGCCAGCACGGGCGCGGACTGCTCGACGTAGCCGATCCGGGCGCGCAGCGCGTCGCGGGGCAGGTCCCGCACGTCGACCCCGTCGATGCGCAGCGCGCCCTCGGTGACCTCGTAGAAGCGCTCGACCAGCGCCAGCAGCGTCGACTTCCCGGCACCCGACGGGCCCACCAGGGCGGTGCGGGTGCCGGCCGGCACGGTGAAGCTCACCTCGCGCAGCACCGGCGGCCCGCCGGGATAGCCGAAGCCCACCCGGTCGAACTCGACGGACGCCGGGGCGCCGCCGGGCAGCGCCCGGGCCGGGGCGGTCTCTTGCCGGTCGGCCGCCCCCTCGACCGGCACGGCGAGCATCTCCTCGATCCGCTGGAGCGCCCCCAGCCCGGTCTGCAACTGGGTGTAGGCGTGCACGGCCTGCCCGAGCGGAAGGACCAGGAAGAACAGGAACATGATGAAGGCGACCAGGTCGCCGACGGTGATCGCGCCCGCCGCCACCCGCGCCCCGCCCACCCCGAGGACCAGCAGGAACGCCCCCTGGATGGTGACGCTGCTGGCCGGGCCGACGAACGCCTGCACCCGGGCCACCCGCAGGCCCGCCGCGTACGCCTGCGCGGCGCTGACGCCGATCGCGTCGGCCTCGCGCCGCTCCGCCCGGGCCGCGCGGATCGTCCGGGCGGCGGAGATGGCGCGCTCCACCGCCGAGGTCATCTCGCCGACGCGTTCCTGGGCGGCGCGGGCCAGGCCCCGCACCCGGTGGGCGAAGGCGACCGCGACGGCGATGCCGGCGGCCACCCCGAGCAGGGTCACCCCGAACAGCACCGGGTCGAGCAGGACCATCGCGCCCGCCGCGCCGAGCACCATCACGGCGCCGGTGACCACCTCGAACAGGCCGGAGGTGATCACGGCGCGCAACAGGGTGGTGTCCGAGCCGACGCGGGAGAGCAGGTCGCCGGTGCGGCGGCGGTCGTACTCGGCGATCGGCAGCCGCAACAGGTGGCCGGCCAGCCGCCGCCGGGTGCCCAGCACGACCCCCTCCGCGGTGCGTTGCAGCAGGTAGTCCCGCACTCCGCCGATCACCGCGGCCACCAGCACCAGGGCGACCAGCGCCACGACCAGCCCGGCCACGCCCCGGCTGCCGGAGAGCCCGTCCAGCACCGAGCGGGTGAGCAGCGGCTGTGCCAGTGACGCCGCCGCGCCGGCCAACGACAGCGCGCCCACCACGGCCAGGGTGCCGCGGTGGGCGCGCAGGTACGGCAGCAGGGCGGCGAGGCCGACCCGCCGGTCGTGCACGCCCCCGCCCGGACCGCCGGCGGCGGTCGGCACGGAGTCGTCGGCGGTCGTGACGGGAGCGGCGGCGGTCATGGCTGGAACGGTATCGGGCGGCGTCACCGGCCCGGGGCGACGCCCGGCCTCAGACGGTCAGCACCACCTGGAGCTCCTGGCGGCGCCGCTCGGCGAGATCGGTCAGCAGGGTCGGCGCCTCCTCGAACGGCACCACCGCCGAGACGAGGTGCTTGCGGATGACGTCCCCGTACGCGCGCAGCAGGTCGATCGTCTCGGCGGAGAGTCGCTCCCGGTCCCAGGTGGGGGCGAGCCCGCGCGGCACCCGGCCGATCTGCGCGCACCGCAGCGACAGTCCGTTGTGGTGGAACTCCTCGCCGAACCGGACCGCGTCCGCGCCGGCCTGGTAGAAGGCCAGGTCGACCACCGTGCCCTGGGGGCGCAGCAGGCGCAGCGCGAGCTGCAACGCCCACGCCTGCCCCCGGCACTGGAACACCACGTCGGCGCCCCGGTCGCCGGGGCCGTGCGCCCAGCGGGTCTTGAGCACCACCGCCGGGTCGTCGGCCTCCGGGTCGAGGGTCTCCAGGCCCAGCGCCTCGGCGACGGCCCGCCGCTGCGGGGTCGGGTCGAGCACCACCACCGAGGCGGCGCCGTGCCGCTTGGCGAACAGGGCGGTGAGCAGGGCCACCACCCCGCTGCCGACGACCGCGACCCGGCGGCCCCGCACCCCGTCGCCCAGCGACCGCACGTCGGTGCCGTGCAGGTCGGCGGCGGCGTGCAGCACCCCGTTGGCGCAGATCGGCCCCATGTGCGCGACGTAGACGCCGAGCAGCGGGTCGACGTCCTCGGGCAGCGGCACGAACCGCTCGGCGACCGGGTCGGCGACCCAGCCGGTGCGGTGGCCGTACGTCATCGCGCCGACGGTGCCCACGGCGACGGCCGGCGTACGGCTCTCCACCACCCGGCCGACCTGCATGTAGCCCAGCCGGGTCACCGGGTACGGGGTGCTGGCCGCGCCCGGCTGGAACAGCCCGAGGTCGGCGTTCCAGGTGACGTTGAGGTAGGGGTTGGTGCCCTTGACGTAGCTCAGTTCGGTGCCCGCCGAGACGCCGCTGAACAGCGTCTCGACCCGGAACGTGCCGTCGGTCAGCTCGGCGGCGTCCTGCTCGACCAGCTCCACCCGCCCCGGGCCGCTGACCACCACCACGCGGTCACGCATCGACGGTCACCCCCGTGGCGACCGGCGTGGCGGCGGGCGCGTCCAGCCGGACGGGCCGGCCGGTGCGGGCGGAGTCGGCGACCGCGAGGGCGAGCCGCTGGGTGCCGAGGGCCTCGGCGTACGGGACGCGGACGTCGTCGCCGACGCCCCGGACCGCGTCGACGAAGGCCCGGTCCACGGCCACCCGGGCGGCCTCGGGGTCGGCGTCGAAGCGGCGTTCGCCGTCGGCGTCGCGCACGACCAGCCCGTCCTCGCTGAGCGAGAGGGCCAGCCCGTCGGCGAGGATCTCCAGTCCGGCGCGGTGCTTCCAACCGAGCACGCAGGCGGCGGTGAGCGTGCCGACCGCGCCGTCGGCGAAGCGCAGCGTCGCGGTGGTCACCGAGTCGATGTCGGCGCCGTCGACGGGCGGTGGGGTGCCGTTGCCGTACGCGGTGACCTCGGTGGCCTCGCCGACCAGGCACCGGACCAGGTCCAGCACGTGGGCCGCCTGCTCGACCACCGGGCCGCCGGAGCGGTCCCGCCGCGACCACCAGGCCACCGGGGGCACCTTGTCCCACCACGCGCCGCTGACCATCCGCACCGGACGGTCGCCGAGCAGCTCCCGGGCCTGCTGCACCACCGGCAGGTACCGCCAGTGGTGCCCGACGCCGGTGAGCAGCCCCCGCCTGGCCACCAGGTCGGCGATCCGCTCGGCGGTCACCAGGTCCACGGCGACCGGCTTCTCCACGAACATCGGCACCCCGGCGGCGACGACCGCCTCCTCGGCCGGCCCGTGGGCGAACGGCGGCACGCAGACGTAGACCGCGTCCGGCCCGGCGGCCAGCAGCTCGTCGACGTCGCCGAAGGTGCGCGCCCCGTGCGCCTGCGCCAGTTCCGCCGCCGCCTCCGGCACCACGTCGGTCACCCCGAGCAGCTCCACGTCCGCGAAGCCGCCCAACACCCGGGCGTGGCGTTGCGCCACCCCGCCGGCCCCAACCAGTCCCACCCGGCACGTGCGCATGAAGAGCCCCTTCGCCACAGTTTCACGTTCGGCACTGCACTCCCCCCGCGTCGACGCAACCAAACGTTCACCAGGGCGGAACCCGGTCACGTCACTGTCGTGATCAAGCTGTTAGGCATGCTGCGGTTAGCGCGAGCGCGGTAGTGGGAAAAACAGGGAAGGTTTCTTTCCGCCACGATCTGGGGGTGCCTGTGCGGAACACGGAAACGATGGTGTCACCGGTGGTGGAGGCGTGGGCCACCTACCGCACCACGTCGGCGGGTGACTGGCCGGCGCAGCGCCTGATCCGCGCCAAGGGCGACAGCAGGGTCAGCGTGGTCCTGCCGGCCCGCAATGAGGAGGCGACGGTCGGCGCGATCGTGTCGACGATCCGCGAGCACCTGATGGAACGGGTGGCGCTGGTCGACGAGCTGATCGTGGTGGACTCCCGGTCCACCGACCGCACCGCCAAGGTGGCCCGCGCCGCCGGCGCGGAGGTGGTCAGCCAGGACGCGATGACCCGGGGCCTGCCCCGGCTGACGGGCAAGGGCGACGCGCTCTGGGCGGGGCTGGCCGCGGCCGAGGGTGACGTCGTGGCGTTCATCGACGCCGACCTGCGCGAGTTCCGCCCGCACTTCGTGACCGGGCTGATCGGTCCCCTGCTGACCGATCCCTCGGTGGACTTCGTGAAGGGCTTCTACCACCGCCCGCTGGTCGGGGCGTCGAGCGTGGAGGCCGACGGCGGCGGGCGGGTGACGGAGCTGATGGCCCGGCCGATGCTGAACCTGTTCTGGCCCGAACTGGCGGGCTTCGTGCAGCCCCTCGCCGGTGAGTACGCCGGCCGCCGGGAGGTACTGGAGCGGGTGCCGTTCGTCTCCGGCTACGGGGTCGAGACGGCGATGCTCATCGACCTGCTCGAACTGGTCGGGTTGGACGCGCTGGCCCAGGTGGACCTGGGCGAGCGCAAGCACCGCCACCAGGACACCGCCGCGCTGGGCCGGATGTCGGCCCAGATCATGCTCACCGCCTGGTCGCGGTTGCAGCGGCGCGGCTGGGCGGCGCCGGGCGCGATGCCCGCCGCCCTGCTGACCCAGTTCCGGCGCGGCGGCTCCGACGCCCTGCCGAACCTGGACCGGGAGATCGTCGTCAGCGACGTCTCCGTCGAGGAGCGGCCGCCCCTGGCCGAGCTGCGGCACCGGATCCCCCGCCGACGGGTCGCCGCGGCGTGAACACGCGACCCTGCGTGACCGTGAACGACCGGGCGCGGACGGCCCAGGCCCCCGCCGAGGGAAGGAACCCCGCATGAGCCTCACCGTCCTGATGAACGCCGGTCCGTGGCTGTCCGTGCCGCCGCCCGGCTACGGCGGCATCGAGAACGTGATCGCGACGCTGGTGCCGGAGCTGCGCCGCCTCGGCGTCCGGGTGGTGCTCGCGTCGGTCGACAGCAGCACCCTCCCGGTCGACGAGAAGTTCTCCGTCTTCCCCGACGGGCAGTTCCACGCCCTGCAACGGCCGTACAACCAGGTCTGCGGCATCTCCCAGGCGCACCTGAACGGGGTGGTGCGCGCGCTGCACTCGCGCGACGACATCGACCTGGTGCACGACCACGTGGAGGCGGTCGGCCTGGCGACGCTCGCCGCGATGGGCCCGGACGCCCCGCCGGCCCTGCACACGCTGCACTGGGACCTGGCCAAGCACCCGGCGCTCTACGGCAACGTCGACGGCGGCGACCGGGTCCGGGTCAACGGGGTCTCCGCCTCGCAGCTGGCCCGCGCGCCCCGGGCGTTGCGGGAGCACTCGGTGGGCCACGTGCACCTGTCCACCCCGCTCGCCGTCGACGCGGACCGCCGGCCCCGGGCGGACAAGGGCGACTACCTGATCATCCTGGGCCGGATCAACCCGGGCAAGGGCCAGGACGTGGGCGCGCGCCTCGCCCGGCGGGTGGGGGTGCCGCTGGTGCTCGCCGGTCCCGTCGGCCCGTACCACCGGCCGGAGGACCTGGCCGCCGCCGGGGACGAGGCCCGGCAGAACCCGGACGTCCGGTTCTTCTACGACGAGGTGGCGCCGCACGTCGACGGCGACCTGGTCCGCTGGGTGGGCACCGTGGCCGGGCAGGAACGCGACGACCTGCTGGCCGGCGCCCGGGCCTCGCTGTTCCCGCTGCGGTGGGAGGAGCCGGGCGGCACGGCGGTGGTCGAGTCGCTGGCCCTGGGCACGCCGGTGGTGGCCACCGCCCGGGGCTGCCTGCCCGAGCTGATCGAGCACGGCCGCACCGGCCTGCTCACCACCGACGAGGAGGAACTGGGCGACCTGCTGCTGGCCGCGAAGCTGCTGGATCCGGACGAGTGCCGGCGCGAGGCCGCCGTCCGCTTCACCCCCGCAGTGATGGCCGAGAAGTACGTGGGTCTCTACGAGCGGGTCCGTCAGCTCGCCGCCGCCGGACGCCTGCAACCGGCCTGACCGGCGACGCGCGTCCCGGGGCCGTCCCGCCGTCACGGTGGGCCGGCCCCGGTTCCGTGCCGGCCCCCGGTTCCGTGCCGGCGCCCGGATCGGGTGAATCGGGGCGAGCGGTCGGCGGCGGGGTTTGGCGGTGGGAGCAGCGGGAAGGCGCCATCCGCTCAGCGTTCCCGCACAGTGAGGAGACTGCGGTGACCGGTCCCATGGCGCGCTCCCGCGCCCGGCACAACCCGGCCGACGGCAGGGCGCCCGTCCGGCGGGCCGCCACCGCCGTGGCGGTGGTCTTCCTCCTGGTCGGCGTGCTCGGCTTCGTGCCGGGCATCACGAGCAACTTCGGCGACCTGCGCTTCGCCGGGCACGACTCCGAGGCCAGGTTGCTCGGCCTGTTCCAGGTCTCGGTGCTGCACAACATCGTCCACCTGCTCTTCGGGGTGGCGGGGCTGCTGCTGGCCCGCACCGTCACGGGCGCGCGGACGTACCTCGTCGGCGGCGGCGCGATCTACCTGGTGCTCTGGCTCTACGGCCTGGTGATCGACCACGACAGCGCGGCCAACTTCATCCCGGTCAACAACGCCGACAACTGGCTGCACCTGTTCCTCGGCCTCGGCATGATCGCGCTCGGCATCCTGACCACGCGGGACCGTACCCGTCGATGACGCACCGTGAACCGGCCGGGGCGGCGTCGCCCCGGCCGGTCCGTTTGACCCTCCGCGCGTCCGGGTAGTTCGCAGATCCCCGACGACGCGAAACGAGGACGCCCGATGCCGAGCCGGATCACCTGCGAGGTGCACGACGAGTCGCCGGTGACCGTCGTACGCCTTCGCGGCGACCTCGACCTCGGCACGACGCGCACGGTGCACGACGCGCTGGACGGCTGCCTCGCCAGCCAGCCCGACGCGCTCGTGGTCGACCTCACCGACGTCACCGTCCGTGACCGGCTCGCTCTCTCGGTCTTCGCCGCCATCGCCCGTCGGGCGGCCGGCTGGCCCGCGGTGCCCGTCGTGCTGTGCGCCCCGCCGGGCGAGGCGGCGACCTGGCTGGCCCAGTCGACGGCCTGCCGGGTGGTGCCCGTGCGCCGCGACTGCGACGAGGCGACCCGGCTGGCGAACGCGGCGGCGGCGCCCCGGCTGCGGGCCCGGCTCGAACCGGTGGCGGAGGCCTGCCGGCGGGCGCGGGAACTGGTCACCGACGCGTGCGCCCGCTGGAACCTGCCGGAGACCGTCGGGCCTGCGTCGCTGGTGCTCAGCGAGCTGGTCGGCAACGTCGTCCGGCACGCCGGCACACCGATGCAGTTGACGCTGACCCTGCGCCGGCCGTACCTGCACGTGGCGGTCGCCGACGGCAGCCGGACCGCGGTCCGGGCCGGCGCCGCCGACCTGCGGGCCGAGGGCGGCCGGGGGCTGATGCTCGTCCGCGAGACGGCCCAGCGGTGGGGCAGCGCCCCGGCCGGCGAAGGGAAGGTCGTCTGGGCCATACTGCCCGCGAATTGACCGAATTTACCACTCTCGCCTGAATAACCGCTGTCGCCTGGTTTCATGGGACGAGGGGCGGGTAGCCGCGCCGTCCTATCTGTCGTCTGGCGGGGTGAGAGTCACATGCCCAAGCGGGTAACCACGGAACCACGCGACCGAGGACCGGCGATCCTGGCGCCGGCACGCTTCGGCGGCTACCCCGGGCCGTTGCGCAAGGCGCTCCCCGGCGGCAAACTGACCCGGTTCCTGGCCACCACCGACCACAAGCAGATCGGCCTGCTCTACCTGCTGAGCTCGTTCGGCTTCTTCCTGGTGGCCGGGATCCAGGCGATGCTGATGCGGGCCGAACTGGCCCGGCCCGGCATGCAGATCCTCTCCGCAGAGCAGTACAACCAGCTCTTCACCTCGCACGGCGCGGTCATGCTGCTGCTGTTCGCCACCCCGGCGGCGTTCGGGTTCGCCAACTACATCGTGCCGATCCAGATCGGCGCCCCCGACGTGTCGTTCCCCCGGCTCAACGCCCTCGCGTACTGGCTCTACCTGTTCGGCGGCCTGATGGTGCTCGGCGGCTTCCTCACGCCGGGCGGCTCCGCCGACTTCGGATGGACCGCGTACTCGCCGCTGAGCAGCCAGGAGCACTCCCCCGGCGTCGGCGCCAACATGTGGGTGATCGGCCTGGTGGTCTCGGGACTGGGCACCATCCTCGGGGCGGTCAACCTGATCACCACGATCCTCACCCTGCGCGCGCCGGGCATGACCATGTTCCGGATGCCGATCTTCACCTGGAACATGCTCTTCACCAGCGTGCTGGTCATCCTGGTGTTCCCGCTGCTCGCCGCCGCGCTGCTGGCGCTCGCCGCGGACCGGCTGCTCAACGCCCACGTCTACGACCCGATGACCGCCGGCCCGATGCTCTACCAGCACCTCTTCTGGTTCTTCGGCCATCCCGAGGTCTACATCATCGCGCTGCCGTTCTTCGGCATCATCACCGAGATCATCCCGGTCTTCGCCCGCAAGCCGATCTTCGGCTACACCGGCCTGGTGCTGGCCACCATCGCGATCACCGTGCTGTCGATGACCGTGTGGGCGCACCACATGTTCGCCACCGGCCAGGTGCTGCTGCCGTTCTTCAGCATCCTGAGCTATCTGATCGCGGTGCCCACCGGGGTGAAGTTCTTCAACTGGATCGGCACCATGTGGAAGGGGCAGATCACCTTCGAGACGCCGATGCTCTTCGCGATCGGCTTCCTGGTCACCTTCCTCTTCGGCGGCCTCACCGGGGTGCTGCTGGCCAGCCCGCCGGCGGACTGGCACACCCACGACACGTACTTCGTCGTCGGGCACTTCCACTACGTGCTGTTCGGCACGGTGGTCTTCGCCCTCTTCGGCGGCTTCTACTTCTGGTGGCCGAAGATGACCGGGCGGCTGCTGGACGACCGCCTCGGCAAGGCCCACTTCTGGACCATGTTCCTCGGCTTCCACGGCACCTTCCTCGTCCAGCACTGGCTGGGCAACGAGGGCTTCCCCCGCCGGTACGCCGACTACCTGCCGAACGACGGGTTCACCGCCCTGAACACCTTCTCGAGCATCTCCGCCTTCGTGCTCGGCGCGTCCACGCTCTTCTTCATCTGGAACGCCTGGAAGTCCTGGCGCTACGGGGCGATGGTGAACGTCGACGACCCGTGGGGCTTCGGCAACTCGTTGGAGTGGGCCACCACCTGCCCGCCCCCGCTGCGCAACTTCGACCGGATGCCCCGCATCCGCTCGGAACGGCCCGCCTTCGACGCCAAGTACGGCCCGCTCGTCGCCGACCTCGGCCGGGACCTGCCCCAGCGCAGCACCAAGCCGCCGCAGGACTTCCGGGACGAGCTGCACCGCGAGAAGCACGTGCCCGAGGCGCCGGCCGCCGAGGGGGCGCACGGCGCGCGGGAGGCCGCCGCGTACCAGCCGGCCCCGCAGTCCGGGGCCCGGCCGGTGGACGTCCCCGAGCCGGACGAGATCCGCCGGCCCAGCTTCGAGCAGACCGACGAGCCGGAGGAGACCCGCCTCGGCGCCGACCGGGAGCCGCAGGCCAACGACCGCTGGCGGCACCCGCGCGGGCCCGGCGACACCCCCGAGCGCTGAGCGGGCGTACGCGCGGAAAGGGCCGGCACCCACGGGTGCCGGCCCTTGCGCGACGTGCTCAGCCCTCGCGGGCCGCCGCCAGACCCGCCGCCGTGAGCGAGCGGCGCACGGCCGGCTGGACGCGGGTCAGTCGCAGCGGGACCCCCGTGCGGGCGGCGGCCTCGCGGCCCGCCATCAACGCGGCGATGCCGCCGGCGTCGAAGCCCCCGGCGCCCACCAGGTCGACCACCACCTCGGCGGGCTGCCCGGTCACCGCCTCCAGCATCGCCCGGCGGAGCTGGTCCGCGCCGTCCCGGTCGACCTCCCCGCCGACCTCCACGACCACCCGGTCGCCGTTGTGCCGCACCGAGATCCTGGTCTTCGCCGGCTCGGACTCGGCGGCCCCGTTCTGCCACGGCGGCGGGGCGTCGGCGAGCATCGCCTGGCGCAGCCAGGTCAGCGCCCGCGACAGCAGCCGGGAGACGTGCATCTGGGAGATGCCGAAGCGGGCGGCGATCTCCGCCTGGGTCTGGTTGCCGTAGAAGCGCATGGCCAGGATGCGCCGCTCCCGCCAGGGCAGCCGGTGCAGCAGCCCGCTGACCGTCACCCGGTCGTCGACGGATTCCAGCGCGTTGTCGGACTCGCCGACCAGGTCGCCGAACTCGGCCGAGCTCTCCCCACCGACGGGGGCGTTCAGCGAGGCCGGGCTGTAGCCGGCGGCCGACTCCAGCGCGGCGAGGATCTCCTCCTGCGGCGTCTCCAGCCGCTCCGCCAGCTCGGCCACCGTCGGGGCCCGGGACAGCTCGCTGGTCAGCGCGGAGGTCGCCTGCCCGACCTCCAGGATCAGGTCGCGCAGCCGGCGCGGCACGTGCACGCCCCAGGTGCGGTCGCGGAAGTGCCGCTTGATCTCGCCGACGATGGTGATGGCCGCGTACGCGGTGAAGGAGCCGCGCTCCGGGTCGTACCGGTCGACGGCGTTGACCAGGCCCAGCCGGGCGACCTGCTCCAGGTCCTCCAGCGGCTCGCCCCGTCCCCGGTAGCGGCGGGCCAGCCGGCCCGCGAACGGCAGGGCGAACCGGACGAGGTCGTCACGCGCTTCCTGGCGTCGTTCGGGCGGTAGGCCCTCGATGCGGGCCGCGTACGCCAGTGCGGCCGCGTCGAGGTCCTCCAGGCCCCGTTCGGTCGGAGGTGGTGTGGTCGTGGTGGTCTGTCCGAACATCCGCGCCTCCCTCAGGAAGGTCCCCCGCCCGGATTCAGGAAACCGGTCGTGCGCGCGCGTGGTCGCACCACGCCCGGGCCGGAAAATGGGTCACATGACTGGGATGTCAGCGGGCGACGGCGCCACGCCGGACGGCGTGATCAGGCCGTCGCAGCCAGCGGTGTTCCCGCTCCGTAGGTACTCAATCACGGGACCCGGGGTTCGCGAGGATGTTTCGACAGGGCCGACTCAACAGACGAGTAACCCCTGGTGGCCGCCGCCGTCGCGCAGCGCCGCGAGGGCCTCGGGGACGGTCATCGGCGGCGGCGTCGGCAGGTCGTACGGCTGCGCCCGCAACACCTCCGTCGCCCGGCGGGTGGGCACCGAGGTGATCGGGTAGCCGCGCGCCGAGGTGCGGTCCAGCGCCCGCCGCCGGCGCCCGAAGCCGGCGACGGCCAGCCACTGCGGCAGCCCGGCCAGCGCCGGCGACCGCAGGCCGGGCGGCTCGGGCAGCACGTCCACCGAGCTGAACGGCTCGCTGCCGGCGAGCCACCACTCCACCCCCTCCACGCTGCGCCGGGTGGCGTTCTCGCACCAGTACGGCACCATCCCGGCGCGCACCACCTGCCACGGGTCGAGCAGCCGGCCGCACTCCACCACCAGCCGGTCACCGGTCTTGCCGGCCGCGCGCAGCCAACGCCGGTACAGGTCGGCGGTCGCGGCGCTGAGCGCCTCCGGCCGCGGCACGAGGACCCGGTGCAGCGGGTGGCCGTGCCCGGCGGTCCACTCCCCGACGCCGGCCTCGAAACCGGACTCCACGCCGTGTTCCGCCGGCTCGGGCGGCGAGGCGACCTCGGGCGGCTCCCAGTGCGCGCCGTCCCCGCCGGCCGAACGGAGCACCTGGCGCAGGGCGTGGCTGTCCGGGTGGAAGTCGACCGGGTCGAGGCCGCTGCCCGGGCAGCCGACCTGGAAGCTGTGTCCCGGGGCGGAGTCGAACACCGGCCAGGTGCGGGCGTCGCACAGCAGCAGCACCGGGGCGCCGGGCTCCAGCCGGTCGGCCAGGAACCGCGCGTACGCGGCCGGCAGGGACCGCCAGCGGGCCGCCAGCGACACCGTGGCGCCGGCCAGCGCGCCCCGGCTGGCGGGGCAGTGCACCTGCCGCACGTGCAGGTCGGCGTTGCCGCCGAGGAGCCGGGCCGTGAGCGCGGCGCCGTGGTCCAGGGCGGCCTGCGGGCGGTCGACGGCGCCCTGCGCCCAGTGCACGGTCATCTCGAACCCGGCCGGCAGCCAGGGCACGCCGAGCGCCATCGCCAGGTGCGCGAGCGCGCCGTGCGGGGAGCCGATCAGGGCGCCCGGGTAGCGGCGGCGCGGGTACTGGTCGGCGAACCAGCGGGCGACCCGGCCCGCGTCGACCTCGGCGGTCTGGCCGGGGGTGAGCGCCACCCGGCCGGCCGCCCGGATCAGCGCCGCCCGGCGCACCGGCTCGGGCGCGCCGACGAACCGCGACAGCGGTCCCGGGTGTCCCGGGTGCCCGAGGTCGGCGCAGTCGGTGCCGCGCAGCGCCCGCGCGGTGGCGGCCACCAGGACCCGCGCGGCACTGCCGGCGGCCACGACCCGGTCGCCCGCCAGCCCGGCACCCTCGGCCGTGAGCCCCTTGCGCACCTTGTGCCCCGGCTCCACCTTGCCTCGTTCGCTCACCACGCGGCCCGGCTTCCCGTCCCGATGGGGTTCAAACGGGGCATCCCCCACCGGGCGGGAGCAATCAGAAGATCCCGGGCGGGCCGCCGCCGAGCCGCCGAACCGGGCGACGGCGCCGTTCGACCGCCGCGGCGGCACGCCGGTGAGTAGGGGTTTCAGTGCCGGAGCAAGGGGCACTTCAGCGCCCATGCGCACCGACGACGACACTCCCGCGGCGGTTACCATCACCCCCTACCAGGACGGGCCGCTGCTGGTCCGGGGCGACTTCGCCCTGGTCACCCCCGACGGGGAGACGATCGACGCGAGGCGGGGCACGGTGGCCCTGTGCCGCTGCGGGAAGTCGGCGCTCAAGCCGTTCTGCGACGGCACCCACAAGGCCGTCAACTTCCGCGCCGGCACCACCCGCGAAACCCCCTGACCCCGCCCGCCCCCTCCCCTGCGCGTCGATCATGCAGTTGTGGTGGGCGGAAAGCGGCGTTCCGCGGCCTTTGCGGGGCACCACAACTGCATGATCGACGGCCCCGCCCCGGGGCGGGGTGGGGTGGGGTGGGGGGGTCAGGCTACGGCGGCGGGGCGGTCGGCGGGGCGGGGGCGGTCGCGCAGGTCGATCCGGATCGGTGCGGCGGTGGCGCGCAGGGAGGTGCGGCCGGCGGTCCAGGCGTCCAGCAGGTGCGCGGCGAAGAGCCGGTCCACCGCCAGCGCGGCGGCGGCGCCGAAGAGCACGTCCGGGGCGAGCCCCGGCTCCACCCGGACCAGTCCCCCGCACAGGTCGTGCGCGGCGATCTGCTCGTGCACCGCGTCGGCCTCGACGTGCTCGTCGTAGAAGCGGGTGGCGGGCCCGTCGAGGCCGAGGCGGCGCAGCCCGTTGCCGTACCGGCGGTTCGGCAGCGAGGAGGTCATCTCGTACGCGGCGAGGTGCCCCAGCAGCGCCCCGCGCAGCCGCCGGTGCAACCCGAACAGCGACATGAGGTTGTTGGTGGCCAGGGTGACCGCCGGCACGGCGTCCAGGTGGGCGGCGTAGCCGGTGTCCAGGCCCAGCTCGTCCAGGGTGACCCGGAACAGCTCGGCGTGCATCCGGTCCAGCCGCCCGTTGCCGTACTCGTCCATCTGGATCTCCACCAGGGCGGCCTTCGCCGGGCCGCCGAGGCGCGGCAGGGCCCAGCTGTGCGGGTCGGCCTCGCGCAGGTGGTAGATCGAGCGGTGGGTGACGAACTCCCGGAACTGGGCCAGCGACGCCCGGCGTTGCAGGTAGCCGGCGAGCGAGGGCCCGTCATCGGCGGCGACCACGTCGGCCAGGGCCGCCGGCACCCCGCCGGGCAGCGCCGCCGGCAGGGGTCCCACCAGCGCGCGCACCGCCGCCTCGAAGTGGCGTTCGGCGTACGCGCGCAGCGCGAGCAGGGACGGCTGCCACTCCCAGCCCTCGTCGACGCCCCGCCAGCCGCGGTAGTGCAGCTCGTAGCAGCAGAAGAGGGTGAGCTGGAGGTCCTCGTCGGTGAGCGGGTCGGCCGGGTCGAGCCCGGCGCCGAGCCCCGCCGGAAGGTCGTGCGGCGTGCGCCGCAGCGCGTCCAGCAGCGCCGCCGACACCGGTCCACGGGGTTGCGGCAGGGGCGCGGGACCGTACCGGCGATCCGGGGACTCGGACAAGGTGACCTCCAACGTCGTGCTGCCGTCCTCAGTGCCCGTCGGGTGGGCCGTTAAACGAGGTCGTCGACCTCCACGGCCACCCCGGCGGCGAGCATCCGGTCGCGTACCCGTCGGGCGGCGTCGCCCTCGGCGAACACCTCGCGCAGGTCCGCGAACGCGGGCTCGGGCGGCGCCAGCCGCACCGCCGGGTCGACCACCGCCTCCAGTACGCAGGGCCGGTCGGCGGCCAGCGCCTCGTCCCAGGCCGCCCCCACCAGTTCCGACCGGTCGACCCGCACCCCGTGCAGGCCGAGCAGGCGCGCCCAGCCGGCGTACGGCACGTCGGGCCGGCGGAGCGTCGGGTCGGTGGGCGTACGGCCGCCGCCCATGCCGGAGTGGTCCCGGTTGTTGAGCACCAGCACCACCAGGCGGGGATCGCGCCACTCCCGCCAGTGGTGCGCCACGGTGACCAGTTCGGCCAGCCCGTTGAGCTGCATCGCGCCGTCGCCGAGCAGGGCGATCACCGGCTGGTCCGGGGCGGCGAGCTTGGCCGCCACGGCGTACGGCAGGGCGCAGCCCATGGAGCCGAGCGTGCCGCAGAGCTGCGCGGTGACACCCGGGGGCAGTTCCAGGTGCCGGGCGTACCAGTACATGACCGATCCGACGTCCACCGCCACCGCCCCGCGGCGCGGGATCCGGGTGGAGAGTTCGTGCAGCACGAGCTGCGGGTTCACCGGCTCGGCGGGGGCGGCGGCCCGGTCCGCCCGCTCGGCCCGCCACCGGTCGACCGAGCCCTCGACGGTCTCCCGCCACCGGGCGTTCGGCCGGTCGGGTACGCGGGCCAGCAACGCCCGCAGCGTCTCCTGGGCGTCGCCCACGAGCGGCACGTCCACCGGGTAGCGGGTGCCGATCCGGCGCCCGTCGATGTCGATCTGCACCGTCCGGGCCTGCCCCGGCATCGGGAAGTAGTCCGTCCACGGGTCGTTCGTGCCGACCAGCAGCAGCGTGTCGCAGCCGCCCATCAGCTCGGCGGCAGCCGGGGTGCCGACCTCGCCGAGCACGCCCGCGTGGAAGGGCAGCCGCTCGTCGAGCACCGGCTTGCCCAGCAGCGAGGCCGCCACCCCGGCGCCGAGCCGGTCGGCGAGGGCCACGATCTCTGCGGCCGCGCCCCGGCCGCCCTGGCCGACCAGGATCGCGGTCCGCTGGCCGGTGGCGAGCAGTTGGGCGGCCGCGTCCAGGTCGGCGTCGTGCGGCAGGACCCGCGCCAGCGGCTCCCCCGGCGTCGCCGAGAGCACCCCGGCGGCGTGCGACTGCAGGTCGGGCACGGTGGCCTCCTGCAACTGGCGCGGCAGCACCACGCAGACCGGGCTGCGGGTGGCGGCGGCGGTGCGGAACGCCTGGTCGAGCAGGGCCGGCACCCCGTCGGGGACGCGGCCGTAGCGGACGAACTGGTTGCACGCGTCGGCGAACAACCGGCTCAGCCCGATCTCCTGGTGGGCGGCGCCGAGCGGACCCGAGACGTCCTCGCCGACGATCGCCACCACCGGCTTGCTGTCCAGCTTGGCGTCGTAGAGGCCGTTGAGCAGCTGGACGGCGCTCGGCCCCTGGGTGGCCAGGCAGACCCCGATCCCGCCGGTGAACTTGGCGTGCCCGGTGGCCATGTAGGAGGCGGTCTCCTCGTGCCGGGCCGGCACGAACGCCGGGTCCCCGCCCGAGGCGTCCAACGCCTCGACCACCGGGGCGATGGCCTCCCCGGGGTAGCCGAAGACCCGCGGCACCCGCCAGGCGCGCAGTCGCTCGACCACCAGGTCGGCCACCGTACGCTCAGCCATCGCCACGCCCCGGCGTGCCGGCGTCGACGTACCGCAGCACCGCGCCGACGCCGTCGGTCAGCTCCGGCGCCTCGTCCGGACCCAGCACGGTCAGCTCGGCGTCGGTGCCGACCAGCGCGCGCACGAGGGCGGCGTCGGCACGGACCTTCTCCGGGTCGCGTACGGACATGGCGGCGAGCTGCCCCGGGTCGGTGGCGATCTCGGTCGGGTCCGGCCCGATCCAGAGTTCCCCGGTGGCGGACGGGTCGTCGACGAGGAGCATCGTCTCGACCTGGTTGCGTTGCAGGGCGGACACCACGGCGTCCAGCCCGGCGCCGACGTCCTCCTGCATGCCGAACCGGTCCAGCACGGCGGAGATCCGCTGGTCGGCCACCTCGGCGATGGTCTGCACGGTGAGGTCGTCGAGCAGGCTCTGGTCGGCGCCGCCGCCCCGGGAGCCGGCGTCGGTGCGCACCATCAGGTCCTGCCAGCGTTCCGGCATCTGGGCGGCGATCACGCCGGTGGCGCGCACGTCACCGGCGACCACCACCACCTCCGCGCCGACCTTCTCGGCCAGCTCCACCGTGGCCGCGGTGACGTCGCCCGCGTTGTGGTGCCAGGCCTCCATCGCGGCCCGCTGGTGGTGCGACTGCGACCAGCCGCCGGGCTGCACGCGACGCAGCTGGAAGTCCTCCCGGCCGGTCACGTGGGCGCGGCGCGGCACGCCGCCGGCGCTGATCGCCACGGCGTCGGCGCCGGTGCGGTCGGCCAGCACCCGTACCCAGGCCACCTGCTCGCCGCGCTGCGCCAGCATGGGCATCACGTGCGGCAACGAGGTGTACGCGGCCAGATCCCGCAGCGGCGGGGCGGAGAGGTACTCCGACAGCACCACCCGGCCCCGGGCCCCGAAGACCGCCAGGCCGTAGTCGCCCGGCATCGGGTCGTGCCCCCGCACGACGCGTTCGACGGCGTCGATGGTGTCCACGTCGGCGCGCTGCTGCTGAAGTTGTTGACGCAGGGCCCGCCAGCGCAGATCGAGCGCCGGGTGGGCGTCCTCGGTGTTGGCGGACGCGTCCAGGTACACCGAGACCCACGGTCCCGGCCGGTCGTAGAGCGGGCGCAGGAAGGACAGCTGCATGCTCGACCCCTTTCCAGCTCGGCCCCCCGCTTACCCGCGCCGCTGCGGTTGTCACCTGGCCGCCGCGAGCGCGTGACCGCATTTCATTCATGTCGTTCAACCCGGACGGCCGATACCATGAGTGAACGCAACCGGACTCTGGGTGGTGGAAATGGACAGCGACCTGCACATCCGGCGGATCGTCCACCCGACGGACCGGATCGTGACAGGGCGGATCGTGCGGCTGATGGACGGCTACCCGCGCGAGGTGCGCATCGGCCAGCCGGTGCTGGTGGCGGTGCTCGCGGCGGCCGGGGTGGCGGGGCTGCTGACGGCGCTGGTCCGTTCCCTGTTCTCCGCCGGCTCCGGCACCGCGCGTCGACGGTTCAAGGACCTGAAGAAGGGCCCGGAATACCTGGTCACCCCGGTGCGGCTGCGCGACACGGCGGGGCGGCTCTGCGAGGTCGAGCTGCACGGGCACCTGCCGCAGAGCGCCCTGCACCCCGCCGACCACGTGCAGCTCACGCTGCGCCGGCAGGGCGACCCGGACCTGCCGCCGAAGATCGAGCGGATCGTGAACCTGACGACGGGCCAGCTGCTCACCCCGCGTACCGCCACCCTGTGGTCGCACCTCGGGCCGCCGCTGCTGCTCCAGGCGGTGCTGGGCGCGCTGCTGGTCGCCGCCGTGGTGGCCTGGTCCGCGCTGACCTGACGGCCGGCGCGGTTTCCGGCGGCGCGCCGACGGGCACCGTGGCGAGCATGTTCGAGGGATTCACGCTGGAGCGCATCGACGTCGGCGAGGTCCGGCTGCGGGTGCGACACGGCGGTTCGGGCCCACCCGTGGTGCTGCTGCACGGGCATCCGCGCACCCACGCGACCTGGCACCGGGTCGCGCCGCTGCTGGCCCGTGAACACACGGTCATCTGCCCGGACCTGCGCGGCTACGGCGGCTCGTCGAAGCCGCCGAGCGACCCGGGGCACACCGCGTACGCCAAGCGGGCGATGGCCCGCGACGTGGTCGGCCTGCTCGACGCGCTCGGACACGACCGCGCGGCGGTGGTCGGGCACGACCGGGGCTGCTACGTGGCGATGCGCACGGCGCTGGACCACCCGCAGCGCGTCAGCCGGCTGGGCGTGCTCGACGGGGTGCCGATCGGCGAGGCCCTGGCGCGCGCCGACGCGAGGTTCGCGGCCCGCTGGTGGCACTGGCTCTTCCTCGGCCAGTCGGACAAGCCGGCGGAGCGGGTGATCACCGCCGACCCGGACGCCTGGTACGGCGGGTCGCCGGCGGCCATGGGCGAGGAGGCGTACGCCGACTACCGCCGGGCCATCCACGATCCGGCGACGGTGCACGCGATGTGCGAGGACTACCGGGCCGGGCTCGGCCCGGACCGGGCGGCCGACGACGCCGACCGGGCCGCCGGGCGGCGGATCGCCTGCCCGGTGCTGTTCTGCTGGTCGGAGCGCGACGACATGGTCGAGCTGTACGGCGACCCGGCGGCCATCTGGCGGGACTGGGCCGACGACGTGCGGGTGGCCTCGATCGACTCGGGCCACCACATGGCCGAGGAGGCCCCGGAGCAGCTCGCCGCCGCGCTGGCCGGCTTCCTCGCGGGCTGACCGCGCCGCTGCCGGCCGGTCCCCCGAGCCTGGGGGCGGCCGGGTCAGCCGACGGGGGTCAGCGGCCGGTCCGGCTCGCCCGCGGCGCGCAGCATCCCCCGCCGGGCGGCCCAGCGCTCGAAGATCAGGGTGGCGAACGGCGGCACGGCGCAGGCCAGGGCCACGAGGGTGGGCCAGAGCCGCCACCGGTGCAGCCGGGCCACCGCGAGGACCAGCAGGCCGTACGCGACGAAGAGCGCGCCGTGGATCGGGCCGAAGATCTTCACGCCGATCTCGTTGCCCGGGGGGCCGTACTTGACGGCCATGCCGATCAGCAGGGCCAGCCAGGAGCAGGCCTCGGCGATCGCCGCCGCCACGAAGAGCCTGGTGATCTTCTCGCGCATCGTCACTCCCCCACCGGTTGCCGCACATGCTAGCCACCCCGCCGGCCCGGACGGACGCACGACCGGCGGAGGCGACGGGGATCACGCGGGCCCGAGGTGGGTACGTACAAGAAGCTTCGGGTCTTCCCCGGCCCGCCCCGCACGTGCGAGGTTAGGGGAACCAACGGTGACAGGGCGGTGACCATGGGCGAGGACGTCGGCGTACGGACCTTCAGTCGCGAGGACCGGGCCCGCTATCGCGAGAAGGTGCGGCGGTGCCTGGACGTCTTCGCCGAGATGCTCCGGGAGTCCCGGTTCGACGTCGAGCGGCCGATGACCGGGCTGGAGATCGAGCTGAACCTGGTCGACGACGACTCGATGCCGACCATGCGCAACGCCGACGTGCTGGCCGCCGTCGCCGACCCGAGCTTCCAGACGGAGCTGGGCCAGTTCAACGTCGAGATCAACGTGGCGCCGCGCCGGCTGGCCGGCACCGGCACCCGTGAGTTCGAGGAGACCGTACGGGCCAGCCTCAACGCCGCCGAGGCCAGGGCGCGCGACGTCGGTGCGCACATGGTGATGATCGGCATCCTGCCGACGCTGCGGCCGGAGCACCTGACCGCCGAGACGCTGTCGGCCAACCCGCGCTACGCGCTGCTCAACGAGCAGATCTTCGCCGCCCGCGGCGAGGACCTGCGGATCGCGATCAACGGCGTGGAACGGCTCGCGGTCACCGCCGACACGATCACCCCGGAGGCGGCCTGCACGAGCACCCAGTTCCACCTCCAGGTCAGCCCGGCCCAGTTCGCCGACTACTGGAACGCCGCGCAGGTGATCGCCGGCATCCAGGTGGCCCTGGGGGCGAACTCGCCGCTGCTCTTCGGCCGGGAGTTGTGGCGGGAGACCCGTATCCCGCTGTTCCAGCAGGCGACCGACACCCGGCCGGAGGAGATCAAGGCCCAGGGCGTACGCCCCCGGGTGTGGTTCGGCGAACGCTGGATCACCACGGTGTTCGACCTGTTCGAGGAGAACGTGCGCTACTTCCCGGCGCTGCTGCCCGTCTGCGACGCGGAGGACCCGGCCGAGGCTCTGGCCCGGGGAGACGTGCCGAAGCTCGCCGAGCTGCGGCTGCACAACGGCACCGTCTACCGCTGGAACCGCCCCGTGTACGACGTGCTGAAGGGCCGCCCGCACCTGCGGGTGGAGAACCGGGTGCTGCCGGCCGGGCCGACGGTGCTCGACACCGTGGCCAACGGCGCCTTCTACTTCGGTCTCGTCCGGGCGCTCGCCGAGGCCGACCGGCCGCTGTGGTCGCAGATGTCGTTCAGCGCGGCCGAGGAGAACTTCAACGCCTGCGCCCGGCACGGCATCGACGCCCAGGTCTTCTGGCCCGGCCTCGGTTACCTCCCGGTCACCGAGCTGGTGCTGCGCCGGCTGCTGCCGCTGGCCCACCACGGGCTGGACCGGTGGGGCCTGGACCCGGGCGAGCGGGACCGGCTGCTCGGCGTCATCGAGCAACGGTGCCTGACCGGGCGCAACGGGGCTAGCTGGCAGGTGGAGACCCTGCACCGGTTGGAGTCCGCCGACCATCTCGACCGGCCGGAGGCGCTGCGTGAGGTGGTGCGGCACTACGTGACGCTGATGCACAGCAACCGGCCGGTCCACGAGTGGCCCATCCCCTGACCGGGGCCGCCACGCGCCGCCGTCCACCGGTCGGCTCCGCCCGTCGCCCGGCTCGGCCGGGCGTCAGGCCGGGCCCGGGTCCTCCCTGAGGTACGCCCCCGACACGTCCGACCGCACCGTCCAGCCGAGCGCGCGGTACAGGGCGCGTCCGTCGTCGGTGGCGACGAGAATCCCGGTGCGCATCCCGAGCCTCGCCGCGTGGTCGCAGAGCGCGCGCATGACGACGCTGCCCAGCCCGCGCCGCCGATGGGCGGGCTCCGTCTCGACCTGGTCGACGATGCCGAACTCCCCGGCGCCCGCCAGGAGCCCGGAGGCCGCCCGGTGCCCGGCCGCGTCCAGGACCGTCGCGACGACGACCCCGCCCTCGACGACGACCCGCGTCGCGTACGGGGCGGGCGGCTCGACCGCGCCCGGGGTGAGCGGCGCACTCATGAGGTGTCCGGCGTCGTCCAGCGTCCAGGCGTCGGGCAGGGCGGCGCGGAGGCCGGCGCGGTCCCCGCTGACCTTGATCCAGGTGCCCGGCTCCGTCAGCTCCCGGCCGAGCCGCCCGAGCGAGCAGGCGTCGTAGGTGTGCAGCACGTGACGTACGCGGTGACCGGGCAGGCCCACGTCGACCCGGAAGCCGCCGGGAACGGCGACGGGGGCGGGGGTGCCCCGGCAGACGGCCCAGCCTCGCACCCAGGCCGTCATCAGCTCGGACACCGTGTGCGGCGCGCCGTCCACGGCGGTCCGGGTGCGCGCGTCCGGCATGCGTGGTCCTTTCGAGAAGCCGTCGTTCCGCCCAGCTTATTGCAACTTCTTGGCAACAGGTGCGGTGTGGTCGCCGCTGACCACCCGGCGGTCGGGGCGGGCAGTCGGCTGGCTTCAGGAGTTGGCCGGCACCCGGAGCGGGCAGAACGGCCGGGGAGATCGCGCACGATGGAAGAACCGGGTCGAGGGCAGCCGCCCCATGATGAAACGCGGACATCGACCCGCGCCATCGACTGCCTGGCAGCGCACGCGGGCGCCCACGTCGATCGATGGCGTCGAGACCGGTCGCGGGCGTCGGCGCCCGCGCGCCCTCCCCGACGGCCCCTCCCCAACCTGAGGAGCGCATGTGACGCAGACCCAGAGGTCCCCCCGGCGACCCGACGCGCCCGTCCGGCTCGGCCCCGACACCGCGCGGGTCGGGACGTCCGCGTTCGTCAACGGGCACTTTCCCCGGCGGCGAGGGCTGATCATCCTCCTCAGCGTCCTCGGCGGGTTCCTGCTGACCGTCATCTGGTCGGCGGAGTTCGTGGACCGGACCATCGGTGACAACGTCGCCAACACGCTGCTCGGCCACGACGCCAAGGAGACGCCCATCCAGGGCATCGCGGCCGGCGTCATGTTCGCCTTCGTCTCCGGCATCGCGGGCACGTTCACCGCCTGCAACATCGCCGCGTTCGGCGCCCTCGCCCCGCTGACCGGCACCACGGGCGGCAGGTTCAGCCGGATCGTCGCGCCGCTGAAGCCACTGGGCTGGATGTCGGTGGGCATGGTCGCGGTGTCGGCCGCCTACGGCGCGGTCGTCGGCCTGGTCGGCACGTCGATGCCGCAGTTCTCCACCGCGCCCAACGCCCCCGGCGGACTGTCCCCGAGGAGCATCCAGTCCATGGTGGTCTTCGGTGCGATCGGGCTCATCATGATCTATCTCGGTCTGGCCGCGCTGGGCGTCGTGCCGGACCCGTTCGCCCGGATCGCCCGACGGTTCCCCAACGCCCCGATGGTCTTCATGGGCGCGTTGATCGCCGGCTTCCTGATCGGCCGGCCCTTCGCGTTGTTCCGGCAGATGTTCCGGGACGCCGCCGAGAGCGGCAACCCGCTCTACGGCGCGGCGGCGTTCACGCTGCAGTCCCTCGGCAACATCGTCATCATGGCGGTGCTGTTCCTGCTGCTGGCCTGGCTCGCCGGTTCCCGCCTGCAACGCTGGTTCAGCGCCCGGCCGAGCCGCCTGGCGGTCCTGACCGCGGTCGCGTTCATCGTCGCCGGCGCCTTCACCTTCCTCTACTGGGACGTGCGGCTGCTCGCCCGCCGCGAGATCATCCCCTGGTACCCGACGGCCCCCTGGGCCTGAGCCGGCCCGGACGGGGTACGGGGACGGCGCTGTCCCGCCGTCCCCGGGGCCCGGCTCAGACCTTGAGGACGACCTTGGTGCACTCGTCCTGCTTCTTCTGGAAGATCTTGTAGCCCTTGGCCGCGTCCTTGAGCCGCATCCGGTGGCTGATGATGAAGCTCGGGTCGATGTCGCCGCGCTGGATGCGGTTGAGCAACGGACGGGTGTAGCGCTGGACGTGACACTGACCGGTACGCATGATCAACGATCGGTTCATGAACGCGCCCATCGGGAACTTGTCGACGAAGCCCCCGTACGCGCCGATCACCGAGACGACACCGCCGCTGCGGCAGGCGAGGATGGCCTGGCGCAGCGCGAACGGCCGTTCCGTCTCGACCCGGGCTGCCTGCTTGGCCCGGTCGTACGCGTAGACGGCGGTGTTGCCGTGGTGTCCCTCCAGGCCGACGGCGTCGATGCAGGCGTCGGGCCCCCGGCCGGCGGTCATCGCGTTCAGCGCGTCGAGCACGTCGGTGTCGTCGTAGTTGATGGTCTCCGCGCCGGTGTGCTCCTCGGCGAGCCGCAGCCGGTACGGGTACCGGTCGATGACGATCACCCGTTCCGCGCCGAGCATCCGGGCGCTGGCGGCGGCGAGCAGCCCCACCGGGCCGGCTCCCCAGACGGCGATCACGTCGCCCGGCTTGATGTCGCACATCTCCGCGCCCATGAAGCCGGTCGGCAGCACGTCGGCGAGCATCACGGCCTGGTCGTCGGGCACCTCGTCGGGAACCTTGATCGGGCCCACGTCGGCGAACGGCACCCGGGCGTACTCGGCCTGGCCGCCGGCGTAGCCGCCGAGCAGGTGGGAGTAGCCGAAGATGCCGGCCGGCGAGTGCCCCATGATCTTCTCGGCCACCCCGGCGTTGGGGTTGGAGTTCTCGCAGACCGAGAAGAGCCCGCGCTGGCAGGAGGAGCAGTGCCCGCAGGCGATCGGGAACGGCACCACCACCCGGTCGCCGGGGCGCAGGTTGCGTACCTGCGGGCCGACCTCCACCACCTCGCCCATGAACTCGTGGCCGAGGATGTCGCCCTTGCGCATGGCGGGGATGTAGCCGTGGTAGAGGTGCAGGTCGGAACCGCAGATGGCGGTCGTGGTGATCCGCACGATCGCGTCGCGCGCGTTCATGATGGTCGGGTCGGGCACGTTGACGACCTTGACGCTGTCCTTGCCCATCCAGGCGGTGGCCTTCATCGTTCGTCCTCTCTGGTGACGGGCGGTCAGCGGCGGGCGACGGGCAGCGGCTGGGCGGGGCGTTGCATGACCTGCTGGCGTACGGAGATGCCGTCCGGGCTGCCCTCGGAGCGGACCACCTCGCCGGTCTCCACCACCTGCTTGAACCGGCGCAGGTCGTCGCGCACCTGCTGCTCGGGTTCCTCGCCGAAGAGCTTCGCCACGGCCCGGCCCAGCGCGCCGGCCGGCGGGGCGTAGCGCAGCCGCACCCGGACCTCGGTCCCGCGGTCGCCGGGCGCGGGCACGAACCGGACCCGACCCGCGTTGGGCACGCGGGTGCCGGGCAGCGACCGCCAGGCGAGCGACCGGTTCGGCTGGTCGTCGACGATCTCCGCATCCCACTCGACCCGGCGGCCGGCCGGGCCGCGCGCGGTCCAGTGCGACCGGCGCAGGTCGTCGGCGCGTACGGACTCCAGGTGGGACATGAACCGAGGCAGGTTCTCCAGGTCCCGCCAGAACCGGTACGCCTCGGCCGGAGACCGGTTGACGGTGACCGCGACCTCCATGTCGATGACCCGCCGGCGCGCGGCCCGGGCCCGTCCGGCGCGCACGGCGGCGGCCAGGTCGACGGCGGCGATGCCGGCGACGGCGGCGGTGGTGAGGCCGACCCGCCGACGCCGCTCGCCGCACCGGTCCGCCCAGGCCCGCCCGAGCACGGTGAGGTCCAGCGCGTCGCCGGCCACCCGGGTCCACGCCCAGCCGGCCGGCCGGCGGCCGCCGAGCAAACCCGCCGCGTGGACCAGCTCGCGGGCGCCCACGGCCATGATCACCCCGCCCGCGGCGCGTGAGTCGTCCACGCCGGTCAGCCGGGCCACCGCGCGCGGGGCGAGCAGGCTGCCGGCCCCGAGGGCGAGGCTGACCGCGCCCAGCAGCCGGGGCAGCCCCGCGCCCTGGCCGCGTCGTCCCCGCTGATCCAGCATCATCGGATCGGTCTCGTCCACGTCGCACCACCGTCAGATCGTCCTGACCCGCCCCCGGGTGGGTCCGGCGGCGGGATGCCGCCACGCCTGACGCTATGCCCGAGAATCGCCTAACGAACCCCGAATCGGCACACAACCCGCCTCCGTCGTCGCGGGCTCCGCGCCTGCCGGTCCGGCCGCGCCGACGAGCGCCGGATGGGGGCGCGGGCGGTGCTCGCCGCCCGCGATTGAGGGGTATGGCGGTTGATCGATGGCTTGTAGCGTGAGTGCCTCCTCACCCACCCCAGGAGGGAAGTGATCATGCCCACGGTCACCGTTCGCGTCCTCGGTGCCCTCAGTGCGAGCGTGCTGAGCGCGACTCTCGGCGTCCTGGCGGTCGCCGCGCCCGCCCAGGCCGCGTCCCGCGACGGAGCCTGCAACAGCGGCGAGTTCTGCTACTACTACAACAGCGACCACGCGGGCTCGGTCTCCGATCACGCGGGCTCGCTCGCCGACTACGGCTCGACCCAGCCGGGCTGCTACGAGTTCAAGGGCGCCGGCGGCGGCAAGGGCCAGTGCATCAAGAACAACGCCGCCTCGGCGTGGAACCGCACCGGCAAGACGGTGCGCGTCTACTACAACACCGGCTACAACGGCTCCCACGCGTACCAGGACTTCGCGCCCGGGGCGAAGAAGAACCTCAGCTCCACGCTGAAGAACAACAACGCCTCCCACCAGCTGATCTCCGCCGGGTCCAGCTACCCGGCCAGGGACGACTACCCCTACAAGGGTCAGACCTCCGGCATCGATCCCTGGAACTTCTACAAGGGACAGTGCACCAGCTTCGCGGCTTGGGCGGTGCGCAGCCGGGTCGGCGTCGCCTTCCACAACCAGTACAAGGGCCAGGCGCGCTGGGGCAACGCCAAGGAGTGGGTCGCCGCCGCCGGACGCGCCGGCGTGCCGGTGTACAACAGCCCGAAGGCCGGTGACGTCGCGGTCCGCCTGGGCGGCACCTACGGTCACGTCGCGTTCGTGACCCGGGTGAACGCGAACGGCACGTTCGAGATCGACGAGTACAACTACGTATCCGCCGACAGGTACAGCCACCGGACGGTGTCGGTGGGGACCGCCAACAACCAGTTCTCCAAGTTCATCCGCTTCAAGTGACCCTCCGCCCCGAACGGGATACCTCCCGCCGTTGACGGAGCACCACCACGCGCAGAGCCCCGGCCGCTGGCCGGGGCTCTGCCGTCACGTGCCTTACGCCGGGGAGAGACCCTCCGCGAAGTCGTAGAGGCTCTTGATGTCGTCGTCGAAGTACGGGCCGTCGAACTGCCCGTTGCCCGGGTTGTCGCCGTGACTCACGACGCTGTTGATGAACCCGAGGCCGTTCTGGTCGTTGTACTCCTGCAACCACGGTCCGCCGCTGGAACCGTAGGTCATGTTGCACCACATCCGGATCTGCTGGCCACCGGCGTGCCAGGTGCCGCTCTGGCAGAAGTACTGGCTCTCGCCCCCACCGAGGTTGGACGGGTAGCCGAGGGCGGTCATCAGGGAGATGTTGTAGCCCCAGTTCCAGCGCATGCCGTGGCCGCCGACGGTCTCCACGACCTTCAGGCCCCAGTTACCGCCGTTGTGCATGATGGCGATGGCCATGTCCTCGTCGTAGCTGCTGCTGTTGATCCACGCGGTGCGGGCCGCGAGCTGGTACGCCACGAACGTGCCGAACGGCCGCGCGCCGTCGCGGTACCGCGGCACGAACTGCCAGTTGCTGTACCACTGCCCGCCGGCGCCCTGGTGCACGCAGTGCCCGGCGGTCATGACCAGTCGCGCCTTGCCGCTGGCGACCGCGCTCGCGGAGCAGGAGGCGCCGCCGCCGTTGGGGGTGGTGAAGTAGACCTTGCCGACGACCGCCGACTCGTTGAGCTGGATGCCGACGTCGGCGCCGCTGGCGACGCTCGGTCGCACCGGCGCGACCGAGCCCGCCGGCCCGTCCGGCTTCGGCGCCCGGGTCGTCGACTCGGTGGCCTTCGGCGACTTCGCGAGGTCGAGGTCGACGGCGTTCGCCATCCGCTCCGGCGTCCAGAACCTGGTGACCTCCTGGGCGATCTTCTCGTTGGTGATCGCACGGCCGTCACTGGTGCGGGCGACGGTGGTGGTGTTGCCGTTCTTCTCGACCGGGGTCGGCTTCGCCTGGGCCACCGCCGGAGCGGTCAGCACCAGCGCGAGCGCCAGGCTGGCCGATGCCGACCAGCGTAGGGTTGATCTCAACAGTTGCCCCCTTTTCCGGGTACTCCTTTGTGGACCAGTGAAACGTAGCGATCGAATTACTTTGATCGCAACGTAATGGAATGACAGGTAATTGACACTGGCTCCTTGGCGACCGATAAGGACCACGACCGGCGGCAAACAAAGCGTGCCCACCCCGAACAGAAGCCCCGAAATTGACCTCGCAAATCCCATCGCTGCAAATTCATTCTCCCAAGCTGAAGGCGCTCGCAGCTATCGACAGCCGGAAATTGCGGCCACGGGAGACCGCCAGCCGGGGCGAGGGAGTTCAGCCGCGCCGCACAGCCAGCGTCGATGGTCGATTCGGCCAGCCGTACGGCAGCCGACCCCGCCGAGCACTGACATCGAGCCGACTCGACATTCACTAACCATGTGGTTAGTGTTCATACCAGGCGGTCAGTCGCCGATCGCCGCCGTCGATCCGACGCACCGGTCAAAGGAGCAGCACGATGACCGACACGAGCAGCGCCGACCCCGAACCGCCGGTCACGCCGAACGACGTCGGGCAGTCCGCCGCCGGCCCGCGACGACTCCGGTGGTGGCGCCACCCTCGAAGATGGCTCAGGGTGGCCGTGATCGCCGTGCTGCTGGTCCTCGTCGGCTGGTGGGCGCTGCGTGACACCGCCCCCGTCGGATACTTCACCTCGGCGGAGGGTCGGGACCGGTTCGCCGCCGCGTACGATCGGGCGATGGCCGAGTTGCCGCCGCCCTCCGCCTCGCTGGACGTGCGGACCACGTACGGCGTGGTACGGCTCTACCGGTTCGACGGCGCCAACCCCGGGCTGGCCCCGCTCGTGCTCGTTCCGGGCCGGGCCTCGGCATCGCCGCTCTGGGCCGACAACCTCGACGAGCTGCTACGGCTGCGTTCCGTGTACACCATGGATCTGCTCGGCGAGCCGGGCATGAGCGTGCAGGCCCGCCCGATCGAGGACCACGCGGACCAGGCGGCGTGGTTCCACCAGGTGCTCCAGCAGTTGCCGGAGCCGCGGGTGCACCTCGTGGGATACTCCATCGGCGGTTGGACCGCGGCGAACGTGGCGATCCGCCAGCCCGGGAAGATCGCCGGTGTGGTGCTCATCGATCCGGCGGTGACGTTCGCCGACCTGCCGTTCGAGACGATCGTGCGATCGATCCCGGCATTTGTGCGATGGGCGCCGAAATCGTGGCGCGACAGCTTCAACAGCTGGACGGCCGGTGGTGCGCCGGTCGAGGACGAGCCGGTCGCCGACATGATCGAGTCGGGCATGCGGCACTACTCGCTCGATCTGCCCGCCCCCACCCGGTTCACCGACGAACAGCTGCGCGGCCTCGACCTGCCAGCGCTGGTGATCCTCGCCGAGGCGTCCGTCATGCACGACGCCCGGCAGGCCCGGCGCACGGCCGAGGCGACGCTCCCCCGGGCCACCGTCCGCTTCTACGAGGGCGCCACCCACGCCGTCAACGGCGAGCAGCCCGAGCGGATCGCCGCGGACGTGGGGACGTTCCTGGCGGCGGCGCCGTGACCACCGGCCGCCAGGCCGGGGCGCGACCGCTCACCTTCACCGAGCAGGCCCGCCGCGCCCAACTGGTCGAGGTGACCATCCGGCTGATCGCCGCGCACGGGTACGCGGGCTGCTCGCTGCAACGCATCGCCGAGGCGGCCGGCATCACCAAGGCGGCGGTCATCTACCACTACGCCAACAAGCGGGCGGTGATCCGCGCCGCCTACGACACGGTCATCACCGGGCTGACCGAGCACGTCGGGGCGCTGATCGCGCAGGCGGCGACGCCGGCCGGCCAGGTGGACGCCTACGTGCGCGGGCTCATCGGGTACCTGGGCGCGCATCCCGATCACGTGCGGGTCATCGTCGAGTCGCTCGACGACGACCACGACACCGGCATCGCCGACCGGCCGGGCTCGCCGGAACGATGGCGTCCCCTGGCCGATCTGGTGGAAGCCGCCAAGGCGGCCGGGGCATACCGGGCGACGCTCGACGCGCGCACCACGGCGATCGTGCTGGGCGGTGCGATCGACGCGGTGGTCGCGGAGTTCCTCGCCGACCGCTCCTACGACCTGCGAGCCGCGGCGGACGCCGTCGTCGACATGCTGCACCGCACGGCACTGCGGCAGGCGTGACCGCAGCGCCTGGAGACGAGCCGGCACCGTCGGCGCTGGCCCTGCGATCTTCGGCGAGCCGGACGCGAGCTGCCGGCGGGCGGGGCCTCGGGCGGTGTCAGCCCCGCGGCAGCCTGCCCAGGGCCGCGCTGGTCAGCTCGATCGCGGGTACGCAGTTCGACTCCTCGGGCGCCTCGGTGTAGACGCTCACGCTCAACTGTTCGACCTCCCTGACGGATGTGGGACGGTCCAATGGCGGGTGGACGAGCTGGACCTCGCAGCTCGGCAGTTTGAGCGCGCCGCCGACCCACGGATCGGCGATCGCCGTACGCCCGTCGATGGTGATCGCGCGGTCGGTACGTTCGTCGATCTTCGGCTGCGTCGTCCGCCGGAACGACACGAGCACGCTCGGGCCGCGTTCCGTGCCGGTGTTCCACTCGCAGCCCTGCCCGTTGAAGGCGGGGTGGACCTGACGGGCGTCGATGCCGGTCATCCGCCGGATCTCGGTGTGGTCGAACAGGCGGCAGGCGTCCTGCTCCCCGAGCGAATCCGCAGGCAGGTCGGCCGGCTGCAACCCGCCGCGCACCAGTTGGGGCAGCATCCCGTCGATCGCGGCGTTCGCGATGTCACAGAGAAGGTCGGGACGCCGCGCCAGCCCCGCGGTGACGGTGATGGTGGCGTGGTCGGAGACGACGATGTAGCGGCTGCACCCGTTCGAGTCGCCCGGGGCGTCGTAGACGGTGACGCCGTTCCGGTCGACCGGTGTCAGCGACGCCCCCTCGTGCGGTCTGAAGGCGAACTCACTGCTCACCGAGGCGGTGCCGCCGTCGGCCAGGCTGATGGCCCCCTGGCAGGTGGTGAACTGCGAACCCGGCTCGATCGAGACCCGGCCGAACCCCGACAGGGCCGGTGGACTCAGCAGCCCGCACGGGTCCGAGATCGACAGCTGCTCGGGGGTGACCGTTATACCGCTGCTGCGCGGGACCCCGGCGGAAGGAATCATCTGCGTGGGCGGTGTCGACAACGAGGGCGGATCCCCCGCACAGCTGGACCCGGACAACATCGTCGCGAGGACCAACAGCGGTACCGTTGCGCGGAAGCCGTGACGGACCATGCGTGGAACGTAGCGTTCGGTTCGGACTTTGTCGCGTAGCGTGCGACGCGCCGAGGTCGATGCCCCGCCGGGATCCCGACTCTCAGCATGTCGATTGCCCCCACCCCTGCCGCGCACCGCCCACCCGGCATCGGCTAGGAACGTGACATGCCCCGCTACCTGCTCTTTCCCGGCCGCCATCACCTGCTGACCCGCTTCCAGGCCGCGTACCTCCGCCAGCTCGCGGGGCAGGGCGACGCCCCGCTCGCCGGCGGTGACACTTTTTTCGCCGACGGTGACGGCGCGCCCGGGGGCGAGGATGCCGGCGGGGCGACGGTGGTCTGGGCGGTCACCTCGGCCAACCACGAGAACACCCGGCGCAACCCGGTCCCGTACCACCGACGGGAGGCGGCGATCGAGCGGTTCAGCGTGCTCGCCGGGCTCCGGTCCGTGGTGGTACCGGTCTTCGACACCGTACCGACGGACAGGTTCGCCGAGGTGACCCTCAAGACCGTCGCGGCGTCCACCGGGTTGGAGCTGACCCCGGCGGACACGGTGGTCGCCTGCTCCACGCCGGAGGTCGCCGCGATGTACGAGCGGCTCGGTTTCCGGATCGCCGGGGTGGAGGCCGACGTCGCGCCGACGCCGGTCCGGCCGTGGGACGTCCTGCTGCGGCTGGCGGACGACGACCCGTCGTGGCGGGACCTCGCCCACCCGGCAACCGTCGACGTGTACCGCCGCTACCGGCTCGACGAGCTGGTCCGTTCGGTGGTGAACGACCCGGTGGTCGGCGACGAGGGCGGACTGACCGCCACCCGCGACTACCGGACGTACGCCGAGGCGTTCAGCGACGGCGCGCAGCGCAAGTGGGACGCGGTGCGCGAGCACGTGCGGCCGGGGCGGATCGTCGACGTCGGCTGCGGCGCGGGGGCCGTGCTGGAACTGGCCGACCGGGAGCCGGCCCTGCGGGAGAGCGACCTGATCGGCGTCGAGGTGGCCCGGCACCTGTTCGAGGAGTGCGTCCACAAGAAGGCGCAGGGCGTGTTCACCAACCCGAACGTCTTCTTCTACCGGCGCAACGTGCTCGGCGGGGCGGTGTTCGCGCCGCGCTCGGTGGACACCACGATGACCTTCGCGCTGACCCACGAGATCTGGTCGTACGGCGAGCGGATGGCCTCGCTGCGCCGGTTCGTGCAGGCCCTCTACGACCACACCGTGCCCGGCGGGGTGTGGATCAACAGTGACGTGTGCGGGCCGGACGGCCAGGACCGGACGGTGCACCTGCGGCTGACCACGACGGACGGCGTCAACCCGCCCGCGCCGCGTACCGATCTGGCGGCCGGGCCGCCCGGTGAGGTGGCGGCGTACGTCGGGGCACTGTCGACCCGGGCCCGGCTGGACCAGTTCGCCGTCGACTACCGGTTCCCGTTCGCGTACCGCCCGGTGGACGGGGCGGACGACGTGGTCGAGCTGACCCTCGGTGCCGCCATGGACTTCCTCACCCGCAAGGACTACACCGACAACTGGCTGTCGGAGACCCAGGAGCAGTTCTGCGGCCTGGAGTACGCCGACTGGAAATCGTTGCTCACCGACGTCGGCTTCGAGATCGACGCCGCCAGCGGAACGTCCCGCAACGACTGGATCGTCACCAACCGTCTCGCCCCGGTGGCCGCCCTCAGCACCCCGGCCGGCGAGCCGCTGGACTGGCCGGTCACCCACGTGCGCCTGGTCGCCCGCCGCCCGGTCAACACCTGACGCCCCAACGCACGGCCGGTGCCGTCACCAGAGCTGTGCCGCGCACAGCCACCACGCCCGGCAGGCCCTCCACCGAGCCATCCTCAGGATCCCGGCCGGAGTACTAGTCTGGGCGGCAAGGTGTTCGACCGCGGCGCGTCATCCTCGGAAGGTGGGAACGTGGACCTGGAGAGGACCCGGCTGTTCGGCGTGGGAGAGTCGTACGGCTTCACCACCGCGGCGGGTCAGCGAGGCGCCGTGATCGTGCACTTCGACGGCCGACGCGACGTCGTGCTCTACGACCCCGCCGACCCCGAACGGGTCAGGCACACGTTGACGCTGGAGGGCACGGAGCCGCGGACGATCGCCGAACTGCTCGGGCTGCCCTTGGTCATGGACCACCTGACGGAGCTGACGCCGCCGTTGGAAGGCGTCGAGACCGTACGCCTGCCGGTTCCCGCCCGGTCGCCGTATGTCGGGCGCCGGCTCGGTGAGACGCGGGCGCGGACCCGCACCGGCGCGTCGATCGTCGCGGTGATCCGCGACGACCGCGTGATCCCGTCGCCCGACCCCGAATTCGTCTTCCAGTCCGGTGACTCGCTGGTGGTCGTCGGCGACGGTGCCAGCCTCGTCAAGCTCCGCGAGGTGTTCACCGACGGCTGAGCCGCCAACGGTGCCGGGATCATGCTGGTCGTCCGCCGAACGGAGGTGCCGGCCCGGTCAGCGGGTCAGGCCGACCAGCGTCGCCAGGCGCGCCACGCCGGCCGGCGCCGGGTGGGCCCGGGCGACCTCGGCGACGACCGTACGCGCCAGCGGCCGGCACCGGACCTCGGCGGGCGCGACGCCGTCCGCGTCGACCAGGACACGCGCCGCACCGCTCAGGTCGCCGACCTGGAGGTACGCCCGCGCGGCGTCCACCAGGTAGGCGGCCCGGTACTCGGCCGGCAGCCGCCGCCATGCCTGCCCCCGTACCGCCTGCTCGTGCCGGCGCACCGCCTCCCCGGCGTCCCCCCGCTCGAGTGCCGCCACCACCCGGGCCGCCTCGACGGCGCCCGGCCCGAAGCCGGTGCGGTGCGGGTCGTCCCCGGCGACCCGCACCGCCACCTCGACGGCCCGCTCGATCAGCTCTTCGGCCCGGTGGGCGTCGCCGCAGCCGGCGGCGGCCAGCGCGGCCTGGATCAGCAGGGTCCCGTGCACCGCCTCCGACGCGGGCGCGACGCGGCGCGCGGCGGCCAGCGTCGCCACCAGCGCCAGCCGGTCGCGGCCCAGGGCGCGCAGCGCCTGGCCGACCGACACGGTCGCCGCCCCCGCCAGCGCCGCGTCGCCGCCGGCCACGGCCACCGCCCGGTCGGCGGCCAGCCACCCGGTGTTGGCCTCGCCGAGCTTCACGAGCACCGACGACGTGATCCGGTACGCCTGCACCAGCAACCCCGGCTCCTGCGCCCGCACGCCCTGCGCGGCGTGCAGCAGCCTCGGCAGTAGCCGCACCACCTGGGCGTAGTGCGCGTGCTGGTAGGTCAGCCAGGCGTGCGCGACGTGCCGGCCCGTCTCCGCCACGGACGCCGTCGCCCGGTGGTCGTGGTAGCGGGCGAGGGCGGCCCGGATGCCGTCGACCCCGTCCACCGGGCCGGCCCCGATCGGCGGCGGGGCGGTGCTCGCCGAGCAGCACCAGCGGGTCGACCCGCAGCACGCGGGCGATCTCCTGGATGACCGGGTAGCGGTCCAGCGGACGTACGCCTCGCTCGGTCTTGTCCACCCAGCTCTTCGACCTGCCGAGCCGGTCGGCGAACATCTGCTGCGTCATCCGCCGCCGCGCCCGCCAGCGGGCGACGCGGCGACCGATCGGCTCCTCAGCGCTGGTCACGCCGCCACCGCCGGCCCGGCACCGCCCGGGTGGTCTCCTCGACCGGTACGCGCTCCGCCTCGGCCTGTTCCAGGAGGCGTTGCTTGGCGGCCTCCCGCTCGGCGGCCTCGGCCTGCTCACCACGACTTGCCGAGCCTTCGCCCTGCATCCGTATCTCCCCTCGATCGAGAGCGCGGCGGTAGACGGAAGCACTTGTGTCGCCGCGCTCGCGGGCTCCTGAGGCCAGCGAAGTCGACAGTCGAGCGGCGGACCAGATGGCGAGCGATGTGCCTGGTTGCGTCGCCCCCGGTGCGGGGTTGCGCCGGGTTGCGCCGGGTTGCGCGGGTCTCACGGTGCCGCAGCAGCCCATACGCTCATCACTGCTGGTAGCCACTCGATAGCTGGAGGCACATTCATGGCGCGGCCGGTCACGAATGCGGCGTTCGAGGCTCTGCTACGCGCCGCCGGCTACGGCAACGCCCACGCCGCCTTCGCGCGTCAGCTCAACTACGCGGGTCGCGTCCACGGCACCTGGCGCTACGACGCCGCCAGCGTGTACTGGTGGCTCCGAGGGCGTGGCCCGGCCGAGCACGTCCAGGCCGCCATGACCGAGACGATCGCCCGCAAGCTCGGGCGTCCCGTTGCCGCATTAGAACTCGGCTTCACGACCACAGATGTCACCACGAACGCCAACTACCCTCATTCTCGCGATCACGCTGTCGACACGGCCGAGCAACTCTGGGGGATGCTCGCCAAGCATCTTTGCCCGCAAGCCAACGGAGCGTTCCAGAACGACGTAGCCCTGCAGGCTGCCCTCGCGTGGCGGTACGACCTCCCGGACGAGACGGTGACGAACAGCGGCCGGCACCCGGTCACGACTGCTGACATCGACTCCCTGTATGCCCTCGCCGACCACTTCACCGAGCTCGATCGACGCCACGGGGGCGGCTCGCGGCGGACTCGGGCGATCATGATCGATCTACTTACGCGCCAGGTCTCCCCTATGCTGCGTGGCACCTACACGGACGCCACCGGACGCAATCTCATGCGCGCGGTCGCAACGCTCTCCGGCCAGCTCGCCTTCATGTCCTACGACGCAGGCAACCCCCCGCCGCCCAACGGCTTCTGACGGTCGCCCTACGGCTCGCCAAGGCCGCCGACGACCTGTCAATCCCCTGGAATCGTGGAGGACTCGGTTATGCGGCCTGGTTCTCCAGGACGTGTGTAGTTGATCG
>NZ_JBHMIR010000029.1:0-73722 GCF_048060285.1 Micromonospora sp. LOL_025 | reverse complement strand
ACCGGCGTCTCGTCTCAGCCATGAACCTCTATCCCTCAAGTTCTGGCCTCCACGTTACGAGGGGAAGGGCAGACCGTACTCGACGACGCCGAACTGTCCGGTGAAGTTGAGCAGGCCGACCTGCACGGTGCGCTGTGCGTCGTCGGTGGTGAAGGTCAGAGCGATGAGCAGGTCGTTCCAGAGGAAGAAGAACTGCACGAGCGCGATGGTGAGGATCGAGTTGCGCATCATCGGGAAGCCGATGGAGACGAACGAGCGGATGATGCTCGCGCCGTCCATGGTCGCGGCTTCGAAGACCGACTTGGGAATGGCCCGAAAGTAGGTGGCCATCATGAAGACGGTCAGCGGCAGGCCGGTGGCAGTGTAAGTGATGATCAGCGGCCACAGGGTTCCGGTCAGGTGCAACTGGAAGTAGACGCTGAACAGCGGCAGCAGGATCATCTGGCCGGGGATCATGATGCCGGCCAGGAACAGCAGCAGGGTGGTCTGCCGCCCTCTCCAGACCAGAACCTCGAGGGCGAACCCGGCGGCGGTGCCGAACGCGATGATCAGCGCGAGGGCGGGCAGCACGGTCAGCAGCGAGTTCTGCAGGTATGTGGCGACTGACGACCATGCCTGCGAGTAGTTGTCGAAGTTGGTGAAGCTGTCTGGCAACGCGGTGGTGGAACCGTTGAGGAACTCGTCCTGGGTCTTGAAGGAGCCCAGGAACAGCCAGACCAGCGGGTAGACCACCACGATGAGCAGTAGTGCGACGCAGGCGTAGCCAGGCAGCCTGCTCAGTGACCGCTTACGGTTACGGGAGAGGCGCGCGGACCGTGCGGGCGGGGCAGGTTGGCTCGCCGTCCGGTCGGTGATAAGTGCCATGTGTCTACCCCTGCGCCAGGTCGCGGCGGGTCGCGCGGAAGATGAAGACGGTAACCAGCAGGCACACGACGGTCAGCGTGAGCGCGATCGTCGAACCGTAGCCGTAGTCGCCGTAGGCGAACGAGGTCTGGTACATGTACAGCGTCAGCGGGGTGGTGGCGCTGCCCGGCCCTCCGCCGGTGAGGGCGTATATGGAGTCGAAGGCTTTCAGCGTGCCGTTGATGCTGAACACCAGAGACGACACCAGGACGGGCATTGACAGCGGAACGATGATGCTGCGGATCAGCCGCCAGGTGCTCGCGCCGTCCATTGCGGCGGCCTCCATCATCTCGTCGGGGATGTCGAGCAGGCCGGCATAGAGCAGGACAGCGTAGAAGCCCATCGAGCGCCAGATGTCCATCAGCGCGACCACGAGGAAGGCGTTACCCGGCGTGGCGAACCAGTCGACACCGGTGCCACCGGCCGCTTCGATCATCGCGTTGACCGGGCCGGTCTGCGGGGCGTACTCGAAGAACTTCTGGAACAGCAGGGCCACCGCGACGGTAGGCAGGATCACCGGGAAGAAGACGAGGGTCCGTACGATGGAACCGGCCCGGCGGAGGAAGAACACGTAGAGCAGGGCCAGCAGGTATCCGACGAGTACCTGCCCGACGGTGATGACCGCTGCGTACTTGACGGTGAACCACAGCGAGTCCGGCATGGCCGGATCGTCGAGCAGTTTACCGAAGTTGGCACCGCCGGCCCAGGTGAAGCCGGTGATGACGCTGCCGGTGAAGAACGTGTAGCCGAGCGACCAGAGCATCGGTACCAGCATGATCAGGGAGTAGACCAGCAAGGCCGGTCCGAGAAGGATGGCGACCGACCGCCGGTCACCCAGGACGCTGTGCATCAGCTCGCCTTTCTGCTCGCGGAGGCCCGCCGTGGACGGGCCTCCGCGAGATGGTGATCAGCTCAGGTTGGTGCTTACCGTCTGCATGAACTTCTCGCCGGTCAGCTGGCCTGCGGCGAGCAGGCCGCCGTTGCCCTGGCTGACGGTGGTGGCCTTGGCGGGGAAATATGCCTCGAACCACAGCACGCTGGTCTGGACCTTTCCGATCTCATCCTGGATCTGCTTGGTCAGCGCGGGTACCTGGACGCTGCCGTCGGTGGCGAAGCCGCTGATCTGGTTGGAGTCGCGCAACGCCACCATGCCGTAGTTCTCGACGATGCACTTGACCCAGGCCTGGGTCTTCGGGTCGTTGTCGTAGGCCTTCTTGGACACCGCGACGGCAGTGCCGACGTTGGCAGGCATCTGGTCGGCGCTACCGGCGCCGCCGGCGACCGTTGGGAACTTGAGGAAGCCGATGTTGTCCGCGCCGATCTGGTTCTTGGCGGTGTCGTTGAAGTCCGACAGCGCCCAGGAGCCCATGTAGATGAACGCGGCCTTGCCGGTGAGGAAGGTGTTCAGCGCGGTGGCGTAGTCGATCGAGGTGGGCGACTTGCCGAAGTAGCCGGCTTTGCCGAGCGCGGCGATGGCGTCGGCTGCTGCCACGTACTGCGGGTCGGTGAGCTTCGCCTGGCCGTCGGCGACCTTCTTCAGCGCGTCGGGGCCCTGCTGGCGCAGGATGTAATTGCCGACCCAGCGGGTGACGCCCCAGCCGTCACCGCCCTTGCCTGCCTGTGAGATGGGTTGGATACCGGCGCCCTGCAGCTTGGCGAACGCCGCGACAAGCTCTTCCCAGGTGGTGGGGGTGGTGATGCCGTTGTCGGTAAGGAGCTTCTTGTTGTACCAGATTCCCTCGATGTTGAGCTCGGTGGGCAGGACGAGCTGCTGACCGTCGAAGAGCGCCTTGATCGTCGAGGACGCTGCCGGTAGCACACCGGTCGAGATCGGGGCGGTGTCGAGCACCGAGCCGTTGTCGGCGAGCTGCTTGGTCAGCGACGGAGCGTTCGCGGCGATGAACGTCTGCGGTAGGGCGCCCTGTCCGGCGAGTAGCTGCAGTTGCTGGTCGAGGCTTCCCTGGGCCTGCTTCTTGATCTCCAGCGGTTGCGCCGTGTTCTGGGTGGCGCACTCCTTCTGGCTCAGGGTGGTCAGCGTGGTCGGGACGGTGGTGTTCTCGTTGATTGCGAGGAACGTGAAGTTCTTCGCTGAGGTGCCGCTTGAATCGCTGCCACCCTCTCCTCCGCCACAGGCCGCAGTGGTCAGGACGAGCGCGAGGGCGCCGAGCGCCGCCGCAGCGTGGACGGGACGGGTCCGTCGGTTTGTGGATGCCACAGGTCCTCCTTGACGACTGCGGGATGGCTTCACTTTGAAGCGTCTAAAGCTTCGAGGTGCCCGGCGGGGCCGTCAAGAAGGTCATGCTGATACCTGCCATTGACAGGTTGGATACACCGCGTTCATCTGCGGATGCGCGAATTTGTAACGATTCAACACGACAGCGACACGCGCAACCAGAGGTCATCGGTTGCCGTCCAACCCCGCCCTCCGGGGGGTGCCCGGCCGGCTATGAGCTGAAGCGTCTGGCATACCCTCGATCCATGGCGCGAATCGAGGATGTCGCCGCGCATGCGAAGGTGTCGGTCGGCACCGTCAGTAATGTGCTCAACCGCCCACACTCCGTGACAGCCAAGACTCGCGACCGGGTCATCGCCGCCATCGCCGACCTCGGCTACCGGCCCAACGAGGCGGCCCGGTCCCTGGCCGCAGGGCGCAGCCGCACCATCGGGCTGATCGTCCCGGACATCACCAACCCGTTCTTCGCCGACCTCGCTCGCGGCGCCGAGCAGGTCGCCGACCAGCGCGACATCGTGGTCATGCTGTACAACAGCGGCGAATCCACCGAACGCGAACAGGGATACTACGGCCGGCTCGAGACCCAGCTTGTGCAGGGTGTGCTTGTCAGCCCGGTCGACGTGGCCGGAACCGGGGTCGAGGGTCTGGTGCGGCGCGGCACCCCGGTGACCCTGCTGGACCGTGGTTCGGGCAGGCACGGTCTGTGCGGTGTGTCAGTCGATGACCACACCGGTGGTCGGCTCGCCGGGCGCCACCTCGCCGAGCAGGGATACCGCAGGCTGGTGTACGTGGGCGGCCCTCTGTCGGTGCCGCAGGTGGCTGCCCGGCTTGCCGGCGCCCGGGAGGCCGCGCAGGCTGCCGGCGCGACGATCGAGGTCGTGGAGACCACGGCCGTCAACGTCGTGGAGGGCCGCGCCGCGGGGTGGGCGATCGCCGACCGCTGCGCCGACCGGCGGCCGGACGCGGTCTTCTGCGCCAATGACCTGCTCGCCCTCGGCGTACTTCAGGCAGTCATCCGGAGAGGGCTGCGAGTTCCCGCCGATCTGGCGATCGTCGGTTACGACGACATCGAGTACGCGGCGGCGGCGGCCGTCCCACTGACGTCGGTACGCCAGCCCCGGTCCGAGCTCGGCCGGGTCGCCGCCGAGTTGCTGTTCGATGAGATCGACAACCCGCGACGACACCAGCATCGGCAGGTGGTCTTCCAGCCGGAACTGGTGCCTCGTCAATCCAGTGGCGTCAGCACGACCCGGACGGCCCCCGATCGCATATAACGATCGAGGGCCCTCCGCCGTCGTTGGGCGCCGCTCAGCGCCGGTCAGTGATCAGCTCGGATAGGACGCCAGTCGGGCCGCCGCCGTGAAGCCGGGGACGACCTGGTTGGGCTGGGTCGAGTCCACGGCCGCGCCAGTGGTGTTGACGATATGCCGGATGCCACCCTCGAAGGCGATCACTGCGGTCGTCATCGACGTGAACCGGACGCTGGCCCGCCGGGGCGCCTCAATGGAGGTCCAGGCGTGCACCGGTGTGCCGGCGAAGGTGGAGTCGAGGAACAGGGTGTAGATCGCGGTTCCGGTAGCTGAGTGGGTGGTCACGCTGGGCGCGACCTTGTAGGAGGCGTAACCCTCCTTGGTCCCGTCCATCCACGTGGCCTGGTTCGGCGGATCGTACGGGAACTCGCTCTGGTAGAAGATCGTCCTGCCGCGCTCGCCGTTCCAGATGACCTGGTTCTTCTGGTGGTGCTCGACGAACAGGCCGAGGGCGGTCACGTCGACGCCGTTGACGACGAGCCCGGTGTCGCTCGTGTTGTTCGTCCAGCCCACCCCGCTGCCGTGGTCGGCACGCCAGAGCCAGTTGTCATCGAGGATGACCTTGCTCTGGTTGACCTCCAATGCGATCTTGCTCGATCCGGCCTGGGCGCCGCCAATCCGGACGAAGAGATCGCTCAGCGTGGTCGGGTTCGTGGCGTCGCCGATGGTGTTGGCGTTGCCCGTGCCGACCTTGACCAGGACGTTGCTGCCAGGGCTGGCGTCAACGAGCAGACTGGAGATGACAACGCCCTTGACATCGCCGACCTCGATGGCGGCCTGTCCGCCGGTGGGTGCCAGAGTCGCGTAACCCATGCCCATGATGACCGTGTCGGCCCGGGTCACAGTGACGGGACGGTCGAGGCGGTAGATGCCCGGGGTGAGGATGAGATGTTTGCCGGAGGCCAGTGCGTTGTTGATCGTCGCGGCGGTGTCGGTGGCGGCCTTCGCGATGTGAAAGCGGGAGATGGGAATGCTGGTGCCCGCGGTGCTGTCGGTCGCCCAGTTCACACCGGAGGCGTTGGTGCGCACCTTCGGCACGAAGACCGAGTAGGTGTCGCCACTCAGAGTGAGGAACGGAGCCGGCCTGGACGTCGGGGTGGCCGCCAGCGTGGTGATACCACGGCCGGTGAAGTCGCTCGCCGGCGCGCCCTGGACGCCGGAGAACACCAGATCTGCCGAGCCGCCGCTCCAGCTGCCGATCTGGCTGTCGCGCACGAAGTACTGTGCCTGGCCGGGGCCGGCGTCACCGCCGCTGTTGACGTTGCCGCTGATGCGGCTGTCCGCCATCGTGGCGCCGAAGAGCGTGGCCCCGTAGGCGCCGTTCAGATCCAGGTTGCCCTGGATGTCGACCCGGCGCAACGAGGACGCCTGAGAGGTCGCCCAGCGCATGGTGTGAGCCGGCGCGACGCCTTCCGGCCTGGGCCGCTGGGCGTCTGCGCCCACCGGGCGCTGGATGGGGTTGATCGAGATGTTGGCCAACGACCGGTAGAAGTTGGTCAGGCCGTCAGAGGATCCGTCGGCGTTCTGACGCGGCTCGGAGTGCAGCGCGCCGTTGATCTTGACGCTGGTGGGCGAGGCTCCCAGTCCCGCGATCGAGGTGTAGTAGCCGACCTCGCTGTTGACGATGCCGGTGGCGGTTGCGGGATTGTCCTGGCCAGCGGCACTGCCGTAGACGCCGGGCTTGAAATACACCGCGTGCCGGTTGGCGCTGAACTCCGAGTTGACCGAGATGCTCTGCAAGTACGAGTTGATCTCAGCGACCGGCGTACCCACGTCGAAGATCTTCACGTTCGGACCGAAGTCAGGAGTGGTCGCGGCCCATGCCGACGGGGTCGGGCCGGCGACCGCGAAAGCGCCGGCGGATGCGAGGACAGCGAGGAAGGCGCCCCCCGTTCTGCGGCCGATGCTGGTTGAGGTTGTCAAGTGGTGTTGTCGACGTGGTCGCATGGGGCCTCCTCGGTTCCCGCGGCGTACCCGCGCGGTAGCTGCGGGTGGGGACGGCGCGCGGGCGTGCCGTCACCGTGCCTGAGGGGCAGGGCGTCAGAGAAGACGAGATTGTTTATGCGATGTATCCGTCGTGTTAATACACGAAGGCCGTCGCGGTCATTGCTGGATCTGGATGGCCGCGTCGGCGAAGCACTGACGCAGCCATTGATGTGCCCGGTCGTTGCCGTGTCCCGGATGCCACCACATCGCTTCGACGATCGGCGCAGTCGGGAACGGGCAGTCCACCATCCGCACCTGTCCGGCGGCCGCCATCGCTGCCCCGAGCTGTCGTTGCACCAGGGCTACCCGGTCCGTGCCGGCAATCAGAGCGGGCAGCACGGTGTAGCTTTCGACGACCAGCCGCGCGTCGAGATCGATGCCGTGGGTGCGCAGTTCCCGGGCGGCAGTGGTGATTGCCGTCCCGTCGTGGTAAGTCAGCACCCAGGACCGGCGGGCCAGATCTTCCCCGGTCAGCTCGGCGTCTGTGGCAGCGTCCACCAGGCACGCCCACTCGTCCTGGTACAGGTTGCGGTGTGGCAGCCCGGTGACGATGCCGTGCGGCAGCACCAGCAGGTCGACCTCGCGCAACTCCTCGGCGGCTTGATCGACGTTGTGCCGGGTGGTGGGCTGGACATGCAATCGCACACGCGGCGCCCGCTGGTCGATCAGCGCCGCTACGGCGGCGCCGAGAACAGTCAGGGCGTAATCGGACATGATCACGGTGAAGGTGCGCCGCGACAGCGCCGGATCGAAGTCGGGTTGGGCACCGAGGACCTGATCGGCGGCCGCGACCGCGTGAGCGGTCGGCGCGGCAAGCCGAGCCGCGAGCGGGGTGAGCTGATAGCTGTGTCCGACCCGGGCAAGCAGGTCGTCGCCGAAATGACGGCGTAGCCGGGCCAGAGCCGAGCTCATCGCAGGCTGGCTGATCTGCAGTCGCTCGGCAGCCCGGGTGACGCTGCACTCGGTGAGCAGCGCGTCGAGCGCGGTCAACATGTTGAGATCGGCATGGCGGGCCATCGTGGGACAACTCCGTTCCGTGACGACTGGCCGGACTGGCGCAAGCCCTGTGGCGTCCGTCGGCCTGCTGCGGCGGCAGGTGACAGACTCAGTCACGCGACCTCGCTGGTCGGTGAGGTCATGATGGTCTCGTACTCGATACGGGTCAACCGGAACAGTGAGGTGACCCCTATCGGCCGGATACCCGCAGGATCCGGTGCGCGCCGCGTTCGGCGAGGTGATGCGGCCCGCGCTGGCAGTGCGGGCATCGGCGGTGATCACGAGGCCCGGCGGGCGGCGAGCGCCGTCGCCTACCGGAAACTCCTAAGCGGCCGGGCGGCAGCGGCGGATCGGTGCGGCGCCGGCCGCCTTCCCAAGTGAGGGCGGCGGCCATCCGCGCGGCCAGCTCCGGCCAGTCGCGAGCCAGCGCCTTGTCTCTGTCGGCCATCCGTCACGGGCTGGCGAGCCGCGGCTTCTCGTAGTGCGATGGGCAGGTGAGGCGGGCACCGGGGGAGTACCGTCGCGAGTCCGGTGCCCTGCTGGGCGCGATCGCCGTCGGCCTGGCTACGAGCCGGCGGCGCTCACCAGCGGCGACTATTGGCACCACCAGCAACGCCGCGAACCGCATCCGGCCGCTCGCGACGTCGACTTTCAGACCGAACTTCTCGATGCGCTGGCCGACTACACCGCGACGACGCTGGAATGAACACGGTGGCTCCGTCATTGCCACACCGGCATCCAGCTCGACCTACCGGCCGCCGGTCGAACAGAGGGCGATGTCGACTCGCTGGTCGGGATCGCCGTTGACCGTTGGTTTGATCGGCGCTTCCGCAGCTGTGCGCCACGGCATGCCGGCCACCACTGCTGTTGCCCGGCGACCGCATCTTCGGTCGGCTCGGTCGGCACCCCGGGCACGAGTGCCAGGTAACGCTGCCCGCGGCATGTCGCTTCGGCTCGTACCCGCTCGACCGGTTCGGTCCAGCTGTGTGGCGCGAGGCTGAACCGTCCCCAGTGCATCGGAATCATCAGCTCACCGCGCACCAGTGCGTTCGCTTCGACGGCGAGCTCCGGGCTCAGATGGGTGTCCGGCCATTTCGGGTCGTACTGCCCGGAGTCGATCAGGGGCACGTCGAACGGGCCGAGGCGTTGCCCGATCTGCGCGAGATCGGCGAAGTACCCGGTGTCGCCTGAGTACCACACCCGGTGCTGCGGGCCCCGCAACGCCCACCCCGACCACAGGGTTTCGTTGCTGCGCAGCGGGTCCCGGGCGGATGAGTGCCGGGCAGGTGTGGGAACGAGCTCCACGGAGCCGACAGTGACACTCTCCCACCAGTCGAGCTCACGAATCCGGTCCGCCGGGATACCCCACCGCTCCAGGTGCGCCCCTATCCCGAGTGGCACCACGAACGTGGTGGCTGACCAGCCTGCCATGGCTTTGACCGTCGGATAGTCGAGGTGATCCCAGTGGTCATGCGAGATGAGCACGACATACTGAGGGCGCACGCAGGCTGATGTAAAGGCCTGCATTCATGATTGCTTATTGGTAAGGCGCCTGTCGGTGGCAGCAGGTCGTGGATCTTTCGCGGTGGTGCCGCGCTGCCGCGACTCGCCGCTCCTGTCCCGCTCGGTCATTGCCGTCTCGGTGCGACCTTTCGTCCGTGCCCTCCCGGACCGCAACGACCTGGTCGAACACACTTTTGGTCTGGGCACCACGAGCCCCAGCCCGCCTGTCGGCTGCGTCATCCTCGATGGCCGTGGTGTGGCTGTCGGTGCCTGGCCGAGGGGAGGATGGTCGCGTGCGTGAGGAAGAGGCGATCGACGCGGTGAAGTTGGCTGCCATCGGAGCGGGCCTTCCGGCTCACGACGCTAGCGTGGTGCGTGTGGGCGAGAACGGTGTGGTCCTGCTGCCTAGCGCTGGTGTGCTGGCGCGAGTGGTGCCAAGGGCGGCCAAGGGGAGCGACCCCCGTCGGGAGATCGACATTGCTGCCTGGTTCGCCTCGCGCCAGGTGCCTGTCGTTCACCCCGCACGGCCGGAGCCATTAATCGTCGGACAGTACGTGGTGTCGCTGTGGGAGTACCTGGCCGATAGCCGGCCGGCCGACTTGGTCACCCTAGCCAAGTGTCTGCGTCGGCTACACGCGGTTGCCATCCCGGAAAAATCCTTGCCTATTTTGTCGCCGTTTGACAGGTTCGAAGAGCGTTACGGACGAGCGCCTGCCTCGATGCTAGCGACCGCACTTTTCTGCGCCAACTCCGCGATCATCTCTCGGGCCGGTGGGCCACTGCGGAATTCACGCTCGGCGAGGCAGTGCTGCACGGCGACGCGCATATGGAGAATCTCCTGGTGACGGCAGACGGCCGAGAAGCATTCGTGGATCTGGAGACAGTGTGTATCGGACCGCCGGAATGGGATCTGACCCTGACGGCCCTTTATTACGAGTGTGGGTGGTTCTCCGATAAGGAGTACGTTGACTTCGTTCAGACGTATGAATTCGATGTCCGCCTGAGCCCGTCGTGGTCAGAACTGCGACTGGCTCGCATGCTGCGGATGACTCTATGGCTGGCTCAGTCAGCGGACAATGATCTGCAACGGCAGCGTCAGATAAGGCATCGTATCGACACGTTGCGAGACGAAACCGCTCCTGCCGGCTGGACGGGCTATTAAATCTGTGAGCGCACAGCCTCCGCTACGTGCGCCCGCGCCGCCTCCCACTCACCTACAAGGTCTGTCTCCGGATCTGTGTTCGCGAGGATGGAGCCAAGGGCGCAGAGGTCATCCCGTAGCCGGCTGGAGTGGACGTCCCGTGCGTCTGCCAAGCCAGCCTGTATCGATTTCAATCCATCGGCGAAATTGCCGCTGCGCACCTGGAGGCGGGCGATCCGGATCATGGTGAGAGCCCGCGATCTGGCAGCTTCCATCGGATGGTGGGAGTACGCGGACTGCAATCGATTGAGAAGTGTGTCCGCCTGCTGACATCGGCGTAGTAGCCCCAAACTGGATCTTCCGGCCCATCCAACCCGCTGGCAGCGAACTCCTCATCGCATAAAGCGACCGCGCGTATGCAAGCTGCCCCGTCATGGCTTCTTGCATAGGCGCGAGCCTCCACGATCCGAACCGCCGCACGTCCCAGCGGAGGGATTTTCCGCCAATCTGAGTGGACGAGGCCAATCACATTAAGAGCGTCCGAGACCTGCCCGACGTAAGTGAGGTGCCTGCTCAAGGTGGTGGCGGTGTGTGCCCGCTGCTGCATGTCCTCGGCTTCGCTGGCCATCTGGATCGCCATAGCGAGGTATCGCTGGGCTGTGCTGGGTCTATCGCCTGAATCGAAGCATGCCCATCCGGCAAGGTCAGAAAGTCGTGCTGCCGTCGATAGCCAGGTTCGGCGTACTGTTTCCGTTGCCGACGCCTGGCGGGCGACCCGGCATGCCCATTCGAGTTGTCCGGCCATCGCTGCACGGGCGAGTCCACCATCGTGCTGGTGGTCCCACTCTTCGAACAGGGTGATGCTGCGTTGCAGCGCCTCGACATGAGGCGACTCGATTCTGGCCGGTGCCTGCAATTCCGATCCGGATGTCCGCGGTCCCGGAAGCTGAGCAAGGGCACCTGGCAGCTTGCCTAACCATGCAGCCGTCACTCCACCTTTTGCTAAGAAAAGGGTTCTTCTCCATGCCCAACAGTGCCACGACAACAAGACCAACGAATCGAACGCAACAACTCCGAGCATGCGAGAGATGCATGGGCGTCGACAGCGTTGCCGTTCTCACCCGATGGCTCACCGACCCCGGCAGCCGCGGATTCGACCTCAACCGCCTGGTCGTGCTCACCAGCATGACCGGCGACGAGCACGCCGCAACCGGCCAGCTCATGACCACCCACGTCCTACCGCTACTGCGGGCCCACCAGGTGCGCGACGTCCAGCTCTCCCGCGCCGGACAGAGCACCACCGCCGGCTACGCCGTCCTCGACGACAGTGTCACCCCGATGGTCATGAAGATGCGCGGACCGTGGCGACTGTCCGACGAACTGCGCGCTACCGCGACCGTCCCCCAGGTCGCGCACGGCCGCCGGCTGTGCTCCATCCGCGCCAAGGGCGAACCCCTCGACGCCTGGATCCGCGACAACATCGGCCCCGGCTACACCCACGTCCTCGGCTTCTCCGCCGACGAGCAACGCCGCATCGACCGCGACACCAACTACACCCGCAACGCCCGCCGCCCCTACCACCCCCTCGCCGCGTGGGGCTGGGACCGCGCCCGCGCGCGCTGGACTTCTCCGCGACACCTACAGGTGCGGTGGCAGCGCAGCTGCTGCACCTACTGCCCGTTCGCGCTGTCCAACCCCACCGAGCTCGCCGACCGGTGGCGCCACGAGCCGGCCGCCGGCGCCGAAGCCCTCGCCCTCGAACACACAGCACTGGCCTGCAACCCACGATCAGCGTTGTTCGGCCGCACCAGCGCCCACCAGTTCACCGCCGCCCACGGTCTCACCACCGTCCTACGCCACGCCGCCAACAGGCGCGCGAACGCCGCGTGGAACCTGCTGGAGATCCGCCGCGTGTACACCGCACGCACCGGAACACCCGAGCGCAAAGGCACCGCCTGGCGCAGCGTGCGTCGCCTCGCCACCGGCGACCACGCCGCGCTACGCGCCGAACTGGACCACCGCGCTGCCGCCGCCGGGACCGCCGTCGCCGTCGACGACCTCGGCATACCGCGCGTCTGGCTGCAACGCGCCGCCCCGCCCTACCCAGCCGTCGAGCACCTGCTTGCGCTCACCACCATCGGCCCGCTCGACAAGGCCCGCCCCGGCTTCGACCGGCTCTGGCACTCCCTGACCGACCAACAGCAACTCGCTCTGTTCTGAAGCCAGCCCCAGGAGTGCCGATGTCCACCCCTGCCACCGGCCACAGCCGCCGGCCGACCGTCTGGCCCGCCGACACGGGAGCGGGTCCGCATTACGACACCTTGCCCAGAGTGACGGGATCAGTACACGACGTTGGTTTATTGTCGGCGACGTTCGGGACGTCCATGATGGAGGCGGAATGAACCACGCACTTCAATTGGCCATGGCCAAGGCCCGCGAGACGGCCGAGAGTCTGGCCGCTCAGACCGGGGTCGACCCGAAGACCGCAGCGCGGTGGACCTCCCCGGGACGCGTGCCTCAGCCGCGCCGACGCGCCACGGTGGCCGCCATCCTTGGTTGGGACGTCGGGGACCTATGGCCCGATGTCCTGAAGCGACGCGAGCCGCAGTGGCTGCGGGCGTGGGTCGACTGGGAGCGGGAGGCGGTCGGCCTGCGGTGGTTCGAGCACGCCTGGGTGCCCGGCCTGCTTTAGACCGAGGCGTACGCGCGGGCCACCCTACGCGGTGAGGCGTTGACACCGTCCGAGGTCGACGACAGCGTGGCGTCCCGCATCGAGCGGCGCGGCATCCTGCACCGGGAGCGCCCACCCCTGCTGGTCGCCGTCATGCACGAGCTGGTGCTCTACCAGTCGGCGTACGGCAACCGCGAGCTGATGTGCGAGCAGGTCAACCACCTGGCCGAGTGCGCCGATCTGCCGACCGTCCAGGTGCTCATCGTACCGAGGGACGTCGGCATGTACCCCGGCCTGGGCGGTGGCTTCATCACGGCCGAGCTGCCCAGCGGGGAGCATGTCGCGCACGTCGACAGCCAGGCGCAAGCACAGATAGTTAATGAGGCTGCGGAGGTTGCTACCCTGAATCTCAGGTGGGAGCGCATCAGGAGCGAAGCCCTCTCTCGTACTCAGTCACTGGACCTGATCAGGGAAGCGGCAGGATCATGGACATGACCGGCGCGCAGTGGCGCAAGAGCACCAGGAGCGGCAACAACGGTGGGTCGTGCGTGGAGGTTGCCGACAACCTCCCGGGCGTCGTCCTCGTCCGCGACACCAAGGACCGGGAGGGCGGCACGCTGGCGTTCGCGCCGGGCAACTGGGCGTCGTTCGTCAACCTGGCCAAGCAGATCGGCCCCGTCGGCTGACCCGTCCGCAACGACAGAGAAGGCCCCCCAGCATCGCGCTGAGGGGCCTTCTTCGCGCCAGGGTGGGTGAGTGTAGGGGCCTCAGGAGCGTGTCTGCACGATGAAGTACCACCGGGCGCCGTTCGCGGTGTATGTCATCCTGCATGGCCCCGGCGACGTCCAGGAACTGGTGTAGGTCGGTCTGGCCGCCTCGCAGGCCCAGGGCGTCGGGTAGAGCGGACTCCGGTAGTCCGCCTGGGCGGGCGCGGCCAGGCCGAGCAGCACGGCCGCGGTTACGGTGGCGCCGACGAGCAGGCCACGAACGCGTGGATGACGAAGGGCGTTTGTCAATGTTATCCATTCCGCCGAGCAGGGCGACCGGGACTGCGGACATTCGACGAGGCTCGCCGGCAATCCCGGGCGGTCCCAGCGACTGTCACTACTTGGTGTAGACGATGAACCTGAAGGCCGTGGGACCGACCTTGTAGCAGGGGCCGGGCGCCGTCCAGGACGAGAAGTACGCGGGCCGGGCCGCCTCGCACTTCACCTTCGTCGAGTAGGTCGGTGACACGTACGCCTGCGCGGGGGCTGCCGTCCCGAGCACCAGCCCGCCGGCCACGACGGTGGCGGCGACGAGGCTGCGGACGCGAGGTCGGCGCATGATGTTCGCCATCTCATTCCCTCTCTCAGAGCTCAATCCCTGGTGGAACGAGCGGTACCACCTGTATACAGATCCGACTGCGCCGCTTCTACGTCCCACTTGTATGTCGGTTCTCCGCCCTGGTCGGCGCCGCCGGTCGTCGTCCGCCCCGTTGGAGGGCCGGGCCGCCTCCGCCGGCCTTGCCATGCCCACGCGCCCGGCCCGTGACCACTGCCGAGGACGATTCGTTGCATCGATTGGTGCCGGCTCCCGAGGCGGGCACCGCCCTCCCAGGCCCTTCCTGGTCCCAGCGTTCACCCCCGTTACCTAATGAATCCCGAACGGCCCGCCGTGGTCCGCGGGATGCCTGCCCGTTACCTGGCCTCTGAAGGTCTGCAAAAAAGATCGGCAGCGTGGGCTCGGCGAGCCGTTCGCGTGGTGGTCCGGCTCGCCGAGGACATGCCTGCACACCTCTGGACCGTGTCAGGTCTCGTGCAAGACCGGCGGATCTCGGCGGTGCCGGACCACCTCATGACCTTGGGGAAGGTGTTGATCGTGGTTGGCTGGGTTGGAGCAGATCGGGTGGATCGCCGACGCGCTGGCCGCCGCCGAGGCCGGTCGCCTGATGCCCCGGTCCTTCACCGAGCAGGGCGGTGCGGCCGCGTTCAACCGGCTCTCGTCCGATCCCGAGGTGCCGCACACCACCGTCACGCTCCGCCTGGCGACACCAGGGTTCGGCACCCGCACCGTCGTCGGGGCGCTCCAGCAGGCCGCCGCGTTTCCCGCCCTGATGGCCCTTGCGAACGACGATCCGCTGGCCGCTGCGATCGACGCCGTCTACAACGCCGCGATCGTCCACGGCGACGACCGCGACCACTTCCTCACTGACCCGCGTGCGGGCGGCGGGCCGAGTCGCTCGTACTCCGAGATCATCACCACCGGCTCCGCGGCGCACAGGTCGGGAGAGCGCATTGGTCGTCAGGGTCGGGTAGCTTCGCCGGGTGGTTGATCGAGCGGTCCGACCCGGCGATGTCGCCGCGATGCGATTGTCAGCCGGTGGATTTGGGGCATGCCAGGTCACCGGTGTCGAAGGCCGTGTGACCTCGGCGTACGCGTTGCGCTGGCACTCGGTAGATCGGCCGGGCCTGGACGAACTGCGCGGCGTTGAGCCGCTGACGCTTGACCATCATGCCCACGACGGGCGCCTTGCTCACTTGTCGATTGGCAGCTGGCATGCCGTGCCGCCGGGGTTCACCTGGATCGGAACCCTGCCCGTTCCGGAGGGTGCGCCGGTGTTGTCGAACACGTACTCGGGTTGGCAGTCACTTGCCGACGATGTGGTCAGGCAGCGCCGCTGGGACCGGGAGTTGCCGGAGGCAGTGAGCCACCCCGCTTTCATGGAGCTTCTTGATCATGGTCTGATGGCCGTGGGGAGGAAGTCGTCCGTGGCAGCACCGAAGAAGTACCCCGACGAGCTACGTCAGCGCGCTGTGCGCTTGTATCGCGAGTCGGACCCGAAGCCGGTGATCCGGCGCCTGGCCGAGCAGTTGGGCGTGCATCACGAGGCGTTGCGGAACTGGATCCGGCAGGCCGAGGCTGACGCGGGTGAGCGCCACGACCGGCCGACCAGCGAGATGGCCGAGGAGAACCGCCGGCTGCGTAGGGAAGTCGCTGAGTTGCGTCGGGCGAACGAGATCCTGAAGGCGGCGAGCGCGTATTCGCGGCGGAGCTCGACCCGACCCGGCGACGGTCATGAGGTTCATCCACGAACACCGTGACCAGTTCGCGGTCGCGCTCCTGCTACGGGTCCTCAACATCGGTGCTTCGACCTACTACGCGTGGGTCAAGCAGGTCGAGCAGCCCTGTGACCGGGACGTGGTCGACCTGGGGCTGATCTCGAACATCTACGAGATCTGGGAGACATCGGGGCGCACCTACGGCGCGGACCGGGTCCACCGGCAGCTACGCCGCGACGGCATCTACGTGGGCCGCAAACGCATCGAGCGGCTGATGGCCGACCAGGGCTGGCAGGGGGCGTTCCTGCGTCGAGGCTGGCGCGGCGGCTCCACCCGTCAGGATCCACGGCACACGCCGGCGCCGGATCTGGTCAACCGGCAGTTCACCGCCGACGGGCCGAACCGGCTCTGGGTTGCCGACGCCACCCGCATTCCCTGCGGCGAGGGCGTGTTCTGGCACGCCGCGGTCCGCGACGCGTTCTCCCGCCGGATCGTGGGATGGAAGACCTCCGACCGCTGCGACACCGACCTGATCCTCGCCGCCCTCGAATACGGCATCTGGTCCCGCGACGTCCGCGACGGCCAGTTGATCCACCACTCGGACAGGGGATCGACCGGTTGAATCCGCCAACTACACGTCTTTCCGCTTCGCGGAACGCTTGCAGGACAACGGGCTCCTGCCCTCGATGGGGTCGGTCGGCGACTCGTTCGACAACGCGCTGATGGAGAACTTCTGGTCGACGTTGAAGATCGAACTCGTCTACCGCACGTCCTGGCGGACTCGCGACGAGGCCGAGAACGCGATCTTCGCCTACATCGACGGCTGGTACAACACCCGCCGCATCCAGAAGGAACTGGGCTACCTCAGCCCGAACGAGTACGAGACCGACTGGCACAGCCGCCAGACGAAACCAGCCGTGCCACCTATCGCCACCCCTGCGCCAGCCGGCAGCAGGTAACCACCGCTCCATCAAAGCGGGGGGAACTCATGCCGGAGTCCTGGGACGACACGTGTGTGCCCGGTCCGGACGGCAAGCCCGTGAACGCGCACGCCCGTAGGCTGCGCCGCGAGCCGGTCACCCGCGATCAGGCCGGGGCGAAGAAACCCCATGTGCGACAGCAAGTACCGCCTGCCGAGCAGATCGCGCTGATCCGCCGGCGGCGGGCGGCATCCAAGGTCCCCGACACCGAGCGGTACCGGCCGAAGTGGCTGATGGCCCTGGAGATGCTCGACGAGTTGGCCGAGTGGGGACTACGCCCACCACTGCTGACCGCCGACGCCGGCTACGGCCAGGTCGCCGAGTTCCGTCAGGGCCTGACCGAACGCGGCATCGGCTACATCGTGGCAACCACGTCGTCCACCACCGCGCAACCCGGACGCCCAACCCGTCGAGGTGCCCTACGCCGGAGTTGGCCCGCATCCCACACCGCGCTACCCCCACCCGGCCCGCAGCCCGAAAGACCTCGCTCTCGCCCACGGCGCCGACGCCACGACTTTGGTGCGCTGGCGTGCCCGGCTACCCGCACCCGAGCGCACCCCGGACCGGCCCGCCGGTGAGCTGTCCGGACACTTCTTCGCCCTGCGGGTGCGTCCCGCCGGCCGAGTGATCCAACGCGGACCCCACCGCGGCGACGACGGAGTCCTTCCCGAACGCTGGCTGCTCGTGCAATGGCCCCCCGACCAGGACGAACCCAGCGACTACTGACTGTCCGACCAGCCCGCCGACACACCCCTGACCGAGCTGGTCCGCCTGGCCAAGAGCCGCTGGCGCGTCGAGCACGACTACCGCGAACTCAAAACCGCCCTCGGCCTCGACCACTTCGAAGGCCGCTCCTGGATCGGCTGGCACCGCCACGTCACCCTCGCCTCGGCCGCCCAACTGTTCCTCACCCAACTGAGGCTGGCACGCCCAAAAGCAGTGGGGCGAACCTGAGCCTGTACGCCGTCCTCCGCGAACTGCAGTACCTACTCGTGACCTGGCTCGGGTTCTGCCCCCTCTGCCGCCAACTCGTCCCAACCTAACGAAGCACTACTAAGGCAACGCCGGACCGAGCGCCGTCGGGGCGGCACGCGGTCCATCGCGTTCGTAAGCGTCGAGGTGAGGCGGTGACCCCAGCCCTCAGATAGGCCGGGGTCACCGCGGAATCCAGTCAGACGTACGGGCTCTGAGCCAACAGGTGGGCTTTGTAGCCTTCGCCGATGCCGGGTTCCGGGGTGCCGGCCCAGTCCCGGATGAGCACGGCGCCGCTGGTGCAGCCCCATGGGTTCCAGGTCCAGGCCAGGTAGCCCATGTTGTGGGCGTCGGCCCAGTCCACCAGCCGTTGCATGTAGTCGAAGTCGCAGTTGTCCTGGCCGAACTCACCGATGACGACCGGCACCTGCTGAGCGAGGGGGGCGATCTGGGTGTCCCAGCAGGTCTCGCTCGCGCAGGCGTTGAAGCTGTAGGCGTGCCAGGAGGCGGCGATGTTGTTCAGCGGGTCGTTCGGCATGTAAGCCAGCCATTCCCGCATGTCGTTCGTCCACTCCAGACCGCCGACCATGAGCAGGTTGGTGGCGCCGGTGGCACGGACGGCGTCAACGAGGTCCTGCATGCCGGCTGCCTCGTAGGGAAGGCCGGCGCAGGTGCCGCCGTCGCGCAGGCACTGCCAGCCCAGGGTCTTGTCCCATTCGGCGGGCATGTCCGGATACGGCTCGTTGAACAGGTCGAAGACGACGGCGTCGTTGCCTTTGAAGGTGTTGGCGACGCCGGTCCAGAACTGCGGGGCATACCGCGCGTCGGGCATCGGTTTCTGGCAGACCGCGGCTTCGTCCTTGCAGTGCCAGTCCGGGCTGTTGGTGTAGGCGCCCCAGGTCCAGTGCAGGTCGAGGATGACGTTGATGCCGTTGGCGACGAGCAGGTTCACGTAATCCTTGACACCCTGCTGGTAGGTGGCGCCGCTGGGGGTGCCGTTGACGCCCAGCCAGCACTCCTCGTTGAGCGGAATGCGCACGGCGTGAATGTTCCAGGTTTTCATCGCATCCACGGATGCCTGATCGACCGGCCCGCCATCCCACATGCCCTTGCCCTGTACGCAGGCGAACTCGCCGCTGGAACGGCTCACACCAAGCAGCCGGTACGCTCTGCCGTCCGCGGTGACGATCTTGTTGCCGGACACCTTGAGATTGGGTGCCGGACCGCCGGGTGGGGGCGTTGTGGAGGTGGGCGATGGGCTGGCGCTCGTCGGGCTTGCGGTCGGTGTGGTCACCGAGCCGGTGCAGGTGGTGCCGTTGAGTGCGAACGACGCCGGTACCGGGTTGGCGTCGCTCCACGAGCCGACGAACCCGATCGAGGTGGACGCGCCGGTGCTTAGTGACCCGTTCCAGCTAATGCTGGCCGCGGAGACGCGGGCTCCGGACTGTGTCCAGGTCGCGCTCCAGCCCTGCGTGACGCGCTGGTTGGCGATCGGAAAGTCGAACGTGAGAGTCCAGCTCGACATCGGGTCGCCGAGGTTGGTGATGGCGACGTTGGCGGTGAACCCGCTGGACCACTGGCTCTGCACCGTGTACGCGACCGAGCAACCGGATGCGGCCGCCGAGGCGGGAAGGGTTGCCGTTGCGATGCCACCCAGTACCAGCGCGCCGGCGGCACCGGCGGCCAGTAGTGCATGACGGTGTTTCATTGGATCTCCTCGTGGGTCGTGAGGGATCGATGGGAGCGCTGTCGACATCGTTTATTAGTTCACTTACGAAAGTCAATACCTGCAATGGCGAGGCTATGCGCGGCGTGAGAGGCGACCGGAGCGTCCCGGTACGGGAAAAGTAAAGTAGCCTGGAAAAGGTGACGGACTGGAGGAGGAGGCCGTGGCGACCAGCCCGATCTGGGCCAGCCGGCCGAAGACACGCGGTCTTGTCCTGGATTTGATCCGGTCGGCGCGCACGATCACCCGGATCGAGCTCGCCGAGGCGACGGGCCTGACCGGAGCCACGATCTCCGAGGTCGTGCGCGAGCTGATGGGTGACGGCTTGGTCGTCGAGGCTGGCCGAGGTGCGCCGACCGGCGGCAAGCCACGCACGCTGGTCCAGCTCAACCCGCTGGCCCGCTACGGCGTCGGAGTCCAACTCGAGCGCAACACCTGCGTCATCGTCGTGGTCGACCTGGCCGGCCGGCAGGTGGCCCGCACCTCGTTCCAGGGCGTGGCGTTGATGCCACCGGAACGGGCGCTGCCGCTGGTGGCCGCCCAGGTGGACGCGCTGCTGGCCACGGCTGCCGTCGATCGCGAGAAGGTGCTGGGACTCGGCCTGGTCAGTTACGGCCCGCAGGACCGGCGCGTGGGTGTGCTGCTGACGCCGCAGCCCACCGACGAATGGCTCGACTACCCGGTCGCGCGGCGGCTTTCGGAGAGCCTCGGCATGCCCGTCCTGCTCGACAACGACGCCGCGGCGGCGGCCATCGGCGAGTACTGGATGGGCGCGGTGGACCCGCGCAGCACATACGGCTGCATCTACATGGCCACCGGTATTGGCGGTGGGGTCGTGGTCGCTGGTGAGGTCTATCGGGGCAGCTCTTCCAACAGCGTGGAGATCGGCCACATCTCGATCGACGTCAACGGCGACGAGTGCCCGTGTGGCAACGTCGGTTGCCTGGAAAACTACGCCGGCCCGTCGGCTCTGGTCCGGCAGGCTCTGGCGACGCCGGGGCTCGCCCAGCGGCTGGCGCTCGACCCGGCCGAAGCAGATTTCCTCACCGAATTCGCGCGCGTCGCGGCCGCGGCGAACGCCGGCGATCCCGCCGCCCGGGGGCTGGTCGAGCGTTCGGCCCGCTATCTCGGTTCTGCCGCCGTCACCATGGCGAGCCTGTTCGACGTGGACGCGATCGTGCTGGCCGGGCCGAGCTTCGCTGTTGCCGGCTCGATCTACCAGGCGGTGATCCAGCAGGAGGTGGACCGCCGCACGTTCGCCCGGCGGGCCCATCCGGTGCGGGTCGTACCGTCGGTCAACGGGTCCGACGCGGCGGCGATTGGCGGCGCGGTCCTCGTCCTGCAAAATCAGCTGACCCTCGGTCATCCTCGCCAGGACGCACGACCGGTGCCCGCCTCGTGACCTTCACCGGTGCCCGTTCGGCGGGCCGCTGCCCGCCTTGGTTACCTCCTCCGGGGTCGATGTCGGTCGCTCCAGGCGGGCGATGATTCGGGCGATCGCGGACTTGCCTGATCCTGACCCGACGACCAGCGCCACCGTGCGAACATCACCCACCGTCACGTCCGGCAGCAACGACATTGCCCGGACTCACACCGACCCCAACCTCGCGCCCGACACAACCTGGTCCTTCAAGGTCTGTAGCCAGCGGTCCGGCTCTCCAGTTCGCGTTCCATGCCGAGCAGCAACAGGTTGAGCCCGTCGTGGAACAGCCTGTCGCGTAGGAGAGTGTCAGCCACGGAGTCCTCCGAGGCGAGGGCAGACATGGTCCACCGTGCGGCGGCTTCGATCATTCGTTGCGCTGGTTCGCGCGGGACTCCGAGCCGGATGAGAGCTGCCAGCTCCGGTGGCTCGAAGTTGCTGTTCCTGAGCCCTGTGTCCTTCATGCGGGCGTGGTCGACCACGGTACGGGCCAAGCCCGGGTGGAGGCGGTAGAGGTCGCGCAGGAGTACGACATCCCTCCGCAGTGCGGCTACCCATTCGGCCAGCGTCGTGACTTGGTCGTACGCCCCCTCGGGCCGGTTGAGTGATCTGAAGGCCTCGGCGGAGATTAGGTCCAGAAGGGCGGCCTTGCCGTGCACGTGGTGGTAGAGGGTCGGCGCCTGGATGCCGAGTGCGCCGGCAAGGTTACGCATCGAAAGCTTGGCGACGCCGTCGGTGCGAACGATCTCCATTGCGGCGGCGACGACGTCGCTTCGGGTGAGGCCCACCGGCCGCCGGGAAGAACCGTGGGGTGCGGAGGTGGGTGGGCTGTCGCGGGAGGAAGTTCGCACGCCTTCACTCTACCAGTGTTAGAGTGAAGGCGTGGACATGGCACGGGAAGAAATCCAGGACCTGACCATGGTCGAACGCGACCGGCTGGTCGCCGACCTGGGCTCCCTCGCCGACGAGGCGTGGCAGATTGCGAGCCTGTGTGCGGGCTGGACGGTGCGCGACCTGACCGCGCACCTGCTGATGCCCTACGAGATCTCAGCCCTCTCGCTGCTCGGTCGGCTGGCACGCGCGCGGTTCCGCTTCGACCAGGTCGCCGACGAGTGGGCGCGCCGTGACTCGCGGACACCCGACCAACTGCTCACCGCACTGAACTCCATCGACGGCAAGCGCTTCGGCACACCGGGTATCTCCCAGGTCACCGGCTTGAGCCATCTCGTCGCTCACAAGGCGGACCTCTACCGGCCTCTCGGCCTCGACCACGTCGTCGGGCCCACCGTCGGCGTGATCGTTCTCAACGAGCTGGTCGGCCGTGGCCGCGGTAGCCTCGCCGACGGCATCCTCGACGGACGCCGGTTCACCGCTTCGGACCTCGACTGGAGCTATGGCACGGGCGAGCAGGTGGCCGGCCCCGCTTCCGCCCTCATTACCACCTTGCTGGGACGCGATGCAGCCCTCGGAGAGCTGTCCGGGCCCGGCGTCCCAGGCGTCGTCGGCCAGTTGAGGCGCGCGGCTTAGTACTTCGACGTACGGCGGTTGGCCGTAGTGGATTCGGCGCGCACCGGCCGGTTCCGTGGTCAGTACCGGTCGAGAATGTCCTTCACCTGCGCGATCTCTTCCTGCTGCGACTGGACAACCTGGTCGCAGAGTCGCACGATCCCCGGATCGGTGATCTGGGACTCGTGGCACACCAGGATGGCACGGGAATGGTGCGGGATCATGGAGGTGGTCTTTCCCGAGGGGCAGACCTGCTGCGGCCAGATGCACGTCAACACCGGCTACCCCGGACGACGCGCTGCGCCTGGTCCGCCGGCACGTCCGCACGTTCGCACGTTCGCACCGTACGACGTGGTGGTGGCGCCGTCCGGCTCGTGTGTGTGGGTTCGGTGCGGCACCAGCACGCCGTGGTGACCCGCCGGGCGGGTGACGAGAGATCGCCGGCCGCACGTACGAGCTGTCCGAGTTCCTCGTCGACCTGCTGGGGGTCACCGACGTGGGCGCGTACTACCCGCACCGGGTGACCTACCACCCGACCTGCCACTCGTTGCGGATGCTGCGGGTGGCGGACCGGCCGCTGCGGCTGCTGCGCGCGGTGCGCGGGCTGGACCTGGTGGAGCTGCCCCAGGCGGAGCAGTGCTGCGGCTTCGGTGGCACGTTCGCGCTGAAGAACGCGGACACCTCCACGGCGATGCTCGCCGACAAGATGCGTCACGTGCTGGCCACCGGCGCGGAGGTGTGCGCCGCCGGCGACGCGTCCTGCCTGATGCACATCGGCGGCGGCCTGTCGCGGCTGCGCGCCGGCGTGCGCACCGTGCACCTGGCCGAGATCCTGGCCGGCACCGACGCCGACCCGCTCCTGGTTCATCTGCGCGCCCAGGCGCCCCACCCGCGCACCGAGGCGGCGACAATGGCCGCCGCCGCGTACACCATGGACCACCCCGCCCTGTACGCCGCCGCCCAGCGCGCCGCGAAGCTGAGCCGGCTCGCCGGCCGGCCCGGGCGAGGGCTGCCGCCGCCGCTGTCCGGCTGGACCGCCAGCCGCGACCTGCCGGGACCACCGTCGGAGACGTTCCGGCAGTGGTGGGCGTCCCGATGAGCCGCGAGCTGATCCTCGGCCGACTGCGGACCGCCCTCGGCGAGCCCCGGCCGGCACCGGCCGACCTGCCCCGCGACTACCGGGGCGCCGGCGCGGTCGCCGCCGACCCGGACGTGTTCGTGCAGCGGCTCACCGACTACCGGGCCACGGTGCACCGGTGCGGCGACGCCGACGTCGCCCGGGTCGTCGACGGACTGCTCGGCGGCCGGCAGGTCGTGGTGCCGGTCGGCCTGCCCCGACGTTGGCTACCGGCCAGCGTGCGTGCGGTGCCGGACGACGACCTCGCGGCGGTCCGGATCGCCGCCCTGGACGGAGTCGTCACGGCGGTGGCCGTGGCCGAGACCGGCACCGTCGTGCTCGACGCCGGGCCGGACCAGGGCCGGCGGATCATCACGCTGCTGCCCGACCTGCGCGTGTGCGTGGTGCGCGCCGATCAGGTCGTCGCCACCGTGCCGGACGCGCTCACCCGCCTCGACCCGCGCCGGCCGCTGACCTGGATCAGCGGGCCGTCGGCCACCAGCGACATCGAACTCGACCGGGTCGAGAGCGTGCACGGCCCCGCGACCTTCACGTGATCCTCACGGCCTGACGATCGACGCGTCGCCGCCTCGGCACCTGCGTGCCCCGGAGCCGGGTGCCTGCGTCGCATGCGCCGGCGCCGTACCGGCCGTCGGCGTCGGTGCGTACCGTCGCTGGCCGGACGGATCCTCCCGCCTGGGGCGGAGTCCGGGTCATCCCCGGTGGGGAGGCCGACATGGGTCCGCAGACCGACGTTCGCGGTTGGTAGCCGGTGGCACCATGAGCGACAGTCACGTCACACGGGAGGCGACATGCACCTGTCACGCCGCAGTTTCCTGCTGGCCACCACCGGGACGGCACTCGCTTCGCCCCTGCTGGCCGGTGCCGGCCCGGCAGTCGCGGCCGGCCGCCCGCCCGCCGGGTCGCTGCCGGACGCGGCGCTCGCCGCCGACCTGCGGGCGATCACCGAGGCCGGCATGCCCGGGGTGTTCGCCGAGGCGCGCGACGGACGGGACCGGTGGCGGGGCGCCAGCGGAGTGGCCGACGTGGCGACCGGTCGGCCGGTGCTGCCCGGGTTCCAGCACCGGGTCGGCAGCATCACCAAGACCTTCGTGGCCGCGACGCTGCTGCAACTGGTCGGCGAGCGCAGGATCGCGCTGGACGCCCCGATCGGCCGCTACCTTCCGGAGTTCGCGGTCGCCGGGGTGACCGTCCGGACGCTGCTCGACCACACCAGCGGGATCAGCGACTACGACCACGTCATCTTCGCCACCGCAGAGGACATCGAGCGGCACCGGTCCACCACGTTCACGCCGCGGCAACTCGTCCGGGCCGGCCTCTCCCAGCCGCCGACCGGGGCGCCGGGCGCGGCCTACTCCTACTCGAACACCAACTACATCCTGGCCGGGCTGATCATCGAGCGGGTCACCCGCCGGTCCGCCACCGACGAGGTGCACCGGCGGATCCTGCGGCCGCTCGGGCTGCGGCACACGTACTTCCCCGGCGTGCGCCCCCGGATCGCCGGCCCGCACAGCAGGGGCTACGTCCCGTGGTACGAGGGTGAGCTGCGCGATTTCAGCGTCAGCAACATGTCCTGGGCCTGGACGGCCGGGGCGCTCGTGTCGACCATGGCCGACCTGAACACCTTTTTCCGGGCGCTGCTCGGTGGCCGGGTGCTCCGCCCGGCCCAACTGGCCGCGATGAAGACCACCGTGCCGTTCGACCCGGCACAGCCGCAGGCCGGCGGCTACGGGCTCGGCCTCTACCGGATGACCTGGCCCACCGGCGACGTCTGGGGGCACGACGGCCTGGTCTTCGGGCACAGCGCCATCTCGCTGCACACCGCGGACGGTCGGCGGCAGGTGAGCCTCGCCCAGAACGTGACGCACTACGCGCTGCCCGGTACGCCGGACCCGATCGGCGAGGCGGTCGGCGGGTTCCTGAACACGGCACTGGTCGGTGAGAGCGCCGTCGCGGCGCGGACCGCCACCGCCGCCCGGGTGCCGGCGGTCGTCCCGGCACCGGGCGCACCGACCCTGCTCAGGCCACTGCCGCGGCGCTGACGCTGTCGACGGCGCAGCCGCGACCGGACACCGTGCTCCGGTCGCGGCTGCCGCACGGACGCGATCCGCCACCGCCGGGGACCGTGGCCCGTCAGCAGGTCATGTCGATCTCCAGGACCGCGACCTCGTGCCGGTCGGCCAGCAGCACGGTGGTCTGTGGATCCTCCTCGAAGTCCCCGTCGTCGGGTGGCCAGGTCCTCGGCAGCAGGCCGGCGCATCCGATGTGTGCGTCGGCACCCATCCGGTGCAGGACGAGATCGATCAGGTCGTCGTCCAGGAACGTCGCGAGGTGGTCGGCGGGAAGCTCCGGGAACTCGTCGATGCCGTCCCAACCGCCGTCGAACAGCTCGCTGAGGTGCAGGCGTACCAGGTTGCGGAGACCGGCACGCAGGTGGGCGGCCGTTACCGGCCGGAACGCCTCCTCGTCGTGTTCGTCCGCGTCCTCGCGGTTCTCGACCCACCAGCGGGCCGCGGCGGCCCATCGGATCGCCGTCGCCGGGGTCGAGCCGGCCGATGCGGAACCGGAAGGTGACCGGGCTGTTGTTGACCCAGAGCATGTCGCTCAGCAACGTCATGAGGCAGGCCAGCCGGATCCGTAGGGCGGCGTCGGCGCCGTCGGAGTCGGCGACCGGCGGCTGGCGGATCTCCGGAGCCGGTCGCAGCGAGATCCGCAGGGTGCTGCCGTCGAAGTCGCGGTGCAGCAGGTGCAGCGGCTCCGGTCGGCCCGGCTCGGCGGGCCGCTCGCTGTCGGTGGTCAGCGGGAGCAGGTCGGCGTACGGGCCCGCCAGCTCGTCGGCGAGGAACCGCACCAGCACCTCCGCGCGCCGGTCGGGTGTCCCCGTCACGGCCCAGATCAGGCTGACGAGTTCGCTCGCCACCTCCTCGTCGGTGCGCAGTGTCGCGGTCCGCCTGGGGCCGGCGGCGGCACGGCCGGAACTGTCGGTCCGGGCTCCTACGATCACGGCCATGTCGGCTGCCTTCACCGCGCTGTGGACCCAGGACGTCTGCCGGGAGTTGCGCAGGCACCGGATGGGCGAGCGGCCTCCGGTGGCGTTCAGCGGGGTGCGCCAGTCCCTGTCCAGGTGGACCAGCGTCGGGGTCGGCGACTCCGTTCCCGCGCTGCACGTCAACCGTTGCGTGCTGCACATGGTGAGCCGGCTCGGCGTCGTCGACAAGCAGCGGCGCGACTGCTGCGGCGGCGCCCCGACGAACTGGCGGGACCCGGCCCATCCGGGCCACGAGCCTGGGCGATGCTCGGCGCGAACGGGTGCGGAGCGGCCCCGGTGCATGTCGAGGCCACCCCGATCCGCTTCGACGTCACCGTTCCCGGTGCCCTGCTCGGGGCGCTGACCTGGCGCAACCGGCGCGGTGAAGAGCGCACCCTGAAGTACGTCGTCGACGGCCGGCTCGAACGTTCCGTCAGCCTCCAGGGCGTCTACCGCCTGACCGACGAGTCGGCCGCCGCACTGGGCACATGCTCGACTGACTCGACCTCGTCGACCGCAGGCCCGCCGGCGCACCGACGCTGTTTCCGCGGGTCCGATTGGTGACTGCCCGGTCACGCCTCGCGGCAGCCTTGCGTAGCGTCACGGGATGCAGCCGTTCGAGCCATTCTCCGCGCAGATCTCGAGTCCTCCACCGGTATCCGTCAAAACCTCCACCGCGCCGCCCACGCCGGTCCGCCACGGCGAGCCGATCGGCCCGGCGGGGGACACCGCCGCCTCCGCACCGGCCCCGCAACCGGATGAGGCGTTGACCGCGCGGCTGGCGTACTGGTCCGCCGCCGATCAGGTGGTCGCCGACGTGGTGGGCGCCCTCGACACCGCGTGTGGCACGCCGCTGACCGTGGCGCTGCTCGACAGCCCCGTCGGCAGCGACCACCTGGCGGCCACCAACACCATCGTCCTGTCCCGGAAGTACGCCGCGCCGGGGCTCGCCGCCGTCGCCGACAGGCTGATCCTGTACCGGTTGGCCACGGCATTCGAACACCTCGGCGTGAACACGAGAGACGCGGAGGCACTTGATTCGTACAACGGGTGGCAGCAACGGCTGTGGCGGTTGGCGAACCCGCCGCAAGACCCGCCGCCCGCCGACGTGTACCGGTTCTACCACGGCACCAACCGGTGCAACTACTACGGCGGCGGCATCCAGACCACGGGCCTGATGCCGAGCCGGGCGGGCGGCGCCCTCGGCTGCAAGCGCTGGGAGAAACACGACATCGCCAGCGAGAGCAAGGACCAGGGCTGGAACACCGTCACCCTCGACTTCGAGGTCGCGCTGTCCTACGCCCGGCAGCACACCGAGTGGGCCATGGGGATGAAACGCAACGAGCCGGCCCTGCGCGACGTCGCCGACGAGGGCGGACTCGTCCTCACCTTCGACATGTCCAAGGATGCCGTGGACGGCAACGGCCGGTGGCGCCGGGACAACAGCGGCGACCCGAACAACTTCCAGACCGAGGAGGCGATACCGGCGGGACGGATCCGAGTGGCAGAGGCGCTCGGCATTCCCGGGCCCCTGACGGCTGTCGCGCCACCGCCGACCGTCACCAGCGCTCCGAAGCCCAAGGCCGACCCGCCGCCGAGCACCGGCAGGCGCCGCGTCTACCCCCCGACCGGCCTCTGAGGGGCCGCGGACTCCTGATCCAGTGGTCCCTGCCCCGGCTCTGCTCGCCCCCGGATCGAAGCGGTGACCGCGACCGCTCCCACCCTGGCCCCCGGTCAGCCGTCATCGCGGCGGCGCCGGGGGCGCTGCCCGACCCGGCGCCGGTCCCGGCCGTCCGGGAGCGGGCCGGCCGGTACGCCGGGCACGCGCCGGCCGCACCCCTCGGCGTGGCCGAACTCACCGTCGGCAGGCGCTCGAACACGTGTTCTAATATGGGCTCGTCCATCAGGCGGGATGTCCGCAGCCGTTTCATCGATGGGAATCGCTGTCTCGGGGTTTTTTGAGTAAAGTCTCTTTCCAGTCGGAAGCGGAAGGACACTTCCCGGTTTCCGGGCGCGACATGACCGGGGGGAGTCAGGTGTTCATCAACGTGCTGGGGCCCATGGAACTGACCGTGGGGGACGTCGCGGTCCCGATCGGCGGCGCCCGGCAGCGCACCGTGCTCGCCACCCTCGTCATGCACGTCAACCGGGTCGTCTCGACGGACCTGCTGGTGGACACGGTCTGGGGCGACGCGCCGCCGCCCACCGCCCGTAACCAGGTGCAGACCGCGATCTCCATGGTCCGCAGGACACTCGCCCGCCACGACCGGCGGACGATCCTGCGCACCCAGGCGCCGGGCTACCTGCTCCACCTCACCGCCGACGACATCGACGCGGTGCGCTTCGCGCGGCTCTCGGCCGAGGGGCGCGCCCTCGCCGTCGCGGGCCGGCACGCCCAGGCGGCCGGGCGGCTGCGCGCCGCGTTGGCCCTCTGGCGCGGCCCGGCCCTCGCCGGCCTGGCCGGCGGGGCGCTGACCGAGACGGCGGCCCGGCTCGAGGAGCAGCGGCTGGCCGTGCTCGCCGAACGGATCCGCCTCGACCGGCAGCTCGGCCGGCACCACGAGCTGGTGGGCGAGTTGCAGGAGCTGACCCGCCGCTATCCGCTGCGGGAGAACCTGCACGGCGAGCTGATGCTGACGCTGTCCCGCTCCGGGCGCAAGGCCGAGGCGCTGGAGGCGTACCGGCGGGCCAGGTCCGTCCTGGTCGAGGAGCTCGGCCTGGAGCCGGGGGCGGAGCTGCGGCGCATCGAGCAGAGCATCCTGCGCGCGCCGGATGCGTTGCCGCCGCGGCAGCTCCCCACCGACCTGCCGGACTTCACCGGCCGCGCCACCGAGATCGCGCAGGGCACCCGGCTGCTCACCGCCGAGACCGACGGGGTGCCGGTCCTCGCGTTGACCGGGCTCTCCGGGGCCGGCAAGACCGCGCTCGCGGTCCGCGTCGCGCACCGGGTGAGCGCCAGCTTCCCCGACGGCCAGTTGTACGCGAGCCTGCGCGGCGAACCGGGTCGGGCGGTGACCGCCGAGGTCTGCGAGCACTTCCTGCGGGCGCTGGGCGTGCCGCCCGGCGACATTCCCGACGATCCGCAGCGGCGCACCGCCGTCTACCGGTCACGCCTTGCCGGCCGCCGGATCCTGGTGCTGCTCGACAACGTGGCGCAGGAGTCGCAACTCGCCGACCTGCTGCCCGGCTCCGCCGGCTGCGCGGTCGTCGTGACGAGCCGGGCGCGCCTGGGGCTCCTGCCCGCCCGGCACGTCGAGGTCGGCCCGCTCACGGCCGACGAGGCGCTCGCCATGCTGACCCGGATCATCGGCGCCGAACGGGTACGCAGCCAGCCCACCGCCGCACACAGCCTCGTCGCCCTCTCCGGGCAGATGCCGCTGGCGGTGCGCATCATCGGCGCGCGGCTCGCCGTGCACCGGCACTGGCCGTTGTCCCGGATGGTGCGCCGGCTCAGCGAGGAGAGCCGGCGTCTCGACGAGCTGGAACACGCCGGGGTGAGCGTCCGGGCCGGGCTCGCGCTCGGCTACCGGCGACTGCCGGTCACGGCGCGCCGGCTCCTGCGCCGGCTGGCCCTGGTGGAGCTGCCCGACGTGACCGTGCCGCTGTGCGCCGCGTTGCTCGACGTCGGGCCCGACGAGGCCGAGGAGGCGGCCGAGCGGCTGATCGAGGCGGGGCTGGTCGAGGCGTACCTCGCCCCGGACGGCCTGTCGCGTTATCTGCTGCACGACCTGACTCGGGCGTTCGCCGGTGAGCGGCTGCGCGCCGAGGAGGAACCAAGCGAGCGGGACGCGGCGCTGCGGCGGGCGGTCGACATCACCGTGGCGCGGCGAGGGTGATCAGCTGGGCGCGGTGGTCGGACAGCCCGGCGGGGGACCGCAGGTCGTAGCCGCCCACCCGCAGCGGCGCGCTGGTGAACGCCCAGTCCAGCCGCCACAGCGGCAGCCCCGCCGGCCAGGTGGCCGGGTACGGCTCGTCGTTGGCGTCCCGCAGCCGCCGCGGCGCGCCGTCGAGGTCGGCCATCGCCGGGCTGGTGTTGAAGTCCCCGGCCACCACCACCGGCCGGGGGTTGGCGGAGATGTCGGCCCACAGCCCGGTCAGCTGCCGGCGCCGCTGCGGGTCGGCCGTCCTCGGCATCCGCCAGAAGCTCGCCGACACCGGGTTGACCATCTTGAGCTGCACGGCGATGTGGACGTTGTAGAAGGACACCACCGCGCCGCCGACGCGCAGGTCCGTGCGCAGGGTCTTCGCCTCACGGAAGATCGTGTCGAAGTCGGTGGTGGCGTCGCCGGCCGCCGCCGGGTCGGGTGCCACCGGCGGCTGGGCGACCACCGGCAGGCGGGACAGCGTCACGAGTTCGCCCCGCCGCACCACGGTGTGGGCCGGGAACTCCGCGCGCAGCCGGTCCAGGTCGTCGATCGGCCGCTGACCGTCGAACGGCCGCGCCAGGTCCCAGCCGAGATACTCCTGCAACAGGTAGACGTCCGCGTCCTGCTCGTGCAGGTACCGGTAGAACTGGTCCGGATCCTTGTCCTGGGTCCAGAACTCGGTGTTCCACGACAGGACCCGGATGCCCGGTCGCCCGGGCTCGTCCGCGAGCACGGGACGGAGTCCGCCGTACGGGAGCCCGAGCAGCAGGCCGAGCACGGCGAGCGCGGCACCGCGGCGCCGCCCGGTCCGGACCGCCACCGCCGCGACGACCAGCGCCAGCGGCACCACCACGAACAGCAGCGGCGGTAACGCGGCGGGCACCAGCCACGCCCACCAGCGACCGTTCAACGCCCAGTGCGCCAGCACGAACGCCACCCAGAGCGCCGCCGCGGCACGCACCACCCGCGACCCGCGACCCACCCGTGCTGGTGCCGGTGCGGAAGTCTCCATGCCCACCCCCCGTGCCCGTCGTGTCGACCCGCACCCGCACGGGCCGCGCGGTCGCGGCGCGCCCGGTCGAGGCCGCCAGCGGACCCCGCGAGGCTATCGGAACGGCACCGCCGCTATCGCCGGTCGGGCGCGGCCGACAGCGACTCGACATCCGCGCCCGGTCCACTTGCCGCCATGAGCCCCACCGTCTCGGTGATCATTCCGAACCACAACTACGCCCGCACCCTGCGCAGGTGCCTGGAGTCCGTCTACGCGCAGACCCATCCTCCGGACGAGGTGATCGTGGTCGACGACAGCAGCACCGACGACTCGCGCGACATCGCCCGCGGCTTCCCGTGCCGACTGATCGAGAACACCGTCAACGGCGGGGTCTCGGTGTCGCGCAACGCCGGTGCCGCCGCCGCCACCGGCGACGTGCTCTTCTTCCTCGACTCGGACGAGGCGCTGGCCCCGGACGCGCTCGCCAACGCGGTCGACATCCTCGACCGGCACCCCGAGATCGGGTGCGTGCACGGCCTGATCGCCCCCGAGCCGCTGATCGACGACGGTCCGGTCGAGTGGTACCGGACGCTGCACTCGTACTGGTGGCGGCGGCGGGCCGTGGGGCTCGGGCAGACCGCGTTCTTCGCCCAGGCCGCGATCCGGCGGTCCGTCTTCGAGGCCGCCGGCCCGTTCGACGAGTCGCTGCGCGACTCCGAGGACCTGGAGTACAGCGAACGGTTGGCGCCGATCACCCGGATCCTGCTGACCGAGCGCGTCGTCGCCGCGCACGACGAGGTGTCCCGGCTGGGTCCCCTGCTCGCCGAGCAGTTCCGCCGGTCCCAGCTGCTGGCCCGGACCGTCTTCGGCGCGCGGCGCAAGGGCCGGGCGAGCCTCACCGCGAATCGGCCGCTGGGCATCCTCGCCGTCGCCGCCGCCGTCGCGTCGACACCGCTCGCGGTGCTCCGGCCGCCGGTGGCCGCGCTGACCGCGCTGCTGCTGGCCGTCTTCGCGCTCGCGGATCCGGGGCAGCTGCGCCTCGTCGCCCGCTACAAGGGCGTACGCTTCGTGCCGTTCTTCCTCGGGGTCAGCCTGCTCGTGCACCTCGCGCTGCTGGCGGGCGCCGCGGTCGGTGTGCTGCGCACCGTGCTGCGTCGGCGTTGGCTCACCCCGCTGGTCGTCCTCGCCGCGCTGGCCGGGCTCGGCTTCGCGCTGCGCCGCGACGGGCCGGCCGCGCTGGCCGTCCTGGCCCGGCCCGACGCGCTGCCGCTGTGCCTGGCCGCCGTCGCGGCGAACCTGGCCGGCCTGCTGATCGGCATGCTCGCGTGGCGGGTGCTGGTGCCCATCGGCGGGCTCACCGCCGGCCGCATCTTCTTCCTCGGCCAGCTCGGCAAGTATCTGCCCGGCCGGGTGTGGGGCGTGGTCACCCACGTCGACCTGGGTCGCCGCTCGGGGGTGCCGGCCGAGCGGATGGTCACCGCGTATCTGGTCAGCATCGCCCTGACGATCGTCTCCGGCGCGCTGGTGGGACTGCTCGCCGCGCCGGGCCGGTGGATCGCGGTGCCCGTCGCCGGCCTCGCCGTCTGCCTGATCCGACCGCAGCTGCTCAACCGGGTGATCGCCCGCGTCGCGCGGCTGGCGAAGCGGTCGGTCACCCCCGTGCCGCCCGGCCGGATGCGGCTCGCGGTCAGTCTCGCCCTGCTGTCCTGGCTGGTCTCCGGCCTGCACCTGTGGGCCGTGGCGGTGCTCCTCGGCGCCGACCCCCGCTCCTCGGCGGCCGTGTCGATCGGGGCGTTCGCCCTGGCGACCGTCGCCGGCAGCCTCTCGATCATCGCACCCGACGGCTGGGGCGTACGCGAGGTCGCCATCAGCACCGCCCTCGCCACCGTGCTGCCCTGGTCGGCCGCCGGGATGGCGGCGGTGGCCAGCCGGCTGATCTGCGTCCTGGTCGAAGTCACCGTCTCGCTGCTCGTCGTCGCCCTGTCCCGCACCGTCCACCCAGGAGACAACCATGTCCAGGCTGTTCACCCTTGACGAGGCCGAGGGCCTCGACACCGGCCGGGTCCACGACCTCTACCGCCGCCACGTCAACAAGAGCCAGGTCACGCTGATGACCTCGTTCGGGTTCGGCCGCGAACTCGTCGCACGTGCCGAGGGGGCCTACCTCTGGCAGCGCGACGGCCGCCGGATCCTCGACCTGACCGGCGGGGTGGGCGTGCTCAACCACGGGCACAACCACCCGCGCATCCTCGAGGTGCGTCGCCGCTTCGCCGAGCGGCGCAGCATGGAGGTCCACAAGACGTACTTCTCGCCATACCTCGCGGCGCTGTCGCACAACCTCGCCGAGGTGCTCCCCGACGACCTGAGCATGTCGTTCCTGCCGAACTCCGGCGCCGAGGCGGTCGAGGGCGCGGTGAAGCTGGCCTACAAGTACCACCGGGGCCGGCGCGGCACGGTGCTGCGGGCCGACAGCAGCTTCCACGGCAAGCTGCTCGGCTCGGGCGGCCTGACGGGGCAGAGCCACTACCCGTTCCCCACCATTCCCGGCATCGACACGTTCCGGTACGGCGACCTCGACTCCGTCCGGGCCGCGGTGCAACGGCACCCCGACGACGTGTACGCCATCCTGATCGAGCCGTTCAGCGCCTCCACCCTGCGCAGCTGCTCCGAGGAGTTCCTGCGCGGCCTGCGCGAGCTGTGCACCCGGCACCGGATCGTGCTCGTCTTCGACGAGATCTACACCGGCTGGGGCAAGACCGGCACCCTCTTCTACTTCATGCGCTATCCGGACCTGATTCCCGACGTCCTCACCACCTCCAAGTCGTTCGGTGGCGGCAAGTCGTCCATCTCCGCGTTCGTGGCACGCGAGTCCATCTACCGCCGGGCCTACGACAACCTCGACGACGCGGTGCTCCAGAGCACCAGCACCACCTACTACGGCTTCGGCGAGGAGTGCGCCACCGCCCTCGAAGCGATCAACATCGCCGTCGAGGACGACTACCCGGCGCGGGCCCGCCACCTGGAGGCGGTCCTCGCCCCCGGGCTGCGGCGGCTCGCCAAACAACACCCGGACGCGATCGGCGAGGTGACCGGCGCCGGCGCGCTATGGGGCGTCTTCCTCGACGGCGGACCCCGGCTGCTGGACCTGCTGGCCAAGGTGGCCCCGGTCGGCATGGCCCGCGACCCGCAGTTCAAGACCAAGGTCGTCACCTGCGCCGTCGTCAACGCGCTCTACGAGGACCACGACATCTACTCGTACTACACGCTCAACGGCCGCAACCCGCTGGTGCTCGCCCCGAGCCTGGTGACCGATCCGGCGGACGTCGAACGCGCGATCGACGCCCTCGATAAGACCCTGCACCGGGGACTCGGCCGGCTGACCGTCCGCTTCCTCAAGGAGAAGGTGAGTTCCCTGTGGTGAACCGGACGGTCGTGGTCACCGGCGCCGCCGGGATGCTCGGCTCGCACCTCGCCCGCCGGCTGCGCGCCGACGGCGACCTGGTACGCGCCGTGGACCTGCGCCCCGGTCCCGACATCGCCTTCGCCGGCGACGTGCGGGACGCGACCCTGATGCGCCGGGCACTGGCGGGCGCCGACGCCGTCGTGCACTGCGCCTCGGCGCTGCCGAGCTATCCGGCGGCGCAGATCAGGTCGATCGTGGTGGACGGCACCCGTACGGTGCTCGGCACCGCGGTGCGGGCGGGGGTGCCGCGCGTCGTGCACATCTCCTCGACCGCCGTCTACGGTCTGCCGAGCGTCGTGCCGACCACCGAGGAACACCCCCGCGAGCCGGTCGACACGTACAGCGCGGCCAAGGCGGCGGCCGAGGAGATCGCCGACGAGCTGCGCGCGGGCGGGGCGTGCCTGCCGGTCCTGCGCCCCAAGACGTTCCTCGGTCCGGGCCGGATGGGCCTGTTCGCCATGCTGTTCGAGTGGGCCGAGGAGGGCCGGCACTTCCCGGTGCTGGGCCGCGGTGACGTACGCATCCAGATGCTCGCCCTGGCCGACCTCGTCGCGGCGGTCCGCGCGGTGCTGGACGCGCCGCCGGAGGTCGCCAACGACACCTACAACATCGCCGCCGCCGAGTTCGGCACGCTGCGGGAGGACTTCCAGGCGGTGCTCGACGCGGCCGGCCACGGCCGGCGGGTCGTCCCGCTGCCCGGGCGCCCCGCGCTCGCCGCGCTGCGCACGCTGGAGCGCCTGCGCCTGTCCCCGGTCTACGGCCGGCTGCTGAGCAAGCTGACCGCCGATTCGTACGTGAGCATCGACAAGGCCCGCGACCGGCTCGGCTTCCAACCCCTGCAGTCCAACCAGGACGCCATTCTCGACACGTACGCCTGGTGGCGCGAGCAGCGCCGCCTCGGCGACCGGCCGGAGCGCGAGGAGTCGCACGATGCTGCCCACCAGGACGGACCCACCACCGGACGCACCAGCCGCGACCCCTGGAAGCAGGGCGTCCTCGCAGCTGCCAAGATTTTCTTCTAGGCCCTTCGGGGATTTCGTCCAGCTCCTGCGGCCCGGCCAGTGGCCCAAGAACCTCGTGGCGGTGCTGCCCCTGCTCGACGCCGACCTGTGGAGCTGGCCCCACCTGCGCTCGGTCGCCGCGGCAGTGCTCGGCTTCACGCTCGCGTCGGCCCTGGTGTACGTCCTCAACGACATCGCCGACCGCGAACGCGACCGAGCCCACGACCGCAAGCGGCTGCGCCCGATCGCCTCCGGACGCGTCACGCCCTGGCAGGCCGGGGCGCTCGCGCTGCTCCTGCTCGCCGGGCTGGCCCTGCTGGTCTCGGCGGACGTCCGGTCGTGGTGGCCGCTGCTGACCTACCTGGTCGTCAACGTGGCCTACAGCTTCTTCCTCAAGCACGTGCCGCTGCTGGACCTGTTCGCGGTCGCGGTCGGGTTCGTGCTGCGCCTCGTGCAGGGCTACACCGCGGTCGACGCGCCGCCGTCGGGCTGGCTCACGCTCTGCGTGCTGTCGGTCTGCCTGCTGCTGATCCTGGGCAAGCGGCGTCACGAGCTGCGGGTCGCCGGCGCCGTCCACCGGCCGGCCCTGGTCGGCTACACCGAGCACCTGCTCGACCAGTTGCTCGGCCTGACCGCCGCCAGCGCGCTCATCACCTACCAGCTGCACGCGTCGTCGGTCAGCCGCACCGCGCTGCTCACCGCTCCGTTCGCGCTCTTCGCGCTGTTCCGTTACCTCCAGGTCGTCCTGGTGCACTCCGGCGGCGGCAGCCCCGTCCGGGTGCTGCTGCGCGACGGCGTGATGCTCGCCAACGCCGGGCTCTGGCTGCTCGTCCTCGAAGGGGGAGTTCTGTATGGCTGAGACGCCTTCCGGCGACCGCGTCACGGTGTCGGTCGTCGTGCCGATGTTCAACGACAGCCGCACCATCGACCTCTGCCTCGCCTCGGTGCACGCCCAGTCGATGCCGGCACACGAGGTCATCGTGGTCGATGACGCCAGCACCGACACCAGCGCCGCCCTCGCCGCCCGGCATCCGTGCCTGCTGGTCCGCGCGGACGCCAACGGCGGCCCCGGGGCGTCCCGCAACCTGGGCGTACGGCACGCGACGGGTGAGGTCATCTTCTTCCTCGACGCGGACGTGACCATGCATCCCGACGCAATCCGCAACGCGGTCCGGCTGCTGCGCGGCGGCGAGGGTTACGGCGCGGTCTTCGGCGTGCCCGACAAGGAGCCGCTGTTCGCCGAGGGACTCGTCGGGCAGTACCGCATCCTGCAGTACCACTACTGGCGCAAGAGCGCGGAAGGGCTGGTCAGCGGAGGGTTCTACGCCCTCGGCGCGGTGACGCGCGAGGCGTTCGACCGGGCCGGCTGGTTCAATCCCGCGCTGCGGCAGACCGAGGAGATCGATCACGCGGAACGGCTGTCGCGGTCGTACCCGATGCTGTTGACCTCGCAGATCCGCGGCCGGTTGTCCGACGAGAGCCGGATGGTCCCCATCCTGCGCAAGGCGTTCCGGCGCAGCCGGCTGCGGGTGCCGTTCTACCTTCGGCGCGGCCGGGCCATGCAGGGCATGGAGACCGGCGGCCGGGCCGCCGCCGCGGTCCTGGCGGCAGCGACCCTGCTGAGCGTGCCGGCCGCGGTCCTGTCCCCGCCGCTCGCCCTGCTGACCGCCGTCCTGCTCGGCGGCTTCGTGGCGAGCGACCTCGGCCAGTACGCCTTCGTGCGGCGCGAGCGCGGCTGGGGCTTCGTGGTCTTCTTCACGGCCGCGCACCTGCTGATGAACACCGCAGTCGTCGCCGGCCTCGCCACCGGGCTGCTCGAATGGCTCCTGCGCCCCCGCTTCCGCAGCCTCTACCAGGAGGTCGGTCCATGACCACCACCCACGATCCGGAGGTCGCCGCGGCGACCCCGACGCCGCCGCTGCCGGTGTCGCGCGGGCGGCGGGTCGCCCGCGCGACACGCCTCGGCTACGGCTGGGCCGTCGTCGTCGCCGCCGCGCTCTTCCTGGCCTTCACCGTGACCCGCCGGGCGGCGACCGGGCGATGGCACTGGTCGATCCTGCTGGACTCGGCCCCGCCGCTGCTCCTGGTGCTGACGCCGCTGCTGCTGGCCGCGGCCGCAGCCGCCGCCTGCGGTCGTCGCCGGCACTGGGCCGTGGCGCTCGCCATGGCGGGCCTGCTCCCCGGCGTCGACCAGCTCGGCGTCTACCCGGCCGCGCTGCTGCGCGACACGCGGCCGGTGCCGGCCGGCGCGGTCCACCTGTTCACCTGGAACACGAACTACTGGGGGATGAGCAACAAGGACCCCGAGGCGCAGTTCGCGTTCCTGCGTCGACAGAACGCCGACATCTACCTGTTGCAGGAGCACGTCATCTGGGTGCCCGGCAGTGCCGAGGCCGGCTACCTCCCGGTGGACGACGACGACAAGCTCCGCGCCGAGTTCCCCGGCTACCACATCGCGCGCCGCAGCGAGCTGGTCACGATCTCCCGGTTCCCGATCGCGGCGCAGCCGCTGTTCGGTCCGGCGGCCCGGCAACCCGCCGACACCCCCTTCGCCGAGGTCTTCGCCCGGGACAAGGTGCTGCGGACCGACCTGCGCATCGGCGAGCGGACCGTCTCGGTCTACAACGTGCACGTCACCGTGCCGACCGCGATCGACCTCGACTTCCTGAACCCGCAGGTCGACCTCGACGACTACTACCGGCGCAAGTTCACCTGGCGGCAGGAGGAGGTCGCGGCGGTCACCGAGGACGTACGGCGCAACCCGTACCCGTCGATCGTCTCCGGCGACTTCAACGCCACCTCGGCGATGGGCACCCTCGACGGACTGCGCGCCGTCACCCGCGACGCGTCCGACGAGGGGACCCAGGTGCTGCCCCTGAGCTGGCGCTTCGACGCGCCGATGAACTTCAGTTGGGACAGCCCGCTCGCCGGCCTGCCGCTGCCGTTCTGGCGCATCGACTGGACGTTCACCCGGGGAACGGTCGACGTGCACCGCTACCGGTTGGTCTCCGCCGAGCGGCTCTCCGACCACCGCCCGCAGGACCTGTGGTTCTCGGTGCGCTGACGGCTCGTCCGGCCCGGTGGACCACCGCCGGGCCGGACGCACGCCCCTGCTGCCGGACATCAACCGGCCTCCGCATAGTGGCCAGATAGGGAACGGGTAGCGCCGTTCGCGAGGCTGGCCTTCCGTGCCCCCCTGACAGCAGGAGCGCTAGCATGTCCCTCGACCAGAACGCGCCAGGACAGTCCCTGGAAGAGAGCTTCATCGCCTCGACGACCTGGAGCTTCCCGACATCGACCTCGAGAGCTTCGAGGAGGTCGCTGGCGGCACCGGCGCGAGCAGCCTCTGCAACACCACCCGCACCTGCGGTGCCACCCCCGTCATCTGCTGGATGAACCGTCGTCGACGGGATCTCGGTGCGGGAGGGCCTGGCGGCGGCGTACGGGTCGCTGAGCCCGGCCGCCGCCCAGGTGCTGGGTGCGCTGGCCGTGCTGCCGACGCCGACGATGCCGGACCACGTGCCGTTGACCTGCGCCGGTCTCCGTCCCCGCGAGGCGGTCGGCGCCCTGGACGAGCTGGTCAGTTGCCACCTGCTCACGCTCGTGGCGCGGACGACGCCGGGACCGAACCGGTACCGGGTGCACCGGTTGGTCGCCGCGTTGGTGCTCGACGGCGACGACAGCGAGGTGGTGCCCGCAGAGGCGGTGATCCGCGCCGCGCACAGCTGGGGCATGTTGGCCGCCGAGACGCTGCGGCGGATCGACGCGCCGCAGGCCCGGCGCGACGGCTCACCGGTGGACCTGCCCGACCGGGCACTCGCCGACCCGGGCCGGTGGCTGCGCGAGGAGCGGGCGAACCTCGCCGCAGTGCTGGCTCTCGGCCGGGCTCGTGGCCGGCCGGAGCTGGCCGCGCGGATCGCTGCCGCCCTGACCTGGGAGAGCGGCTACCCGGACCGGCCCGGTGAGCACGTCGACGGCGAGCAGTCCTGCCTCGGCCACGGTGCTCCGCCGCTGTCGGCCGCCGCCGAGCGGTCCGGAAGGGCCCGGTAGGGCGGCGCCCGCCGCCGGTAGCCTGGCCGAGGCCGACCGGGCGACGCCCGGCGCCAGGCGGGGCGGATCCGTCGTCATCCGTCCGCACTCGATGCCGGCAGGTCGACGTGCCTGCCCGCGCGATGACGGTGGCCGTCGCCGTCGGTGTGCCGTTCGGCGGCAGCCTGTGGTCGCACCGGGTCCTGATTCGGTAACTCGGCCGCCAGGACCTCGAAGTAGCGCAACGTCGACCATGCCTGCCGGTCGCCGATGACATAGAGCCGGCGCTTGGCCCGGCTCACCGCGACGTTGAGCAGATTGGGCTTGCTCGACGCCCAACGCCGGGCGCCCACCCGGTCCGGCGCACCGCCCAGTACCAGCACGACGATGTCGGCCTGTTTGCCCTGTGCCGTGTGGACGGTGCCGGCGACCAGGCCGGGGTACCGCCGGGCTCGCTGGCTGACCTCGCGGGCGACGTCGCGGAACGGGCCGATCACCATGACTTCGGACATGTCGAAGTCCAGCGCGGCGAGCGTGCCGAGGATCCGGTCGAGCTGCCGACCCTGGTCGGGGATCCAGTGGCCCTGCGCGCCGGTGCCCGGGACGTCGATCCACTTCGACGGGGGCAGCGTCGGGTAGGCGAGGCGGAAGCGTTCACCTGCCCCGGCGCCGGTACCAGGGATCATCAGGCCGCCGTAGGCGACCTGGTTCACGACGTCGAACATCGGTTTGTCGCAGCGTCGGTGCACGGTCAGCGGTACACCCACCCAGGTCGGGTCGCTGTCGCCGGCACCGGTCAGCCAGGTGCCCAGCGGCGTGAGTCGGTCGGCGAGGCGCTGGACCGAGGTGCGGCTGGTCAGCCACTGCTCGTCCACTGCCAGTTCGGTCCGAATCGCCTGCTCGGTGCGGAACGGCAGGGTGGTGATCGGCTCGAGTTGCAGCGGGTCGCCGACGACCACTGCCCGCCGGGTTCGCCAGAGCGCCCCGACGGCGTTCTGTGGCGTCGCCTGGCCAGCCTCGTCGATGAGCAGCCAACCGAGCGCCTCCTGGCCGAGATGACCGAACACCCGGTCGTACGAGGCGAATGTGGTGGAGACCACCGGGACCACGAAGAAGAGGCTCTGCCAGGCTGCCAACGCCGCATCGGCTGGCAGGTCGGCGGGCGCGTCGCCGCCGACGAGATCCATCGCGGCCTGTAGGTTGCGCCGTATCCGGGTGGCGTTGTGACGCAGGAACGCCTTGTGTAGCGCCAGGGCCGCCAGGAGCAGCTCACTGCGTGCCCGGTTCCACTCCGTGTCGGTCCAGAGCGCCGTCAACTCCCGGCGCCGGCGGTCGGTGTGCCATCCGGCGTCGGGAAAGTGCTGACCGAGTGCGCCGGCCGCCCGCCCCAGCCGAGCGTCCAGGGCGCAAAGATCGGCCTCGGCCGCCCGTATCGCGTTCTCAGCCGCACGGAGGGTCTGACCGGTCGTCGAGATCTCGCGTACCGCCGTCGCCACGGTACGGCGGGCCGCGGTCAGCGGTGCGTGGTCGACCAGCGGCCTCGGTATGCCCGCGGCCAGCGTGCGCCGGATCTCGTCCGCCTGCCTCCGGGCGGCGTCCACCGCCCGCTGTACGGCGTCGATCTCCAGTTGTACGGCTCCCCGCTCCGCGCGGGCTGCGTCCAGCGCGCCCTGGGCGCCGCGGACCTCGGCCAGCAGCCGCCCGTCGTCCTGCGACCAGCGCCGGTGCGCCGCGCCGAGGGTACGCAACCACTCCCACAGGCCGGGCCGCGAGCGTTGGTGGTCGGCGTGCGCGGTCAACCGCCGACCCAGCTCGGCTTCGCACGACCACACGGCCCGCTCGGCGGTGGCGCTGCGGCCGCTGACCAGGTGCTCGATCTGACGCTCGGCCGTCACGAGGGTCTGGTTGGCGGCCGCCTCGCGACGGCGGGCATCCCGCTCGGCCTCGGCCTGGCGGGCCAGTGCGATCCGGTCGGCCTCAGCCGTCTGCTCACGCTCGGTGTCCAACGCCGCCCGGTGCCGGAGCCGTGCCGACTCGACCGCGTCCACCGCCGCCTTCAGCGCGTGCCGCAGGTCGGCGAGGTCACCTTCGAGGTGCGCCCTGCGCTCGACGTCGTGGTACACCTCGGATCGCTTCGTGCGGATTGCCTCGACCCGTGCCTCGACGGCGCGGAACCGCGACACCGCCGTCGACCACGGGACGTCGGGGCCTGCCTGCTCGTACCCCTTGAGCACCGCCAGCAGGCCCGACCAGGTGTGGCCTCCGCTGGACTCCCGGATGGGTTCGTCGGGGGTGTGGTACCAGAACGTGTTGACGAACCGGCTCCGGTTGGACTTGTTTCCGAGCCGTGCCGCGACCAGTGCCCAGGCACGTTCGACGACCTGCGGCTGCTCGGCGTCCGCCTCACCGGCCAGCAGCGCCGTGGCGATGTCGGGGAAGTAGTCCACCGCCGCCGCCCGTTCCCGCCACGACTCGTCGATCGCGTCGGCGGCGGGGATCTCGTCGGTGACGTTCTGCACGGCACCGTTGTTGGCCGAGGCGACGACGATCTCGAAGCCCGTGAGCTCGGGCTGCCAGACGTCGATCACCCGTGTTCGTTGCCCGGTGCTCCAACGCAGCTGCCGACCGGTGAACGCCCTACCCGGGTCGGTCAGCGCGGCCAGTCGCCGGGCCCGCTCGACGACGAGCGCCGCGACGAGGTCACGCAGCATGGTGGTCTTGCCGGTGCCCGGCGGGCCGTTGACGCCGAGAATTCCGGCGGTGGTCATGCCCAGCGCGGTGCTGACCGCCAGCTGCTGGTTGAGCGCGAGCGCGTGCTCCGGGTGGCTGAGCCACCGCCCTGCCGGTACCGCCTGCGGTGCCGTCGCCGCCGACACGGCGTCGAGCCGGTCACGAACGTCCACCCGGTCAGCGGTGGCGAGGTCGTCCTCGGGCCGCAGATAGTCGCTCAGCGCGCCGCCGATAGCGCCCTTGGCGATCCGTCCCGCGACCAGGTCCAGGTCGTTCATGATGAAGCTGTTGAGAAACTCGTGGCCGGCGGTGCTGTCCGCGGTGCGGCGGGCCACGATCTGGCTCTTGATCCGAATGTCGGCACAGGACAACGCCTCGCCGACCCCGGTCACCCGCACGGCCAGAGCCAGACATTCGGAGAGCAGGCGGTGGTCGACCGTTCGCGGGATCCACTGCGGCGCGTCGTCTTCCGCGCCGCTGATCTCCATCGCGATCAGCTCCTGCATCGCCTCGCCGACGTCCGCAGTGGCGGTCTGGAAGCGGGACAGCCAGTCGGGCCTGGCGCGCCCGTCGCGCAGCACCTGGCCGGTGGCCCAGGCGCAGCTGGAGAGCACTGTGGAGTCGGGCAGTACCTGCCCGTCCTCGTCGACCACGAAGGCGACGACAGCGCTCTCTCCCGCTGGCCGCTCGTCATAGCTGTCCCGGTCCGGCTCGAACACCCGGCACAGCACCTCGAACAGCTCGTCGAGGCGGTAGATGCCCAGGTAGACGACGTGCCGCCAGGCCTGGTTCGGGCGCAGCTTTCGTCGCGAAAGCTCATGACCCTTCTCCCACGGTAGCGGCTGCCCCGGATGAACCGCGTAGACCTGCCGGTCCCGGCTGACCCTCTCGACGCTCTGCGGACTGAACATCTCCACAGTTCGCCAGAACCTGACAACCTCAGCCTGCGCGGCCTGCGCGCTCCGTCCCAACACCACTCCGATCGTCGATCAGACCGTGCCCGAGCGGAGGATCCTATCGGCCGCCGACCGCCGACCGCCGACCGCCGACCGCCGACCGGCGCCCGCGCCGCAACAGCCGAGATGGCCGACAGCGACCAATGTTGTAGGGCGGCTTCGACGTACGGCCGCGCTCACGACTGCTGCGGTCCCGCTGCGCGCCGTACGATGTCGCCGAGCTGCTCCCACGCCTTCTCTGTCGGTTCGGTCAGCGCGTACGAGGTCGGCCATAACCCGCCCTCTTCGTCCAGGGCCGCCTGCGTGCTCACCCCGAATGTCGAGTAGCGCTCCTTGTCCATCTGCCCGCTGCGGAAGAAGACCACGACCTTCCCGTCCCTGGCGTACCCGGGCTGGCCGTAGTACAGCTTGGGGGCGAGGTCCGGCGCGACGGTCGTGACGATCGCGTGCACACGCTCCGCCATCTCCCGATCTCCGTCGGGCATCCGCGCGATCTTCGCGAGCACCTCTGCTTCTTCGGCAGCGGCCTTCTTCGCACCCTTCGTGCGCTTGGCCTCAGCTTTCAACTCCGCCGCCCGCTCCTTCAGCGCGGCCCGCTCCTGCGTGGAGAAGCCTCCTGCGGCGACGTCCTTCTTCGTCATCGTCGTTCCTCCTCGACGTCGTATGGCGCGTGTGCCGTCCACGCTAAGGTCGGTGCGTCCGACGTCACTTCTCGAATCCTGATCAGTCACGCCAGCTCTTCTCCCGCAGGCTCTCCGGCAGCATGAGGACAGGTATGCGCAGAGCTGATCGCAGGTGGCGGACCGCTTCGGTCTGGCATCGGCGGACACCGCGTGGGGGCGGTACCGACGCCGACTGCCGAAACTGATGCTGGCGGCGGAGACGCCGGTCACGGCCGCGATCGCTGGTGTCGTGCTGGGACGGCTGGTCCGTCAGAGCGTCGGGGACAGGTGCAGGAGACGGTTGGGCGAGCCGGCCCCCGGGTTGATCACGACCGGGCTGGCGGCGCTGAACAGGTAGCTGGCCACCTGGGCCGGTGTCCAGGTCGGGTTGTTGCTGAGCACCCGAGCGGCGACGCCGGCGACGAGCGGCGCGGCATGTGAGGTGCCGCTGATCGTCTGGGTTGCGGTGATCGAGTTCCACCAGGCCGACGTGATGCGCTCGCCGGGAGCGAAGATGTCCAGGCAGGGGCCGAAGTTCGACCAGCTTGCCCGGCTGTCGTTCATCGCCGTCGCGCCCACGGTCAGCGCGGTCGGCACCGATGCGGGGGAGACGGTGCAGGCGCTCGCGTTCGAGTTGCCGGCCGGGACCGTCACGGTGATGCCGTCGGCGACCGCGTTCGTCACTGCGGTGTTGAGCGCGACGGTGGGGCTGGTCAGCACGCCGATGTTCGCCACGGCCGGCTGCCCGGGAAGGTGGTTGGCGACCATCCAGTTGATCCCGTTGATCAACATCGACAGCGTGCTCGGCAGGGCGCAGTCGAACACCTTGACCGCGACCAGTACGACGTTCTTGGCCGCCCCGTAGGTCGTCCCGCCGACGGTGCCGGCGGCGTGGGTGCCATGCCCGCTGCAGTCGTTGGCCGGGAGCGTGCCGTCGACGGCGTCGTAGCCGTACACCGCCTGGCCGCCGAAGTCGACATGGCTGATCTGGATCCCGCTGTCCACGATGTACGCCCGGACGCCGGTCCCGACACTGGTGAAGTTGTAGGTGCCGCTGAGTCCCAGCGGCGCGTCGATCCGGTCGAGGTTCCACGGCGCGTTCGTCTGGGTGGTGGCCAGGCTGGTCAACCGGTCCTGCTCCACGACCGCTACCGCCGGGTCGGCGGCCAGCCGGCGGGCCACCAGCTCGGAGGTCCGCACGGAGAAGCCGTTCAGCGCCTCGCGCCAGACCCGGTCCGGGCGGAAGCCGTACCGGTCGGCGAGGCGGGACACGCCAGCCTGCCGGTCGCCGGCCGTACCGCCGCTGTCCTTGAGGGTGACCACGTAACTGCCGGGCACGGCGGTGGCGTTGCCGGCGCCGAGGATCTCGCCGGCCGTGCCGGACCGCGCCTCGGTGGCGGGTGTCGCAGTGGCCGGTCCGGCAGCCACGGTGAGGAGCATGACCGTGCTGGCGAGCGCGGCCATGGCGGCCGTTCCGGCTCGACGCTCGCGGGCGAAGATCGTGTGGCGGTGGAGTCTCATCTCCCAGCCTCCCTTGTCCCGGCCATTCCGGCGGACGTACGACGCGCCGATTGAATGGTCCGAACGGATTTGCCGGATCGTACCGCCGGTATGTGGACCGATTCCAACGTGGAAATCGTGAATACGATCGGCGGAGGTCTTTTTCGGCGTGGGGTGAGAAGAGTTCCGGCTCGATGTATCAGGGCCGCTCCCGGAGCCTCGGCGGTGGCTGTCGCGGTCCGCGCAGCCGCGGGTCGCCGCTAACCGATCCGCCGAAGTGCCGCTGCCGGTACGCCGGTCACCAGGGTCGCCGCCGGTACGTCGCGGGTGACCACGGCTCCGGCCGCCACGATCGCGTCCGCGCCGACGGTCACGCCCTGCAGGACCATCGCGCCTGCGCCGATCCAGACGTTTCGCTCGATGCGGATCGGCGCCGAGGTGATGCCGGTACGGCGCCGCGCCGGGTCCACCGGGTGGCCCGACGTGATCAGGCTGACGCTGGGACCGATCATCACGTCGTCACCGATCTCGATTCCGCCGATGTCGTTGAATCGGCAGCCCTGGTTGACGAAGACGTTGCGGCCGATCCGGATGTTGACGCCGTGGTCGGAGTAGACCGGCGGGATGAGATGGAACGTCTCGTCGACGTGTTGGCCGGTGAGCTCGCTCCAGCCCTCCCGGATCGCCTCCTGCTCGGCGTACCGAAGCATGTTGAGCTCCTCGGTCAGTCGGATCGCGCGCTGCACCCTCTCGATGAAGTTCATGTCACCCTCTCGTCGAACGGCCCGGCACGTGGGCGGGTAAAGAAGATCAGCCGAGGGTGTCGTCGGACAAACAACCGCGACGGCGTCGAGCCACAACCGGTGGTTGTCTTGCTAGGTCGGCGGCGTGGACCTGGGGGCGGTGCGGACGTTTCTGGCCGTCGCCGAGTGGGGGTAGTTCCAGGCCGTCGCCGAGCTCGACGTCGTCACCCTCCCGGACGCCGACGTCACCCCGGCCGTGGCCGCGGTGGAGCAGGGCCGCGTCGATGCCACCTTCCGGGCCGTCGGCGCGCCACGCGAACAGATCCACCCGCCGGTACGCGCCGTCCGGGTCATCGACGACCGTCACCAACTCCTCGCCGGACCGGGGCACCCGCTGGCAGACGCCGCCGCTCTCACGCTCGCAGACCTGGGTCCACCACCAGGACCCGACGTGTCACCGGTGGTCTCCGCGCGCGCCTGTCCGATCGACCGTGTTCCCCGCCATCGGGCCAGCGTATCCACCGGCCGGTGGACGCCGGCGGCGGCGGAATCCCGGGCACGGCGGCGTTCTGGGGCGTCGGCGCCGTCTGGGACCCGGCTGCGGAGAGCAGGGCACTCATCGAACGCGTCGGCTGAGACCTCGACGAGAAGCGCGGGAACCGCCGATCCCTCGGCTGGTGGGCGTGGCGGTTCGGGGCGGACCAGCCGCGATCGGCAATCAGGGCCTGATGCCGACCTTCTCGAGGATGCGCACCGAGGCGGGGCTGCCCGCGAAGCAGCCGGCGGTGATTCTCCGGATGCCCAGTCGGTCGAACGCGTGCGCCACCATCGCGGTGACCGCCTCGGTGGCGTAGCCGTTTCGTGAGCCGGGTCGAAGACGTAGCCGAGCTGGGCCTCGGTCCATGGTGGCATGCCGGGTTGGCCCATGCCGTCGACGACGTCGAGCGAGACGGTTCCGATCACCACGCCGTCGAGCGTGGCCGCCATGCTGTGATCCTGGGGATCTTCGGCCGCGCGTCGCCACGCGGCGCGGAAGGACGCGGGGTCGACCTGCGTGCGGAGCAGCCAGCGGGTGACCTGCGGCAGGTTGCGGTACTCCAGGATCCGGTCGACGTCCTCGTCGCGCACCGGGCGGAGCGCGAGGCGTTCGGTGCGGAGGATGGGGTTCTCCATGAGGCGGACGCCAGTGGACGCGCCCCGGCCGGGCGCCCGAATATCGGCCGCCCGGCCCGACCTGCCGCCCTGCGGCTTGCCGCCCGCCGCCCGCCGCGCCGTCGTAGATGTGGGTGCCCTCGTGCCGCGATGGCCGGGCGTGCCCCCGCGACGGGTGCGGCAGCGGCGGCGTCATGGGCGGCGGAGCTGCCGGCTACCTGAACAGCGGTCCGAAGGCGGCGCGTACGTCCGAGGTCGACGGGGTCACGTACACCTCCGAGGGCGGGCCCAGGCTGGACAGGCCGGCGAGCGTCTCGTACCGCAACACGCGGGGGCAGCTGGCGCCGCGGACCTGCGCCCGCACACTCTTGACGAGTCGTCCGGTCCGCACCTCGTAGACGCGCACGGGAACGATCACCTTGCGAAACGTCACGAAGCTGTATCCGCCGGCGAGAAAGTCGTTCTCGTAGGGACAGCTCTCAACCCGGGCGCCGAAGGTGGTCTCGCCCGCGCAGATCACCAGGGTGGCCCGGCTGACGTCCGTGGTCAGCCAGGCGGCCGGCAGCCTGCTCCGGTAGCTGTAGCTGTTGTGGTCCGTGCCCAGCCGCGGTCCGTACAGCAGCGCCCGGTTCACGCTGCCGCGCCGGTAGGGGGCGGCGCCGCTGTACGGGGCGGGCTTGGCGCAGTAGCTGGGCAGGATGTCGCGGTAGGAGTCGCGCAGCAGGCCGCGTACGGTCGCCAGCTCGATCGCCAGGGTGGCCTGCCGGGCCTTCAGCGCGGCGGTGGCGGCGAACTGGTGGTCGGGATACTGGTCGAGCAGTTGCTGGTAGCCGGCTCGTGCCCGCTGCCAGTCGTCGACGGGGGCCTGCTCCTCGGGCACGGCGAGCGCCCGGTCCAGGAAGTCGTCGGCGCAGCCGACGATCGCGGCCGGGGCGACCCGGGCGACGGCCTCGACGGTCGGCTGCGACGCGTCGCCGCCGAGTCGTCGTTGGCTGCCGAGCCAGTCGGTGACCGCCTTCGTCCGGCAGGCGTCCCCGGTGGGCAGCGCGGCGAGAAACCGGTCCAGGGTCCGCTCGACGAGCTTCTCGTGCCCGGGTAGCTCGGTGCGGACGGTGGCGAGTGCGCCGAAGCCGGCGTCCAGTGCCGCGACGTCGCCGGTCAGCCCGGCGTCGAGGTACGCGGCCGCGCGGCGGGACAGGTCGCAGGCCCGGATCGTGTCGTCGCCGCGGTCGGTCAAATGGGCGGCGACGCGATGGCTGGCCGAGAGCTTCCGCAGCGCGGCCAGAGCCCGGGGGCAGTCTCCGCCGAGGCGGGCCTCGGCCGTGTCGCGCTTGATCTGCCCCGCGTCGACGCGGAGGAGGCAGACGGCGAGCAGCACCGGAAGCGCGCCGGCGAGGGCGGCGAGCCGCTGCTGCCGCGTCCGGCTCCGCCGGGCCGGTCGCGGATCGCCGGCCGCCAGATGCCAGCCGTGTCCGACGACCGCCGCCCACCACAGGAGTACGGCGAGCACGTACCACGCCGACGGCGGGGCCGAGGCGAGGACGGCGACGAGGACGACCGTGACGGCCACGGTGCCGAGGGCGAGCCGCCACCGCCGCAGCAGCACGTAGCCGGCGCCGAGCAGGGCGGCGTTGGCGAGCGCGACGGCCAGCGGGTCGGGGCGCTCGGCCATGAGGTCGGGTGCCGGCCCGGCCTGCGTCGATCGGTTCGTCATGGCTCGTCTCCTCCCGGGCAGGCGGAGTCGCCGCCGCCGCGGAGTGCCGGCATGTCGTGTCCGGCTCACCAATGCTGGCAGCGATCGGGGGCCGTGCCCGGGCGTGTCAGCAAGAGGACAGGCGTCGTGCGGCACCCGGCGTGCCGGCGGCGACCGGCCGGGCCCGCGACGCCCGGATCCGTCGCTGCGACCGGAGTGGGAGCCGGTCCGGCGGCGCCGTCCCGGTGCCTCCGGGCGGGGCGCCGGGACGGTTCAGCGCAGCAGGTAGCCGACGCCGCGGACGGTGTGCAACACCGCGGGGCCGCCGAGCTTGCGGCGGAGCTGGGCGACGAGCACGTCCAACACGTTGGAGACGGGAGGCATTACCTCGTCCCAGGCGGCGGCGATCAGTTCCGCGCGCCGCACCGGCTCGCCCTGCGCCCGGATCAACCGTTCCAGAACGGCGAACTCCTTCGCGGTCAGCGCCAGCGGACGACCGTCCCGCCGGGCCTCGTACCGGCCGGGGTCCAGCACGATGCCCCCCTGGCGCAGCGACGACGACGTGTCGAGGCCGCCGCGCCGGCACAGGCTGCGTACCCGGAGCACCAGCTCCGCGACGGCGAACGGCTTGCCCAGGTAGTCGTCGGCCCAGTCGAGACCGCGTACGCGCTCCTCGGCCGCGTTCCGGCCGGTCAGGAAGAGCACCGGAGTGTCCCAACCGGCGCGGCGGCGGTGCGCCACGTACCGCAGCGCGTCACCCGCCGGCAGCATCCGGTCGAAGACCGTGCAGTCGTAGCCGTTGACGCTCAACGCCTCGTCGGCCTCGGGCAGGTCCGCCGCGGTGTCCACGGCGAAGCCTGCGCCGCGCAGCGAGGCGTCGACCGCGCGGCGCAGATCGTCGTCGTCTTCAGCCACCAGGACCCGCACAGCTACCCACGGTAGTCCGGTCGGTGTCGTGGTGCGGTCAGCAGGCCGCGGTGGGCCGCCTCGAGACCGGCCTGGAACCGGCTGCGGGCGCCGAGGCGGTCCATGATGGTCGCCATCATCCGGCGGACCGTGCGGACGGAGACGCCGAGTCGTGCCGCCGACGACTCGTCCGTGCAACCGGCGGAGAGCAACGCCAGCAACTCCCGCTCCCGGCAGTTCAGCTCCGCCGGCCAGGCGTGCAGCGGAGCGGCCGCCGGCCAGAGCCGTTCGAAGAGCGCCGCCGCGGTGGCGACCACGCTCGGCAGCCGGAACATCGCCAGCTCCGCCGCGCCCGCGGCGCCCGGCGCGACCGGGAGCAGCGCCGCGTCGCCGTCGATGACGGTGAGGTCGACCGGCAGGTTCGCCAGCGTACGGACCTCGGCGTGGCCGCCGGCGAGCTGGCCCAGGCGCAGGGCGAGCGTGGGTAGGTCGCGTACCCGCTCGTCGAGGAGTATCCGGTAGCGCACCCCACGGGCGATGTTGTCCAGGTCGACCCGGCGCAGCGGATTGCCCCACGGCTGCGGCAAGGTGCTGGCGAGCAGCACGTGGCTGCTGGCGGCGGCCAGCGCGGCGTCGATGCCGGCGCAGGTGGAGAGCACGACCAGCGGGGTCGTCGGCGGGCGGTTCGCGGCCGTGGTCAGCGTCGGTGCGGTCATGGCAGGTGACGCCGCACGGGCAGCGCGGTGGCCGGGACCGGAGGGCGGTGGCGGGACGGCCGGGCGGTACGCGGGCCCGGGTGGCGCCGCCGGTGCGGCGGGCCGGCGGCGGCAGGTGGCGGTGCCGACGGTGGTGCCCGGGCCACCCGGGGCGGCGGCGGTGGACGACCGTCGCACGGCGGTCTTGTCGGGGGCCCGGATAGGGGTCGGGATCCCGGCGGCGACGACCTGGGTCACGCGTCGATCGATCATCGGCGGCACCTTCCTGTCATGCTCACGCGGAGCGTCGTGCTGGTCCCTACGATCGGGGCGGGCAGATGAGATTCCGATGACACGTCGGTGGGGAGGTGACCCGGTGCGGGTGATGGTGGTCGAGGACGACGAGAACCTGCGCCTGGCGATCACCGCCGAGTTCACCCGGGTCGGGCTGAGCACGCAGCGGGCGGCGGACCTGGCGAGCGCCGACGCGGTCCTGTCCACCGGCTCGTTCGACTGCGTGGTGTTCGACCGGATGCTGCCCGACGGCGACGCCGCCGACTACGTGTACCGGCGGCGGCGGGCCGGGTGGGCCGTACCGGTGCTGTTCCTGACCGCCCGGGACGGCCTCGCGGACATCGTCGCCGGCTTCGAGCACGGCGGCGACGACTACCTGGTCAAGCCGTTCGGGATGGCCGAGTTGACCGCCCGCGTGACGGCGCTGGGGCGGCGGGCGCGCAGCGGTCGTCCCTCCGTGCTGCGCCTGGCGGACCTGGAGGTGGACTGCGCGCGCCGGCAGGTCCGCCGTGGTGGTGTGCTGCTCTGCCTGACCGACAAGGAGTTCGCGGTCCTGGAGCACCTGCTGAGCCGGGCCGGGCAGGCAGTCAGCCGCACGGAGCTGATCGAACACTGCTGGGACAGCAGCACCGAGCCGATGTCCAACGTGGTCGACGCGGTGGTCCGGCGCCTGCGCGGCAAGCTCGGCGCGCCGGAGGTGCTGCACACCGTACGCGGACGGGGCTACCGGTTGTCCGACGCGGCGGACCCGTCGTGACCGGATCGGCGCTGGACCGCCTGCGCGGGCTGCCGCGCTGGATCGCCGGCTGGCTCTGCCTGATCACCGCCGGGGTCGCGGTGGTCCTCGGGGCGCTGCTGATCCGCGCCGACGAGCACGCCCGCGTGCTGGAGATGGACGGCGAGATGCGCGGGGTCGCCACCGGCGTGACCCGGCTCGTGAAGGAGGGCGACACCGTCGTCACCCGGTACGTCGGCGACGACGAGCTGAACACCGCCTGCCCGCAGTTCGCCGTCCTGCCCGGCGAGAGCGGCCGCTTTCCGGGCCATTTCAGTCAGCAGGAGTGCGTACCGGTGGCCCGCGTGCGCCTGGAGCAGTTGGCCGTCGAGGCGGTGCGGGGCGGGCAGCGCCTCACCGGCTACCTCGCCGGCGACGACGGGCAGCGGTGGCGGGTCTACGTCGAGCCGTTCCGCACGAGCAACGGCCAGTTCGTCGGCGCGGTGGTGGTGGTCAAGGACGCCGGGCCGGCGCTCGCCGCGCACGACCGGTTGGTGTGGCTGGTCGTCGGTGGCGGCCTGCTGGCGGTGGCGGCGGCGGGCCTGGCCGGACACCGCATCGCGCTGCGCGCTCTGCGGCCCGCCGCGACCGCCCTGCAACAGCAGGAGGTGCTGCTCGCCGACACGGCGCACGATCTGCGTACCCCGGTGGCGGCGCTGCGGGCACTGGCCGAGACGGTCGTGCGCGATCCGGAGCAGCGCACCGACCTGCTGCCGCGTACGGTCGACCTGGCGCAGCGGATGGGCGACATCATCGACGGGGTGCTGATGCGGGCCCGGCTCGCCGCCGGGGTGGAGCAGCTGGACATCCAGCCGATCTGGCTCGACCAACTGGTGTCGGCCATCGTGGAGCAGACACCGGCGCAGGACGCGCGGATCACCGTGACCACGTCGCCGACCCGGGTCGACGCGGACCCCGCGCTGGTCCGCCGGGCGATCGCGAACCTGCTGGACAACGCGGTCCGACACGGCCGGCAGCCGGGCAGCGGAGCCACCGTGCACATCACCGTGGCCGGCGGCCGGGTCATCGTCTCTGATCACGGGCCCGGCATCGATCCGGCGGTCGCCCGGCAGCAGTTCGACCGGTTCACCAGCGGCGGTGGCTCGAGCGGGCTCGGACTGGCCATCGTGCGTTGGGTGGCCGAGGCGCACAGCGGAACGTTACGGGTCTACAACGCCGAGGACGGCGGGGCCATCTTCGAGTTGTCTCTGCCGTACGCGGAGTAAGCTGTCCGATCAGCCGGGGGTATGAGGACGTGTGGCGGATGAACGAGAACGCGGCTGTCGCAGCTCGTCGGATCCATCGACTGGTGCCGGCGGGGGTGTCCAAGGTGCTGCGTCGCCTCGATCCGCGACGGCGCGGACGCCTGCCGTTGGTGGCACTGGTCGCGGGCAGCCTGGTGGCCGCGACCGTCGCCATCTCCGGCGCGTCCGGTGAGCCGCCCGGCGTGTGGTTCGCGCAGGCCGGGCACTGGGTCGCCAACCCCTCGCTCGACCGGGTCTTCCACGTCAACGGTCTGGCCCGCTCGGTGGACGCCGAGGCCCGCATCGAGGGGCTCGAACCCGGCAGCCAGGTCGTCGAGAGCCCGGCCAGCGGTTATGTGATCGGGCGTACCCGGATCATCGAGTTCGGCAAGTCGAGCCTCGCCGTCGAGCGCACCATCACGCCGCCGACCGGCGAGCGTCCGGTGGCGGTCGAGACCAGAGGCGGCCCCTACCTGGTCTACCGTCAGGCCGGAACGGTGGTCCGACTGGGCGCCCGGGCGGCGACGATCCCGGTCGGCGAGGCGCTCGGCGAGCCGGTCGCGGCCACCGACGGCACGCTGTGGTTGCTGCGACGCGGCTCCAATGTGATCTGTCACCTGCGCCCGGGCGCCGGCGAGGTGTCCTGCCCGACGGCGGCGCCGAGCGGGCACACCGGTGCGCTGACCATGGTCGACGACCGTCCCGCGTTCGTCGACACCGACACCGACACGGTCAGCCGGGTCGAGGCCGACCGGCTCGGTGCGCCCGTGCGCATCGGTGTGGACGTGCCGCCGACCGCGCTGGTGGCCGACGCCGCCCTGAACGGTCGGGTGGCCGTGCTCGATCCGCAGGGGCATCGGCTGCACCTGGTGGACGTGGCCGCCGTCGGCCGCGGTCGAACCGCCGCCGCGCCGGTCACCGCCGAGCTGCCGGCGGGCACCTACTCGGCGCCGGTCGCCGGCCGGGGCTCGGTCGTCCTGCTGGACCTGCGACGCAACGCCGTGCTCACCTACGACACCGCCGGCCGGGCGCAACGGGTGACCCCGGTGCCGGCGGAGGCCGGCGAGCCACGGCTGAGCCGGGGCGAGGACCGCCGGGTGTACGTCGACGGCGGCGAGGGCCGGCACGTGCTGGTCGTCGGCGACGACGGCAGCGCGGGCGACGTCCCGTTGGTCCCCACCGGGCCGACGGCCACCTCGGCGTCCGCGCCCCCCACGGGCGCGCCGGTCCCGACCCGACCGGTCCCGCCCCGGCCACGCCCCGGCCGACCGGACTCGCCGGCACCGGAGCCGAGCCGCCCCGGCGGGCAGGATCCGAGCCGCCCGGATCCGGTCCGGCCGACCCCGCCGAGGGCGGTGCCCGCCAGCCCGCCGTCGATGCCGCCGGGCCTGCGGGTCAGCGCCAGCGGCACCAGCATCCAGGTCCGGTGGGGCGCGGCGGCGGCCAACGGCGCCACGGTGAGCGGCTACCAGGTGACGTGGGCCCGGGTCTCCGGCGGCGGCGGTGGCTCCGCCGCCCGGGCCGGCAGCTCGCGGAGCATGACCATCACCGGACTGACGCGCGGGACGGCCTACCGGGTCACCGTGTCGGCGCGCAACGCGGCCGGCACCGGCTCACCGGCCAGCGCCCGGGTGACCGTACCGGCCGCGGCCGGCCCCTCGGTCACCGTCTCGCGCGGCGCGGAGACCAGCTACGGCGGCTGCAAGCCCCCCGACTGCCACTTCGTCAGGGTGGTGCTGACCGGCTTCGCGCCCAACACCTCCTACAAGATCGACATTTTCGCGTCCGAATGGGGCAACTTCAACCCCGGCGCCCGGCTCAGCACCGACAGCAAGGGCTCGTTGGTCGTCTCCGACCGGTTCCCGTTCCACGGCGTCGGGCAGCGGGTCTGGGTCACCGCCGGCGGCCGGGAGTCCAACCACTACCTCTGGCCCGAGGGATGACCGGCGTGGGGGTCGCGCGGATCGCGGCGGCGATCGAGGAGAACGTGCAGCGGGTCATCCTCGGCAAGCCGGAGCTGGTGCGCCTGGCGGTGGCCGGCCTGCTCGCCGAGGGCCACCTGCTGGTCGAGGACGTGCCCGGCCTGGGCAAGACCACCCTGGCCCGTTGCCTGGCGCGCAGCATCGGCGGGCGGTGGAGCCGCATCCAGTTCACCCCCGACCTGCTGCCCGGCGACGTCACCGGGGTGAGCGTCTACCACCAGCGTGAGGAGCGCTTCGCCTTCCACCCGGGGGCGGTGTTCGCCAACGTGGTGGTCGCGGACGAGATCAACCGGGGCACGCCGAAGACCCAGTCGGCGCTGCTGGAGGTGATGGCCGAGCGCCACGTCACGATCGACGCCGAGACGCACCCGGTACCCCGGCCGTTCATGGTCGTCGCCACCCAGAACCCGATCGAGTTGGAGGGCACCTACCGGCTGCCGGAGGCGCAACTCGACCGGTTCCTCATACGACTGTCGGTCGGCTACCCGGACCTGGAGTCCGAGGTCCGCGTGGTGCTCGACGAGGCGGCCGGCGACACCGCCGACGACCTCGCCGCGGTGGTCGACGTCGACACGCTGCGGGCCGCGATCGAGCAGGTGCGCCGCTCGCACGTCGACAAGGTCGTCGCCGAGTACGCGGTCAGGCTGGCCGCGGCCACCCGGGAACACGCCCACGTGCGCTTCGGGGCCAGCGTCCGGGGCAGCATCGCGCTGATCCGGACCGCCCGCGCCCTGGCCGCCACCGCCGGTCGGGACTTCGTCACGCCGGACGACGTCAAGGACGTCGCCGTACCCGTGCTGGCGCACCGGCTGGTCCTCACCCCGCAGGCCGAGCTGGCCCCGGGCGGCGCCGCCGCGGTGGTCGCCGACGTGCTCGCCACCACCGCCGTGCCCGCGGGCCCCACCGGCCACTGAGCATGCGGCTGACCCGGCGCGGTGCCGCCGTCTCGATCACCGCTGTCGTGCTGCTGCTGGTCGGGCCGGCTGGCAACTATCCGCTGTTCACGATGCTCGGCGCGGTCGCGCTCACGGTGCTGCTGACCGCCGTCGTGACCAGCCGGGGGAGCATGCGGCTCGACGTGCGGCGGGCGGTGCACCCGCAGCGGGTGGAGCGGGGCCGCCCGGCGCTGGCCCGGCTGCGGGTGCGGCACACCGGTCGGCGCCGCCACCCGGGCTTCCTGGCCACCGACTCGCTCGGCGGCGTGACCCGTACCGTCCGGGTCCGGGCCCTGCTGCCCGGTGCGGAGGTGACCCACCACTACGAGCTGCCCACCGCCCGTCGGGGCGTGTGCGTCGTCGGGCCGCTGGTGCTGCACCGCCGCGACGCGTTCGGGCTCGTCGACAACCGGCTGGCCACCGGCGGGACGGCGACGCTGCGGGTGCATCCCCGGCAGCTGCCGGCGCGGGTGAGGGTGGGCGGATATCCCCGGCACCACCACGAGGGGCCGGTGCCGGACCGTTCCCTGCGTGGCTCGGTCGAGTTGCAGGACGTCCGCGAGTACGTGCCCGGGGACGAGATCCGCCACCTGCACTGGAAGGCGACGGCCCGGTCCGGTCGACTGATGGTGCGGGACCTGGCCGACCCGCGCCGCAGCCGGCTCACCGTGCTGCTCGACGACCGCTCGCACGCGCTGCCCGCCGCCGTCTTCGAGGAGGCGGTCGACCTGACCGCGTCGCTGCTCTGCGCCGCCGCGCGAGGCGGGCAGCTCGCCCGACTGGTCACCGCGTCCGGCCGGGAGCTGACCGTCGGCGGCGCGGCGGAGCAGCTCGTCGACCTGCTCGACCTGCTCTGCGAGCTCGGCCAGGACGCTCCGCCCCCGACGACCCTGCTGCCCGGGACGTCGGGCGGTGGCGGTGGTGCGCTGGTGGTCGTCACCGCCGGGGGCACCGACCTCGACCCGGTCGCCCGGCTGCGACGACGCTTCGATCCGATCACCGTGGTCGCCCTGACCGGCGCCGACGTGGCGGTGCCGGCGCCGCTGCGGCTGCTGCGGGCCCGCGACGCGGAGCAGGCGGTGCGGTTGTGGAACGAGGAGCAGCGGTGAGCGGAACCGACCGGGCGGTGCCGCGACGGGAAGCGCGGGTGAGCGGACGGGACCGGGCCACCGCCGGCACGGTCCTGGCGGCCGGGGTGGCGGGGATGGCCTTCACTCCGGTCTTCGGCTTCCGGGCGCTGCTGCTGCCGGTCTGGCTGCCGGCGGTGGCGGTGCTGGCGACGGTGCTGGCGGCGACCCGGCTGCCGGCGCTGCGCGACTGGCGCGCACCGCTGGCCGCGCTCGCCGGGCTCGCGGTCGTCGTCGAGGTGCTGCTCTGGCCGACCACCCTCGCCGGGATACCCACCGGTCGTACCCTGAGCGCACTGGCGGCCGGGCTCACCGAATCGTGGCGACTGACCCTGCAGTCCACCTGGCCGGCGCGACCGGACCCGGCCCAGGTGCTGTTCGTCCCGCTGCTCGTGGTGCTGGCAGCGGTGTTCGGCGCCGAGATCGTGCACCGGCTGACCGCTCGCCTCCCGGCACTGCTGCCCAGCCTCGGGGTCCTCGTGCTCGCCCAGCTCTACGCGGCGCTGGCGCCCGGCCCCGCCGCCCTCACCGCCCTCGCCTACGCCGTGGCCGGCGGCGCCGTGCTGGCGGAGACCCGGCGAGGGCCGGCCCTCGCCGCCGTCACCGCAGGTGTGGTGGTGACCGTGGTGGCGACCCTGGTACCGGACGCCCCGCCCCGGTTCACGCTGCGGCAGGCACACAGCGCGCCGGCGCCACCGGCCCAGTTGACCAACCCGCTGGACGAGGTCGCCTACCGGCTCGGGCACCCCGGCACGCCGGTGTTCCGGGTCCGCAGCGCGACCTGGGTGGACCGGTGGAACCTGGTGGTGCTCGACGAGTTCGACGGCGTCAACTGGAGCCAGTCCGGCCGGTACCGCAGGCTCGGCAGCGAACTGCCGCCGGGAGCCGGGGTGACCGTGGACGTGGCGCGGCGCTCCGCCGAGATCGACGTCTCGGGCACCGGACCGTGGCTGCCCAGCCAGCCGCTACCCGCCCGGGTCGCCGGCGCCGCCCCGCTGGTGGCCGAGCGCTCCGGCACCCTGCTGCTGCCCGACAGCAACGGTCCGCTGCGGTACGACCTGGACTGGTGGCAGCCGCAGACCAGCGCCGGCTTCCTCGCCGGGGCCGCCGTCGACGGCACCGCCACCGGCGGCCTCGGCGGTCTCGGCGACACGCCGGAGGCGATGACGCTGCTGGCCGCGCAGGCGGTACGCGGGCTGCGCCCCTCGATGCGCGCCGCGCTGGTGCTGGAGGACTGGTTCCGGCGCAACTACCGGCTGGCCGTGGGGCAGAGCCTGCCGACCGGCGGCGCCTGGCCCCAGTTGGCCGACTTCCTGCTGACCAGCCGGCGCGGCACCAGCGAGCAGTTCGCCGCCGCCTACGTGGCGCTGGCCCGGATCCAGGGCATCCCGGCGCGCCTGGCGGTGGGATACCGCTCGCCGGTCGACGCCGACCCCGACGGCTGGCGTACCGTCCGCAACGGCGACGTCCTGGCGTGGCCGGAGGTGGCGGTGCGGGGCGTCGGCTGGGTCCCGCTCGATCCGGCCGGCGCCGCGATGCGCTCCGGTGGCGCCGCGACCGACCTGGCCGCCCGGACGGAGCAGGCCCGGGGCCAGCTGCCCGCCCCTGAGGATCTGCGCGATCCGCCCGTCGCCCCGCCCGCCGCCGGATCCGCGCCGCGACGCGGTGGTGACGGCCGGGCGCCGGCACGGGTGCCGTGGCCGGTCCTGCTGGCGGTGCCGGCGCTGCCGCTGCTGGCCTGGCCGGTGCTCGTGCCGGCGGCCTGGACGGTGCGGGCCTGGGGTCGGCGGCGCCGGGGCGGCCGGGCGGCGGTGACGGGCGCCGTCGCCGAGGTCCGCGACCGGCTGCGGGCCCACGGCGTCGCGGTCTCGCCGGGCATGACCGTGCGGGACCTGGGCACCGCGGCGGGCGCGGTGGCGGACCGGTCCACGGTGGCGGCGATCGGCCAGCTCGGCACCATCGTGGACACCGCGCTGTGGTCGGGCGTGCGGGACGACGGGGCGCCGGAGCGGGCCTGGGCCGCCGTCCGCGCCGTCCGTGCCGGCCTGGCCCGGCGGGGGACCGGCACCCGGCTGCGCGCCGCACTCGACCTCACCGGCCTGCGACCACCGGGGGCCGGCCGCGCCGCGCGGCTCAGCGGCCGCAGGTGGCGCCGCGGATCGCCGCCGGGGCGCTGAGGAAGATCTGGGGACCGTTCGTCCCCTGGATCTCGAAGCAGTACCCGCGCACCGGGTCGATCCGCACCCGGTGACTGGTGCGGCGCTGCACGAGGATGGTGCGTACCGGTCCGCCCTCCTCGGCGACGACGACCGCGTAGTCGAGCGTCTCGTCGCCGCGCCAGGTCAGCTCGGCCACGTCCCCCCGGTCGACGACCCCGGTCAGCTCGATCGAGGCCGCCCCGGGCGCAGGCGCCGCAGAGGTGGACGCCGCGGTCGACGGCGGTGCGGGCGCGGCGTCGATCGTCTCGTGCCGGCGCGACAGCGTCAGCCCGACCGCGACCGCGAGCAGCGCCGCCACCGCCGCCGCGGCCAGCAGCGTCGGCCGGGTGATTCGGCCCGATCGGGTGCGCGGGCCGAACTCCACGACCGGGGCGCCGTTCGGCACCGGGGTCGGCGGGGCGGCACCGGTGCGGTCGGGTGTGGCCCAGCCGGCCCGGTCGAGGCGGCGCAGCACCGCCGCGGCCGTCGGGCGGCGCGCCGGATCGGCGGAGAGCAGCTCGGTCACCAGGGCGGCGAGATCGTCGGGCAGGTCCGCGCGGGCGAGGGTCGGCACCGGCGCGGTGAGTGTCCGCAGCATCCGGTCCTCCGGTCGCTCGCCGGGCGGGCCGTGGTGCGGTGCCAGGCCGGTCAGCGCGAGGTGCAGCAGGGCGCCCAGGCCGTACATGTCGGATCGTTCGTCGACGGTCGCGTCCCGGATCGTCTCCGGCGCCAGGAAGCCGACGCCGGCCGCCGGGTCGCGGGGAAACGTCTGACGTAGGGCGGGCCCGGCGTCGGCGAGCACCGCCGCGCCGTCCGGACGGAAGAGCACGTTACCGGGGGTCAGTGCGCCGTGCGCGATGCCGAGCGCGTGCAGGGCCGCCAGCGCCCGGGCGAGTGCGGCGCCCAGGGCCCCGGCGTCCGGCACGGACAGCGGGCCGAACGCGTCGAGCAGGTCGGTCAGGGACTGACTGCACAGCTCCATCCGCAGCGCCCAGCGGCCGGGCTGATACTCCTCCAACCGGTCGGCGACCAGGACCGGTGCCCGGTCGCGCAGTGGGGCCAGCCGGGCCAGTTCGTGCTTCAGCCGGGCCCGGGTGCGCCGGTCGGGCACGTCGGGCAGGACCTTGAGCGCGTACGCGTGACCGGTCCGGGCGTCGATCGCGGCCAGCACCGTCGCGCGGGGACCGTCCGCCACCGGGACCAGGTCGCGGTACCGCTGCTCGGTGGTCATCGTCCGGCTCGTCCCTGTCCTCGCGGGCTCCCCAGGTGGCTTTGGTGAGTGTGTCACCCCACCGCCGCTGGGAGGCTCCCGTGATGCTGCCACGGTGGCGAGGGCGGCCACGGTCGGGGTGCCCGGTCGCCGCCGGCGCAGTGGCGGCGGGGCGGTGCCCGTACGGCCGTCAGGTGCGGCAGTTCGCTCCGCGGATCGGCCTGGCCGCGCTCTCCACCACCCGGGCGCCGTCGCTGCCCTGCACCCGGAAGCAGTACCTGCGCACCGGGTCGACCGGGACCCGGTAGCTGGTGTCGCGTCGGGCGAGCAGGACGCGGGCCTGCTCACCCTCGACCGCGACGACCACCGCGAAGTCCATCGGTGCGCTGCTTCGCCAGGTCAGTTCCACGACGTTGCCCCGGTCGGTCGCCGCGGCGAGCTCGAGCCGTGCCGCCAGGGGCGTGGGGGAGAACCGGCCGCTGGCCGCCGGCTGTCCCGGAGGCGTCGGCACGGTCAGCTCGTCCGGCTGGCCCGCCAGCAGCGTCGCCGCCGTCACCAGCGCCGCGACCCCCGTCGCGCCGCCCACCAGCGCGACGCGGCGGGTACGCCTGGGCGCCGGTTCCGAGCCGAGGACGAGGATCGGCTCTCCGCGTGGGAGCCGGATGTCGGGCGCCGTCGGCGACGCGAAGTCGTCGAACGCCACGTCGGCGGTCTCCGGCGGCCGGTCGCCTTCCGGCGGCGCGTCCCGCTCGTCGGGCGGCGCGGTGTCCGGCGCGGGGGGCGCGGCGTCGCGTTCGTGGGCCGGTGCGGGGCTCCGGGGTTCGGCGTCCGGGCCGGACGGTGGCGCCTGCGCGGCGGACGGAACCGGGGCGGTTTTCGCCGGGCCGACCTGCCGGCGCAGCGCGTCGAGGCGTACGGCCACCGTCGCCGCGTCGACCGGACGGTCGGCCGGCTCCTTGGCCAGCAACTCGCCGACCAGGGCGAGGAGCTCTGGCGGCGCGTCCACCCGATCCGGCGGCGGGACCGGGGTGCCGAGTACGCGCAGCAGGCGCTCGCCGGGGTCCGCGCCGGGCGGCCCGTGGTGCGGCGCCCGGCCGCAGAGGGCGAGGTGCAGCACCACGCCCAGGCCGTAGAGGTCGGTGCGCTCGTCGACCGAGCCGTCCCGGACGGTCTCCGGGGCGGTCAGTTCCGCGCTCGGCAGCGGATCGCGGGGGAACGCGTGGCGCAGTGTCGCTCCGACGTCGGACAGCAGTGGCTCGCCGGAGGAGCGGAACAACACGTTGGCGGCGGTGACGCCGCCGTGCACCACCCCGGCGCGGTGCACGGCGGCCAGCGCCGTCGCGAGCACCGTACCCAGCACGAGGGTGTCCGGCACCGACAGCGGTCCGGACGACGCGAGCAGCCCCGACAGCGACTGCGCGCAGAGCTCCGTGCGCAGGGCGCAGCGCCCGTCGGGCAGGCTCTCGATCCGGTCGGCGAGCAGGATCGCGGCCGTCGGGCGTACGGTGGCGAGCCGGTCGCGCTCGGCGTCGAGCGCCGCGCGGGTCCGGCGGTCGAGCGGGCCGGGAAAGACCTTCAACGCGAACGGCTCGCCGGTGGTGGCGTCCACGCCGGTGAGTACGGTCGCCACCGGGCCGTCGCCCAGCGCGACCAGTGCACCGCCGGCGGCACCGGTCGTCGTACCGCCGTTCCCGCGCCTCGCTCTCATGCCCCGCAGGACGGGTCCGCTCACGGGAGGAACACTCCGATCGGTAGTGAGGCGGCCACCCCTCGGGCGTGCGCGCCGTCGAGCCGGACGAGCCGGACGCCGTACGGGGCGGCGCGGGTCGAGGCCGCGACCACCGCCGCCTCGACCGCGCCCCCCGTGGTCGCGGCGAGCCGCAGGACCCCCTCGCCCCACGGACCGTCGCGACCCGACCGGACGGCCACCGTCACCGTGACGGTGGCGCCGACGTCGACCGTCAGCAGGTCGACCGCCAACTGCCGGGCGTGCTGGTCGGTGAGCCGGTGCCAGCCCCGCAACCGGAAGGTGGCCTGGCGCACGGCCCCGGCCCGCCAGCACCGCCAGTCCTCGCGCACCTCGCCGCGACCACCGGTGACGTGCGCCAGGCCGGCGATCACCGCGAGAGCGGCCTCCTCGGCCAGGACCGCGCTCGACACGCCCGCCCGGTCCAGTGCCCGCCGGACCCGACGCAACCCGTTGCGCAGCGCCGGGGTCAGCTCCTCGTCGCCGGGCGCCTCGACGCCGCGGGCGGCGTGCACGGCCAACCACATCCGGGCCGGCTCGGCGCGCCGTACGCCGGCATGGCAGACCAGCTGCACGCCGAACGGGTGCGGCCAGCCCTCGACGACCGGCAGCAGCCCCGGGAGCGGGGGCACCCGGTCGAGCAGTTCGGCGGCCGCGCCGTCCAGGCGCAGCAGGGCGGTCAGGCCGCCGCGATGGCTCGCCGTCATGGCCGGTCCCCGAGCGGTCTCGGTGCACCGCACGGTGCAGCCGGGCACCAGCAGGTCCAGCAGCGCAGGCGTCCCGCCGTGCACCGGCAGGTCGCGGCGGCGGGCCCGGGACAGGTGTTCGACGCCCAGCACGGCGAGTTCGTACAGCCAGCGACCGTCGACCCGGACGCCGGTCAGCGCGACCAGCACCGCCGCGCCGATCGAGGCGCAGACGAGCGCCGGGAGCGGCTGCCGCAGCGCCAGCACCACCGTCACCACCGCGACCTGCCAGCAGACGACCTGGATCGGGCCGGGGCGCGCGACGACGCCCGGCAGTGCGCGCCCGCGTGGCGCGGGGGCCGGGGACGCGCCGGCCGGCACCGGGTGTGGTCGCGGCGGCGACCCGGGCGGCGTACGGGGCACGACGGCCTGCGGCACGAGCGTGGTCGTGCGGGGCGTGCGCCGGTCGACCGGTGCCGCCCGACCGGTCGCGGCGGCGGCCACGACCAGGACCGGAGCGGCGGACACGGTGGGCGCCGCGACGGCGGCTCCGTCCGGTACGGCGCCCGCCGGCGCCGCCGGGACCGGACCACGTTGTTCACCGGCGTTCACGACCCACCTCCCGCCACCGGGCCGCCCCAACGCCGCGTCCACGACCCGAGTTCTCGACGACGACCACGCACGTTCCTCCCACCGTCCGGACTCACGATCCGGAGAACGAGACGGTTCTCAGGATCTCGTCGAACAGGTCGGCGTACTCCGGACGTCGCCGGGTGTCGCGGACGCCCAGCGTGAAGGTCACCGCCTGACCGGTCGCCGGGTGGATGGCCACGGCGTGCTCCTGGACGACGTCGACGGGGGCCGCTGCGGCCGGCGCCGCCGCGACCCGGGCGTACTCGACGCAGGCCACCGCGCGTCCACAGGGCAGCTCGACCGAGCGGGCCCCGGCGTCCGGATCGGCGGCGAGGCAGCCGGCCAGCGCGTCGAGGTCCGGCGGCGGGCCGGCGGGCTCGGTGATCACGAAGTAGCCGGCCCGCTCCGGCGGCAGGACGAACACGGCCGCGTAGCAGGCGCCGGCGGCCAGGAGTTCCCGGGCGTACGTCTCGTCGCGGGCGGCGAGGTCGACCGGGACGAATCCGGCCGGCACCCGGCAGCGCACGGCAGCCGCGCTCACCGCACCCTGCCCAGGGAGTCGAGGACCTCGAAGGCGCGACTGCCGCCGTACACGCCGGTGCTCGCGGAACCGGCGTCCTGGAGTTCGCCCTGGCCACCGGGCGTGCTCAGGTCGATCACCGTCGGCACCTGGGGGAGGAGATTCGTCGCGGCCTGCAGGCCGGCGCCGGCCTCGGCGGCATACTGGCCGGCGCCGAGGCCCGTCGCCACGTCCACCCAGCCCGGCGCGGTGGAACCGACCGCGTCGGTGAGCCCGGCGACGCCTCTGGTGAGCCCGCCGACACCGGGCACGATCGAGGCGACGTCCCCGACCGCGGTCGCCGTGTTGCCCCAGGACGGGTCGGCGAGCGCCTCGGACGTGTGCTGGGCGGCCGTGTAGCTGCCGGTGACGAGGGCGAGGCCGCCCAGGACGAGGGCGGCGGGCGGAAAGACGGCCCCGGCGCCCAGGGCGGCCACGCCCAGGGTCGCCGACGCGACGCCGGCCCAGTCGGCGGCCTCCTCGGCGCCGAAGCCGTCCAGGTCGTCCGGGTCGACGTCCACCGCAGGCCGGCCTGCCTGCGCGGTCACTCCGATCGGACGGCCGGCGATCAGAGCGGCCATCTCGTCGAGGAACGTGTTGATCGCCCGTGCGATCTCCGACACGAACGCCTCCCGCAGGCCGGCGTCGGCTCCGGCGGGCGCGGTGACCAGGGTGGCGTACGCCTCGAGGTTGTCCTCGATCGTCTGGACGATCGCCTGCTTGGCGTAACGCACGTCGTCCGCGAACGCCGTGACGTGCCCGCCGATCGCCCGCAGCTGGCCGTCCTGGGTCTCCAGGTCGGCGCCGAGCGTCAGTCGTCGCGTCGTCCAGTCGAAGCCGGCCTGGTCGGGCCAGTCCTCGACCTCGACCGGGCCGACGAAGCCGGCGGGTCGGCCGCCGCGTGACAGCGCGTCGCTGAACACCGGGCCGGCCCTGGTCCACAGCTCGCCCAGCTCGCCGACGGCGTCCTCGTCGGTGGCTATCCAGCCGCCGATCCGGCCGCTGACCGCCGGCCAGAGGCCGAAGTCCGATCGTGGCTGCGGGATCGGCATCTCACCCTCCCACCTGGTCGATCACGGCCGCGGCAGTGCCGTTGGCGTCGGTGTAGGCGCCGGCGGAGATGGAACCGGCGCGGGCGAGGTCCGCGAGCCGGGGCGGGAAGGTGTCCGCGTTGGCCTGGACCTGCCGGCCGGCGGGATCGTAGGTGCGCCGGAAGGCGGCGGCGAGCCGGCCGGTGCCGATGCTGGCGTCAGCCCCGGCTATCGCGGCCTTGGCCGCGTTCCAGTCGGCCGCGAGCTGCTCGCCGGTCTGGCCGAGCCGGCGCGAGGCCGCGTCGACGCTACCGGTCTCCATGGCCAGCAGACCGCCGTTCACCAGGTGGCCCTCTCGTCGCGCCGGGACGCCGGGGCCAGGGTCGGATCGAACCACGGGTCCGACGTGTCCGGATCCGGGTCGGCCAGCGTCCACCGGGTGAGCGCGTACAGCCGTCGGTGGACCTGCCCGGCGGCCCGGTGCGTCGTGCGCGTGATCGCGTCGGCGAGGGCCGTCGAGTCCGGGTCGCGGAAGACGCGCGGGTCGATGCGCAGGTCCAGCAGCTCGTTCTTGGCGCCCAGGGTCACCGAGATCAGACCGTCGTCGGATTCGGCGGTCTCCGCCACCTCCGCCAGCCGATCCCGCAGGGACAGCAGCTCCGAGCGGAGCCGCGCGTGGTCGATGACCGGGCCGAGGCGTGGTCGCGTCACGTTCACTGGCTTCTCCCGTACGTCAGGTGAGATCCCCGACTCTGCCCGCCGGCCGGGGACGGGAGCGACAGCTGACAGGTTGCTGCCAGGCGGGGGCCGGTGCGGCGGCGGCCCGGCCCGGGCGGTGCCGCGACGCCGGCCGGCGGAGGCCGCGTTGACCGCTTCCGGTCACGCCCGCGCGGGATCGACCGGTCCGGCTGAACCATGGCCTCCCATGAGAGGACCCGTTGCCGTTCTTCCCGCCGTCGCGATCGTCGTGGTGGGCTGGGCCGCGCCGGTGGCCGCCGCACCGCCCCGGGGTGCCTGCCGTGATCCACAGCCGGCCCGCCCGGTCGTCGCCGACCACCCGTGGCCGCAGCGGCTGCTGGACCTACGCCGTACGTGGGCGCACAGCACCGGTGCCGGCGTCGTCGTCGCGGTGGTCGACTCCGGCGTGGACGGCGACCATCCGCAGCTACGCGGCAGGGTGCTGCGCGGGCGGGACTTCTTCCTCGCCGGTGCACTGCCGGGCAACTACGACTGCGTCTCGCACGGCACCGCCGTCGGCTCCATCGTCGCCGCCGGTGCGGCGCCGGGCGTCGGTTTCCGGGGCGTCGCGCCCGACGCGCGGATCCTGCCGGTGCGGGTCACCGACCGCGAACTCGGCGACACCGGTGAACCAGCCCCGATCGATCCCCGGGTGGTCGCCCGGGGCATCCGGTACGCCGCCGACCGGGGCGCCCGCGTGATCAACCTGTCGCTCTCCGGCTACGGCGACTTCCCGGCCGTACGGGACGCGGTCGCCTACGCCCAGTCCCGCGACGCGCTGCTGGTGGCCGCGGTGGGCAACCGGCAGGACCGGGGCGCCGCCCCGTCGTTCCCGGCGGCGTACGACGGGGTGCTCGGTGTCGGCGCCATCGACGTCACCGGCGCCCGGTCCCCGGGATCCCAGGTCGGCGGGTACGTCGATCTGGTGGCCCCGGGCACGGGCGTGCTCGGCGCCACCAGGGCGGGCGGGCACGCCTACTGGGACGGTACGAGCGTGGCGGCCCCGTTCGTCGCCGCCACCGCGGCCCTGGTACGCGCGGCCTGGCCCCGGCTCACCGCGCCGCAGGTGGCCCGGCGGATCGTGGCCACCGCGGCGCCGGCGCGCGGCGGCAGGGGCAGCCGGGAGTACGGCGCCGGAGTGGTGGACCCGTACCGCGCCGTGACCGAGGGGCTGGCCGACCGGGGGCCGGCGGCGCTGCCGGACGTGTCGGGCGCCCGGCCGGATCCCGAGGCGCTCCGCGAGGCCGCCGACCGGCGGCGGACGGACACCGGCGCGAAGCTGCTGGCGGGTGTCGTGGCGCTGGCCGTGGCGCTCGTCGCGGTGCTGGCCTGGGCGCTGCCGAGGGGGCGGCGCCGACGCTGGTGGCCGCGGCGGGCCGCCGCGCTGCCGGCGGCGCCGTCCCGCGACGACCCACCGAACGAGATCTTCCTCTTCCCCGCGCCCCCGGTCGAGCGCTCCGGCACCTGACGGGACCACCGCACGGTCGACGCCGACTACGAGACGCTGCTGGCCGGGCACGTGGGGCCGCGCGGCGCCGCGTACCGCGGCCCCGGGCGGGATCCGCCCGGGGCCGCGCCTGGTGTCCGCCGGGCTAGCCGTTGACGGCCCGCGACGCCGTGTTCAGTGCGGCCTGCAGGGCCTCGTTCGCCTTCCCGGTGGCCGCCCCGAGCATCTGCAGGAACTCGCCGTTGACCCTGCCGAAGGTGTCCGCCGCCGCGCTGAAGCTCTGCAGGTCCAGACCGGCGTCGTCCGGCCAGGCGTCGATGAGCTGGTTCGTCTGCGTCCGCCAGGTCTCCTGCTCACCCTCGACGCCGGTCCTGGTCGCCAGGACCGACTGCTGGAGATCCCCGAGCTGGGCGAAGTTTCCGCTGACCCACATGTTGACCTAACCCTCCTGGTGCTCGTTGTCTGCCGGGTCGTGCCGGCTCTCGGGCCGCGGCCGGGTCAAACGCTGACCGGGCCGCCGAGGCTGCCGCCGTAGGGGGCGCCGGAGTGCGCCGCGTTGATCGCGGCGGCTCCCTCGTCGTTGGCGGCCAGGTAGGCCGCGCTCGACACCCGGGTCGCGTTGGCGAGGCGGGTCAACTCGGTGGTGAACCGGTCGATGGCCTCCTGCCATTCCTGGTGCTTGGCCACGAAGAGGGGCTGGGCGGTACCCCGCCAGTGTGCTCGTGACTCCTCCACCAACGGTGCCAGCCTGGCCCGATGGGCGAGGATCTGCTCGACCACGGCGTCGGCGACGTTGGCCGAGCCCTCCATCTTCGGTGTCTCGCCGGAAAGCAGACCGGGCATGCGCTACTCCTCTCGCTGGTGTCGCCCGGGCCACCGAGCGGGGTGACCCGTGCCGCGGGTCGGGCGGCCGGTACCGACGCTAGGACCGGCGCGCGGCACGGCGCCCGCGCCGGCACCTTCCTGCCATCGCCGGCCCGTGCGGGCCCGGCGGCGGCGACGATGCCCGCACCCGGGCGGACGAGGGAGGTCGCGGTGGCGACGATGGTGGTGCGGCGGCCCCGGCGGCGGCCCGCGCCGGAGATGCCCTCCGGCGAGCTGTTGCTGGAGGCCCCGCCGGAGATCCCGCAGCCGGCGGGCCGGGCGTGGACGCAGCTGCTGACGGTCCTGCCGATGATCGCGATGATGGCCGCCATGATCCTGCTGTTCACCTCCGGTGGTGGCGTCGGCACGCTGCGCTACGTGGTCTTCGGCCTGTTCGGGGTGGGGATGCTGGCCATGGTGGCGGCGGCGCTGCTCAACAGCGGCGGCCCCGGCAGACGGCAGATGGGTCAGCTCCGCCGGCGCTATCTGCGTGGGCTGGCCCAGCACCGGATCCGCGTCGGCCGCACCGTCACCCGCCAGCGGGCCGCCCTGTGGTATTTGCACCCCGACCCGGAGACGCTCTGGTCGCTCGTGCCGAGCCACCGGTTGTGGGAACGGCGGCGCGACGACCCGGACTTCGGCGTCGCCCGCATCGGCCTCGGTCCGCAGAGCCTGGCCACCACGTTGGTTCCTCCGGAGACCAGACCGATGGAGCAGCTGGAGCCGCTCTGCGCGCTCGCGCTGCGGCGCTTCATCACCACCTACTCGACGATCCCGGACCTGCCCCTGGCGTTGGCGGTCGACGGGTTCAGTCGCATCCACGTGCGCGGTGACCGCGAGCGGGCCACGGGGCTGGTCCGGGCGGTCCTGGCCCAGCTGGCCACCCTGCACCCGCCGGACGACCTGCGGATCGCGGTCTGCGCCCAGGCGCGGTACCGGCCGGAGTGGGAGTGGCTGAAATGGCTGCCACACGCGTCGCACCCGGAGCGCGTCGACGCGCTCGGCCCGGTGCGGCTGGTCGCCACCACGGTCACCGCCCTCGAGGCGATGCTGGAGGACCTGCTGGGCGAGCGGCCCCGCTTCGATCCGGACGCCGTCGCCGCCCGGGCGCCCGGACCGCACCTGGTGGTGGTGCTCGACGGCGGCGTGGTCGCCGGCTCGGACCACCTGATGACCGGCGGTGGCGTCGAGGGGGTCACCCTGGTCGACCTGACCGGCGGGCCACCGCGGGCACTGGAACGCTCCAGCGTGGTCCTGGACGTCGCCGACGACGGCACGCTCGCCAGCCTGGGCAGCGACGGTGCGACCGAGCTGGGCCGCGCCGACATCCTTCCGGCGGCCAGCGCCGAGGCGCTGGCGCGTCAGCTCGCGCCGCTGCGGCTGACCGAGGGCAGCCGGGGCGAGCATCCGCTCGGCGCCGGACTGGGCCTGGAGGACCTGCTCGACCTCGGCGACCCGTACGCCTTCGACCCGGCCGACACCTGGGTGCCGCGACCCAGCCGGGACCGGCTGCGGGTGCGCTTCGGCATCCGGCCGGACGGCACCCCGATCGAGCTCGACCTCAAGGAGTCGGCACAGAACGGGATGGGTCCGCACGGGCTGCTGATCGGCGCCACCGGCTCCGGCAAGAGCGAGCTGCTGCGCACCCTGGTGCTCGCGCTGGCGGTGACCCACCCACCGAACCTGCTGAACTTCGCCCTGATCGACTTCAAGGGCGGCGCCACGTTCGCCAGGCTGGACCGGCTGCCGCACACGAGCGCCGTGATCACCAACCTCGCCGACGAGCTGCCGCTGGTCGACCGGATGGCGGACGCGATCAGCGGCGAGCTGATCCGGCGGCAGGAGCTGCTGCGCGCGGCGGGGAACTTCGCCTCGCTGCGCGACTACGACCGGGCCCGGGCGGCCGGCGCCCCGCTGACCGAGGTGCCGACCCTCGTCGTGGTCTGCGACGAGTTCAGCGAGCTGCTGTCGGCGCGACCGGACTTCATCGACATCTTCGTGCAGATCGGCCGGGTCGGCCGCGCGCTCGGCGTACACCTGCTGCTGGCCAGCCAGCGCCTGGAGGAGGGCCGGCTGCGCGGCCTGGACACCCACCTGTCCTACCGGATCGGCCTGCGCACGTTCTCCGAGATGGACAGCCGTGCGGTGCTCGGCGTGACCGACGCGTTCTCCCTGCCCCGCGCGCCCGGCTACGGCTATCTGGCGTTCGGCACCGAGCCGCTGGCGAGGTTCCGCTCGGCGTACGTCTCCGGCGTGCACGCTCCGGCCGTCGTCGGTGCCGGCGGGCCGGCGCGGCCGGATCGACTCGAGCTGATCGAGTACTCGACCACTTACCACGCAGCGGAGACCGTGGACTCCGACGAGCCGGACGACGCCACCGGGGACCCGGACGACGCGGTCGGCGAGAGCCTGCTGGACATCCTGGTGGAGCGCTTCGCGGGCCGGGGGACCCCGGCGCACCGGGTGTGGCTGCCGCCGCTGGAGGAACCGGCGACCCTCGACGAACTGCTCGGCGGGGTGCTCGTCGACCCGGTACGCGGGCTGCGGGCCGGCGACGCCGGAGCCGGTGGGTCGTTGTCGGCCGTGGTCGGGCTGGTCGACCGGCCGCTGGACCAGCGGCGGGATCGGCTGGTGCTGGAGCTGTCGGGCGGGGCCGGGCACGCCGTGGTGACCGGCGGTCCCCGGTCGGGCAAGAGCACCGCGCTGCGTACCGTCATCGCCAGCCTCGCGCTCACCCACACCCCGCGCGAGGTGCAGTTCTACTGCCTGGACTTCGGGGGTGGCGCGCTCGGCGCGGTCCGTGGGCTGCCGCACGTGGGCGGGGTCGCCGGTCGGCAGAACGTCGGCGCCGTACGCCGCACCGTCGCCGAGGTCGCCACCGTGCTCGCCGACCGGGAACGCCGCTTCGCGCAGCGGGACGTCGACGGGATGGCCGGCTACCGCCAGCTGCTGGCTGCCGGCACGGTCACCGAGGACCCGTACGGCGACGTCTTCCTGGTGATCGACGGTTGGTCGACGCTGCGCAAGGAGTTCGAGGACCTCGAGGAGGTGGTCGTCGGCATCGCCACCCGAGGGCTGGCCTACGGGGTGCACCTGCTGGTCGCCTGCTCGCGCTGGCTCGACCTGCGGCCCACCGCCCGGGATCTCTTCGGCAGCCGGGTCGAGCTGCGGCTGGGCGACCCCGTCGACACGATGATCGACCGGGCGGCGGCGCTGCGGGTGCCGGAGAACGCGCCCGGCCGGGGCGTCTGCGTGAGCCGGCACCAGATCCTGATGGCGCTGCCGCGCGTCGACGGTAGGCGGTCGGCCGGCGACCTGACCGCCGGTCTGGCCGCGCTGGTCGACGGGGTGGCCGCAGGCTGGCGCGGCGATCGGGCACCTGCGGTGCGGATGCTGCCCGGTCGCCTTCCCTACCAGGCCCTGCCGCCGGCCGTCGACCCGTCGACCCACCGACTCGCGGTCGGCATCGCCGAGCAGGATCTCGCGCCGGTGCACCTGGACTTCGCCACGGAGTCGCACCTGCTGCTCCTCGGCGACGCCGAGTCCGGCAAGACCGGTTTCCTGCGTACGCTCGCCCGCCGGATCGTGGACACGTACCAGCCGGGCCAGGCTCGGCTGATCCTGGTGGACCACCGTCGCGGGCTGCTCGGCGAGGTGGGCTCGGAGCACCTGCTCGGCTTCGGTGGCGACCTCGCCACGACCACCCACCTGATCGCGGAGGCGGCCCGGGGCATGGCCGACCGGCTGCCCGGGCCCGCTGTCACCGCCGAGCAGTTGCGCAGGCGGGCCTGGTGGCAGGGGCCGGAGCTGTTCGTCCTGGTCGACGACTACGACCTGGTGGCCACCTCGCTGCGCAACCCCCTGTCGCCCCTGCTGGACTACCTGGCGCAGGGCCGGGACATCGGCCTGCACGTGGTGCTCACGCGGCGCACCGGCGGTGCCGCCCGGGCGCTGTACGACCCGTTCGTCTCCCGGATGCGGGACGTCGGCAGCACGGGTGTGCTTCTGTCCGGCGACCGGAGTGAGGGGCCGTTGCTGGGTGGACTCAAGGCCGAACCGATGCCCCCCGGGCGGGGCCGGCTGATCACCCGGGCGGAGGCGCCGAGGCTGGTGCAGCTCGCCTGGTTGCCACCGACGCGGTGAAGGTGGCCGCTTGCTGTCGCCGGCCGCCGCCGGCGTAGACCCGGTGGTGAGCTGGACCGACCAGCAGCGTCGACGTCTGTCAGGAGGAGGCATGCCCCGAGCAGTGGGTGGGTTCATCAGTGGCGACCCGGAAGCGATGACGCGCTTCTCGGCGACCGGCCCCGATCCGGGAGTTCTCGGCGAGCAGCCGGCGTTCACCCGGGTGGGCATGCCGGAGAGCGCGGTGTTCGCCGCCGTGGACGCCGTCGCGACCACGGAGTTGATGCGGTTCGTCACCGAGGCGAACCAGGGTTTCCAGAGCTACACGACGGCGGCGCGGGCCAGTGGCGGCGCCTACCTCGACGCCGAGGCGGCGGGCGAGGCGGCGATCGTCGGCGTCGACGCCGGCTACCGGGGGTGAGTCGTGGGCTACCAGGACATGCCGTTGCCGCAGCAGTTGCTCCTCGTCGAGCAGGAGCTGCGTAACATCGACCCGCTCCGTTCCCGGGCGTTGCTGTGGGACAGGGCGCTCGTCGAGTTGCGGCAGGCGAGCAGGTCCCTGCGCACGGCCGTCGCCGATCTCGACAGGGACTGGACCGACGGGGTCGGCGACTCGTTCGCGGGTCATGCCGACACCAGCCGGTCCAGGCTGGAGGGCCGGGCCGCCGTCATCGACCGCCACCGGCCGCAGGCCAGGATCGACGAGGTGGCCGGCTCGATCAGGCCCACCTACGACCTCGTCCGGACGAACCTTGAGAAGGCGAGGGCGCTGGAGGCAAGCCTCAACCGGCAGGCGAACAGCCTGGACCCGCCCGGCCCGGCCGCGTACGTGATGGTGGAGAACCAGGTCAGGCAGTTGCAGGTGCAGGCCGGCGCGCAGCTGGACGAACTCGCCAGGCGCTACCGGGTCGCCTGGGAGGCGGTGCGGGCCACCACCGACGGCCCGGACTGGTCCGGGCTGCCGTCGGGGGCCGGCGTCACGCCGGGCGCGGCGGCCGCCCCGGCCGGCGGCGGCACTGGCACGGCCGCCGGGGGCAGTCCCGTCCTGACGGGCGCCGGTGCCGCGACGCTGCCACCCGGCGGCGCCGATCCGGTGGGGCCCGCGCCACCGGCCGGGGCCATGCCCGGCGCCGCGACCGTACCGGCCGGCGCCGCGCTCGCCGGTGGCGCCGGCTCCGCCGCGCCGGCG
>NZ_JBHMIR010000028.1:0-76411 GCF_048060285.1 Micromonospora sp. LOL_025 | reverse complement strand
CCCGCCGTGATCATGGTCCTCGACCGGTTCCCCGTCGGCGGCACCGGAAAGATCGACAGACGGGCGCTACCGGAACCGGGCTCGCAGCGCCCGGACCTCGGCGTGGACTACGTCGAGGCCGAGACCGACGAGGAACGTCTCGTGGCCGGAGTGTTCGCGACCGTCCTCGGGCTGGACCGGGTCGGCACGCGGGACAGCTTCTTCGCCCTCGGCGGCACCTCCCTGCAGTCCGCCGCCGTCGCCGCCGCCGTCGACGAGGCCGCCGACGTCGTCGTACCCGTCTCGCAGATCCACCGCACACCCACCCCGCACGGCCTGGCGCACTGGCTCACCACCGCGCCCCGCCGCCCGACGGCCGAACCGGAACCGCCCGTCACCGGCCGTCCCGGCCCGACCGGGCCCGTCCCGCTGACCCTGTCGGTCGGCAAGTTCGTCTGGCTCCCCTTCGACCTGGTCTGCCCGGCCACCTGGTGGATCGAGGGCGAACCGGACCTCCGCGCGCTGATGGCGGCGCTCGGCGACGTGCACCGGCGGCACGAGGCGTTGTACGCCCGCTACCGGCGGGTGGACCCGCCCGTGGCCGTCGTCCCGCCGAACCCGGGCATGCCCCCGCTCCGGCTGCTCACCGACGCCGCGAGCGAACAGGAGGCGCTCGACCAGCTCGCCGAGGCGGTGCAGCAGCCGCTGGACTACACCCAGGGCCGCAACTGGCGGGCCGCGCTCGTCCGCGAGAGATCGACCGGACGGATCCTCTTCGGCGTCGGCATCCACCACATCGCCTTCGACGGGTGGTCACACGGGCTGCTCGTCCGCGACCTCGGCCACGCCTACGCCGCCCGCCTGGCCGGCCGGGCACCCGCGTGGGACCGCCCCGCACCCACGCTGCGCCAGTTCCACGACGAGCACACCCGCCTGCGGGCCGCCACCGACCTCGACGCGCAGCGGGACTACTGGCGCGCGCAGTTGCGGGGACTCGCCCGCCAGGGCGAGGGCCGACCCCAGTCGCTCCTGGAGCAGACCCCGACCTGGGGCCCCCGGACCGGGCACGTCGTCGCCGTCCCTGCCGAGGTGCTGGACCGCTGGGACCGGGCCGCCCGGGAACACCGGTTCAGCCGCTCCACCTACTTCGCCGCCGCGTACGCCTGCGCGCTGCGCACCATCCACCAGCAGGACGACATCGCCCTGCTGATGATCGTCGCCCAGCGCGGCAGCCGGATCCTCGACTCCACCCTCACGAGCAGGATCACCTCCAACTGCCTGCGGGTCCGGTTCGACGGGCCGGAGAAGGACCTGATCCGCGCGGTCCAGCGCACCGCGGACGGGCTGATGGCCGCCCAGGACGTCTCCTTCGTGGAGATGACCACCGACCCGGTCCTCGGCATGTCCCGCGAGGTGGCGAACAGCCTGCCCTCCTTCGCCTACCAGGACAACCTCGTCCCTCCGCTGGAGCTGCCCGGCTGCCGGACCGAGGAGGTCGTCGACCCGTACGCCCGGGAGTGGTCGGGTTCCTGCGTCGCCGAGGTGCTTCCCAATGCCGCGGGCGCCCTCCTGCGCGTCACCATCCGCACCGACCTGGTCCCGCCCCCCGTCGCCGAGATGCTGGCCACCGCCATGCTGCGCTTCCTGAAGGCCGGACCCGAGGCCGCCGACGAGGCGCGCTGAGAAGGCCCGCCGAGGCCTCGACCCGTCTGCCACCGGAGTCACCCGGGCCGCGTCCGCGGAGGAACGACGCGCCGCTGGAACCGGCCCACGGTCAGGGCCGGAAGCGTTGCCTCAGGTACTCGTGGATCGGCGCCAGGTCCTCGGCGGTGAACACGGTGGTGGCATGGTTCTCCCGCTCGCCGTAGCGGTCGACGCTGTAGCGCAGCGGCTCGTGGTGACGCCGGATGACGTACCGCACGTCCATGCCGAACGCCGCCGACTCGGCGGTGCGCACGAACCGGTGCAGCGGATGGCCGCTGCGTTCCGCCCGTTCCACGAGTTCGGTGGTGACCAGGGACAGGTCGGGCCCCTCCGAGATGATCCGCAGCGGCGGGCCCGGACGCTCGGTGCGGTACGCCCGCGTGATCGCCGCGAGGTCGAGGGCACGCAGCGCGGCGAGTTCCTCCTCGTCGGCCCAGCGGATCCGGAACCCCACGCACGGCCAGCCCAGCGGGCGTGGGGCGGAACGGTTGCCGACCTCGGTCAGCAGGACCCGGGTGACGTCGGCCAGGTCGTCGGCGGCGTACACCGGATCGCCGAGCTTGGCCACGCCGTGGTCGCGCAGGTGCAGCTCGAACCGGCCGGCGCGTTCGGCGATCCGGTACGACTGCCGGTCGCGGGTGGCGACGAAGGGGTTGCCGTACAACTCCGCCGGCGGCCACCAGCCGCACTCGCGCAGCCAGTCGCCCGCGACGGGGTCGAGTTCGTCGGCGGTGACCGCTCGCACGCTGCCGGGCGGATCGAGCCTGCTGGCGATGGCCCACAGCTCCTCGCAGGCGGCCTGCTCGCTGTCGAAGACGACCGGCTCGGGGCCTTGGGTGTCGGCCGGATAGCGGGCGGGGCGGTACAGATCCCGGACGGTGACGATGTACCGACCGTCCTCGATCAGCAGGTTCCACGCGCCGTGGCAGATCGACGTCGACCTGGCCGCTGCGCGACTCCGGCTGTCCAACGTGTCGTAGTGCGGGGCGTGCACCTGGAACGGGTCGTGGCCGGCGGCGCGCAGGCGCTGCTGCAACTCCAGAAAGTTCACCCGGTCATGGTGCACCTCCCGCACGGGTGCGGCGCGGGCGGCCAGGCCGGCCGCCCGCGCCCGCCGGGGTGCGGGCGGGATGATGGCGAAAGGGGCCGGCAGGTCCCGACGCCCGAAAGCGTCGGTGCCGGACACTACGGTGGCCCGATGACCGATGCTTCCGTCGCGCCCCTGGTCCGCAGCCGCCCTCCGGAGGACGGTGACGAACGCGAGACCCTGTCCGGCCTGCTCGACTTCCTGCGGGCCTCGGTGGCGCACAAGGTCGCCGGGCTCACCGACGAGCAGGCCTTCGGCCGACCCGTGCCCGCGTCCGCGCTCGCGCCCGCAGGGCTGGTCAAGCACCTGACGGGGGTGGAGCGGTACTGGTTCAGCATCGACTTCGCCGGTCACGAGCTGCCTCCGCCGTGGACCGACGACGAGCCCGGCGCGTTCGCTCTCCGCCCGGAGGACTCGCTGGCGGAGATCGTCGAGGCCTACCAGGCCGAGTGCGCGCGGTCCTCGGCGGTCGTGGCGGGCGCGGCGCTCGACGACCGCGCCCGGGCCGCCGGGGTCTCCTTCACCCTGCGATACGCGCTCGCGCACATGATCCAGGAGACCGCGCGTCACTGCGGCCACCTGGACCTGCTGCGCGAGAGCATCGACGGGCAGGCCGGCGAGTAGCCGGAAACCGCCCGACGCGGGTCAGTGGACGAGGGCTGCGGGGCAGTGCGCGAGCAGGTCCGCCGGGGCGTGGAGGACCAGGTCGGGGCCGGCGGCGAGCAGCGCGGCCACGTCCCCGCCGTGCCAGGTGGTGGCGACGGCGGTCGCCCCGGCGTCCCGGCCGCTGAGCAGGTCGATGACCGCGTCGCCGACCATCATCGCCTGCTGCGGCGGCACGTCGAGGTGGCCGAGCGCCTGGAGCACGATGTCCGGGGCGGGCTTCGGGCGGGCCACCTCGTCGGAGCCGATCACCTGCCCGAAGAGGCCCAGCACGCCGAGCTGGTCGAGCAGCGAGCGGGCCCGGGGGCCGGCCTTGCCGGTGGCGACCGCCATCCGGATCCCCCGGGAGTGCAGCGTCTCCAGGGTCTCCCGCACGCCGGGGAAGAGCGGCACCAGGTGGGCCATCCGGTAGCTCTCCCGGACGAACGGCTCCTCCATCTCCAGCGGCAGCCCCATCAGGCGCATGATGTCCGGGAAGTACCGGCCCATGTGCCGGTTGTACTCCTCGAACGGCGCCGGCCCGTCGCCCACCACCTCGGCGTACGCGATGCTGAACGCCTCACGCATGACGGCCGAACTGTCGACGATGACGCCGTCGAGGTCGAACACGACCGCGCGGATCGGGCCGCGGCCCGGCGACGGCGGGGTCACCTCGACGGTGGACGATGGATGGCTCATGGCTGCTCCCGGAAGCGAGTGGGGCCGACGGTGGTTCTCACCGGTCGTGACGGCCCGCCAGCGCGTGCTGCCGCTCCGGCGCGGTGGGCCGGGCGGACTGGTAGATCCGCTCGATGATGTCGATGGTCCGGTGGGCCTCGGCGACGGCCGCGCCCCGGCCGGTCGGATCGGCGAGCAACCCCGGGAGGGCGTCGAGCTGGCGGTCGTACTCGGCGCCGATCGGCTCCTCGGGCAGCGACAGCCGGACGGTCTCGCCGTCCCGGGTACGGGTCAGCACCGGCGTCGGCTCCCGGTTGGGGCTGAAGCCGAACGTGCAGCGCAGCGTCGCCGACCCGGCGGCGCCGTGCACGGTGACGGTGGTGCGGTCCAGCGACTCGTGGGAGGCCCAGCAGGCGTGCAGGGCGACCGAGGACCCCTCGGCGGTGAGCAGGAAGCCCCGGGCGGTGTCCTCGACGTCCCCGGGGGCGCGGCCACCGGCGCCGGCGTCGCTGCGCCAGGCGGCGTGGGCGGCGCTGTCGTTGACGAAGTCGTCGGAGACGCTGCCGATGGCGTGGATGACCCGGGTGGGGCCGAGCATCGGCAGCACCGTGTCGAGCAGGTGCCAGCCGAGGTCGACCAGCGCTCCCCCGCCCGAGAGGTCGCGCCGGGTGAACCAGCCGCCCGCGTCGGGCACCCCCCGGGCGCGGACCCAGGCCACGTCGACGTGCCGGATCGGGCCCAGCTCGCCGGCCACGCCGGTCAGGGCCCGGATGTCGGCCCGGTAGCGGGCGGCGCTGCCGGCCAGCAGCACCGCGCCGCCGTCGCGTTCCGCGTCGGCCAGCAGGGTCGCCTCGGCGGAGGTCAGGCAGACCGGCTTCTCCAGGAACACCGGTACGCCCCGGCGCAGCAGCCGGACGGCGACGCTGGCGTGCAGGTGGTTCGGTACGGCCACCACCACCAGGTCGACCGCCCCGGCCGGCAGCTCGTCGACGTCGGCGTACGCGGACGGGACGTGGTGGGTGGCCCGGGCCCGCTCGCGGACGCCGGGCTGCGGGTCGACCACGGCGGTCACCTCGAAGCCCGGATGCGCGGCGAGCCGGGGCAGCCAGATCTCCCGCCCGGCCCACCCGAGGCCGGCCACCGCGACCCGCACCGGTCGGTCGGGCGCGGTGGCCGGGGGCAGGGCCGTCATCCGGCGAGGACGTCGGCGAGCACGGCGGCGATGTCGTGCATCTGCTGCTCCGTGCCGAGCAGGGTGCGGTGGTGCAGCCAGATGCAGTCGGAGTGGATCTGCTCGACGTTGGGGCAGCGGGCCGCGATCGCCTCGACCGACTCGTCGGGGGCGCCGGCCTTCCAGAAGCCCTCGCACCGGTAGATCGCCCGGAACGCCACGAACGCCGGGACGCCCCGGGCGATGAGCGCGTCGACCACGGCACGGCGGCGCTCCATGCTGATGCCGGGAACGCGGAACATCGCCATGTAGTGCGGGTTACGGTCGGTACGCGGGTCGGTGGTCTGCGGAACCACGCCGGGGATCTCGGCGAGCAGGCTCGACAGCAGCGGCCAGCGCTGCTCGCGTACCGCGATCTGGTCGTCCAGGCGGGACAGCTGGGCGCGCAGCACGGCGGCGGTGAACTCGCCCATCCGGTAGTTCGAGCCGGTGGTGCCGTGCAGGTAGTCCCGGTCGGTGCGGGGCCGGCCGCAGCTGTGCACGAGGAACGCCCGCTCGCGCAGCTCCTCGTCGGGGAAGACCACCGCCCCGCCCTCGCCGGCGGTCATCAGCTTGCCGTTCTGGAAGCTGAACGCGGCCACCGAGCCGAGCGCCCCGGCCCGCTTGCCCTGCCACTGCGCGCCGTGGGCGTGCGCCGCGTCCTGGAGCACCGCCACCCCCGCGTCGGCGGCGAGCTTGTCCAGCGCGTCCATGTCGGCGAACTGGCCGGCCATGTGCACCGGCATGACGACCTTGGTGCGGGGGGTGATCGCGGCCTCGACGGCGGCCGGGTCGACGCAGTAGGTGTCGAGGTCGACGTCGACCGGCACGGCGACCGCGCCGAGGCGCTGCGCGGCCAGCGAGGACGAGATGAACGTGAAGGCCGGGACGATCACCTCGGTGCCGGGCCCGACGCCGAGCACCTCCAGGGCGACCTCGAGGGCGTGGGTGCCGTTGGTGACGGCGAGCGCGTGCGGCGTGCCGTGGTAGTCGCCGAACTCCCGCTCGAAGGAGTCGACCTCGCTGCCGCCCATCCGCCACCACTGGCCCTGTTCGAGGGCGCGGATCAGTCCGGCGCGCTCCTCGTCGCCGAACTGCGGCCACTCCGGGAACTCGGACACCGTCGAGGGCTGACCACTCATGACTTCCCACTTCCCAACTCGGGCAGACCAGGGGCTTCGCCGGACCATCGGGCGGGACGACCGGGGACCGCCGGTACGCGGTCCGGGCGCACCGGGGCGCCGATGGCCGGTTCGAGGTAGGTGACGCATCCGTTGGAGCCGGCGGCGTCGCTTCGGCAGGGAGGACGGTAACCGAAGCGGACGCGCGGTCACCGCCCCTAACAGCCCCTAGCCACCCCTTAGTCCGCCGCGCCACGGCCACCGCCGGTTCGCCCGGCGCCGCGGGCGTAGTAAGACTGCGGTGGACCAGTCATCGGGCCTTGTCGGGACAGGGCCGCGCCCCGCGAGGTGAAGCGTGTCGGACGTGCTGCTGCTGAACGGCCCGAACCTGGGCATCCTCGGCCGACGGGAGCCGGAGATCTACGGCACCGACACCCTGGACGACATCGAACGCGCGGTCGGCGAGGAGGTCGCGGGGCGGGGATGGCGGGTGGTGGCCGAGCAGCACGACTGCGAGGGCGCCCTGATCCGCGCCATCCAGAACAACTACGACACCGTGGGCGCCATCGTCAACCCGGGCGCCCTGATGATCGCGGGCTGGAGCCTGCGCGACGCGCTGGCCAACTATCCCCGGCCCTTCGTCGAGGTGCACCTGTCCAACGTCTGGGCCAGGGAGAGCTTCCGGCACGACTCGGTGATCGCCCCGCTGGCCAGCGGCGTCATCGTCGGGCTCGGGTCGCTGGGCTACCGCCTGGCCGCCCGCGCCCTCGTCGCGACCGTCCGGTGACGACCCGGCCCCGCACCGTACGGCCCCATCGGCGTCGATGCGCCAGCGGTACGGTCGTCCGCACGTTCCGACTCTTCCCGAAGGACACCACGTGCACATTCCCATCCTCGTCCTGACCCTCATCCTCGCCGCGGTGTTCCTCGGCACCGCCGTGCCGAAGCTCACCGGGCAGGCGCAGATGCGCGAGCGGATGGACCACCTCGGCGTCTCGCCCGGCCTGACGCGCCTGCTCGGGGTGCTGGAACTCGCCGCGGTCGCCGGGCTGCTGCTCGGTCTGCTCTGGCCGCCGCTGGGCATCGCGGCGGCGATCGGTCTGGCCCTGCAGATGGTGGGCGCGGTCGTCTACCACGCCCGCGCGAAGGACCCGGCCGCGATGACCCTGACGCCGGTGATCTTCGCGGTGGCGGCCGTCGCGCTCGTGGTCCTGCACGTGCTCGAGGGCTGAGGTCCGGACGTGACCGTTCCACAACCGACTCCCGGTGTGCTGGGCGTCGACGTCGGCGGCACCAAGGTGGCGCTGCGCGCGGAGGCGCCCGGACGGCCGGCGTACGACCGGACCTTCCGCTGGCCGCGCGGCGCCGACCCGGTTGCGGACCTGGCCGCGCTGGCGGCCGAGGTGGAGCGGCTGCGCGAGGCGTGGGGACCGGTGGGTGCGGTCGGGGTGGCGATGCCGGCGACCACGGACCCGGCGGGCACCGTCACCACCTGGCCCGGGCGGCCCGGCTGGGCGGGGCTGGACCTCGCCGGCGCGCTACGCCGCCTCTTCCCCGACGCGGCGACGGCCGTCGCCGACGACGGTGACCTCGCCGCGCTGGCCGAGGCCCGGCACGCCGGCCGGGACGACGTGGTCTACCTGGGCGTCGGCACCGGGATCGGCGGCGGCGTGGTGCTGGCGGGGCGGTCGGTGCCCGGCCGCTCCTCCGCCGAGATCGGTCACATGGTCGTCGCCCTCGACGGCGAGCGCTGCGACTGCGGCCGGCGCGGCTGTCTCCAGTCGATCGCGTCCGGCCCGGCCACCCTGCGCCGGGCGGGCGCCGGCCGCGGCGACGAGGTGAGCTTCGACGACCTGCGGGCGGGGCTCGACGAGCGCCGACCGTGGGCGGTGGAGGCGGTCGACGCGAGTTGCCGGGCGCTGGCGGCGGCGGTGGTCAGCCTCGGCGAGCTGCTGGACCCGGCGCTGGCGATCGTGGGCGGCGGGTTCGCCGCCGGCCTGCCCGGCCTGGTGCCGCTCGTCGCCGAGCGGGCCCGGTCCGCCGGCCGGCCCGGACGGCCGGCGCCACCGGTGCGGGCCGCCGCCCTGGGTGCGCTGTCGTCCCTGCACGGCGCGGTGGAGCTGGCCCGTGGCCTGACCGGCACGCCGGCCCCCGCGTGTCCCATCCCCACCCCGTAGAAGGAGATCAGCATGGTCAGGATCGGTGTCATCGTCGGCAGCACGCGGCCCGGGCGCAAGGCCGACGCCGTGGCCCGCTGGGTGACCGAGGTCGCCGCCAAGCGGGGCGACGCCACGGTCGAGCTGGTCGACATCGCCGACTACGACCTGCCGCACTTCGACGAGGTGCTGCCGCCGTCGATGGCGCCGTCGAGGCGCCCCGCCGTCCGCCGCTGGGCGTCGACCGTCGCCGGGTTCGACGGCTTCGTCTTCGTCACCCCGGAGTACAACCACTCGATCCCGGGCGCGCTGAAGGACGCCGTCGACTTCCTCTTCAAGGAGTGGCAGCACGCGTCCGCCGGTCTGGTCAGCTACGGCGTGCACGGCGGCACCCGGGCGGCGGAGCACCTGCGGCTGGTGCTCGGGCAGCTCGGCGTGGCCGACGTCCGGTCCCAGGTCGCGCTCTCGCTGACGACGGACTTCGTCAACTTCCGCGACTTCCGGCCGGCGGCGCACCACGAGCAGGCCCTCGGCACCATGCTCGACGAGGTGGTCGCCTGGGCCGGCGCGCTGCGCACGCTCCGCCGGAGCTGAGTGCCTCAGCCGGCCCGCTCGGCCCGGCGCAGCAGCGCGGCGGCGACGCAGCCGCCCGCGAAGACGGCCACGGCGCCGACCGTCTGGCCGGTCTCCAGAGCGGAGCGGAACGCGTCGGAGACGAGCGCGCGCTCCGGCTCGGTCCGCGCGGCGGCCAGCGCGGCGGGGAACGATCCGGCGCCCGCCACGGCGGCGGGCAGCAGCGCGGCGAACCGGGCGTTGAGGATCGCGCCCAGCACGGCGATGCCGAGGCTGCTGCCGACCTCCGTCATGGTGCCGTCCACGCCCGCCCCGGCCCCGGCCTTCTCCGGCGGGATCGCGCTCATCACGGCCTCGACGATGGCCGGGTTGGCCACGGCGCAGCCGGCGCCCATCACGAGCAGGCCCGACAGCAGCACCCCGTAGCCGTCCGACGGGGCGTGGGTGATCAGGGCGAGACCGGCGGCGAGCAGCGTCATGCCGAGGGCGATCGAGTACGCCAGCCCGAGGCGACGGATCACCAGTGCGGCGACCCCGCCCACGTTGAGCAGGACGATGGAGAGCGCGAACGGCATCATCCGCAGCCCCGCCTCCCAGGCCGGGTAGCCGCGTACGAACTGGAGGTGCTGGGTGAGCAGGAACAGCGCGCCGGTGGCGCCGAAGGTGATCAGGACGACGCCGGAGACCGCACCCACGAAGCGGGGGTTGCGGAAGAAGTGCATGTCCAGCATGGGGTCGGCGACCCGGCGTTCCCAGGCCACGAAGGCGGCGAGCAGGAGCACCCCGGCGACCGCCGCGCCGAGCACCGGGGTGGCCCCCCAGCCGTGCTCCGGCCCGGCGATGATCGCGTAGACGACCCCGGTCAGGCCGGCCGTGGAGAGCAGCACGCCGCCCAGGTCGAGCCGGCCGCCGGCCGGCCGGCGCGACTCGGGCACCAGCGCCCGGGCCGCGACCAGGCAGACCAGCACGATCGGGACGTTGACCAGGAAGATCGCCCCCCACGGCAGGTGGGCGAGGACGAGCCCGCCGAAGGGCGGCCCGGCCGCGAAGCCCAGCGCGCTCGCCGCCGCCCAGAGGCCGATCGCCCGGGACCGCTCGGCGTCGTCGAAGACCTGCATCGCCACCGCGAGGGTGGCGGTGACCAGCAGCGCGCCGCCGATCCCCATGCCGGCGCGGGCCGCGATCAGCTGGCCGCTGGACTGGGCGAGCCCGGCCGCCAGCGACCCGAGCCCGAACAGCACGAGGCCGGCGAGCAGCATCCGGCGGCGGCCGTACCGGTCGGCGGCGCTGCCCGCGGTGAGCAGCAGTCCGCACTGGACCAGCGCGTACGCGTTGATCATCCACTGCACGTCGGCGGTGCTGGCGGCCAGCTCGGTCGTCAGCACGGGGATCGCCACGGTCAGCACCGTGTTGTCGAGCACCACGGTGACCTGGGCGAGACAGAGCACGGCGAGGATCAGCCACCGGCCCCGCACCCGGCCGTCGGCGTCGCCGGCCGGTGCCCCGGCGGGGGGCGCGAGCGTCGTGGTCGTCATCGGGCCGCCGGGGCGAAGCGGGCGATGGGGTTGGTCAGGGTGCCGACGAGTTGCAGCGCGGCCGACGGGTCGGCGAGGTCGACCATCTGCTGGTTGTTGCGCAGCTGGAGCCGGTTGAGGCAGGACAGCGCGAACTCCGGGGCGAACAGGTCGTAGCGCCGCAGCCGCTCGGCCAGGTGCGGGACGCTGTCGGCGTAGTCGGCGGCGCACCCGGCGACCGTCCGCCAGAAGGCCTCCTCGTCCAGGACGCCCTCGGTGACGAGGATGGCGCTGAGGTAGCGCAGGAAGCCGTCGAAGACGTCGGTGAAGATGGACAGCAGCTTCATGTCCTCCGGCACGTCGGCCCTGATCCGTTCGACCAGCGGGGGCAGGTCGGCGTCCGGGTCCATCACCACGATCTCCTCGGCGATGTCCTTGAAGATCGCCCGTTCGACCGTCCCGCCGTCCAGGACGAGGATGACGTTCTCGCCGTGCGGCATGAAGGCCAGGTCGTGGGCGTAGAAGCTGTGCAGCAGCGGGGTGAGGTAGGCGTCGAGGTAGCGGCGCAGCCACGCCTGTGGCGCCAGCCCCGACCGGGCGATGAGCGCGGCGGCGAACGAGCGGCCCTCGCGGTCGGTGTGCAGCAGGGACGCCATGGTGGCCAGTCGCCGGCCCGGCTCCAGCGCGGGCACCGGGCTCTCCCGCCACAGGGCCGCCAGCATCTTCCGGTACGGGGAGTACCGGTCGGTGGCCGCCTCGTACTCCAGGTGCCGGTACCCGACGGCGGCCCGCTCGCGGATGATCGTCAGCCCGGTGCGCTTGAGGACCTCGTCGCCGTCGATCAGGTCGGCGAGCCACTCGTTGATGGCCGGGGTGGCCGCCATGTACGCGGCGGAGAGCCCCCGCATGAAGCCCATGTTCAGCACGGACAGCGCCGTCTTGACGTAGTGCCGGGACGGGTCGGTGACGTTGAAGAAGGTGCGGATGGACTGCTGGGCGAGGTACTCGTCGGGGCCGGGGCCGAGGCACACCAGCCGGCGCTGCGCCACCTCGGCGGCGAACGTGACGGAGATCCTGTTCCACCACTGCCACGGGTGTACCGGGATGAACAGGTAGTCGGCCGGGTCGAGGCCGAGCCCCGTCAGGGTGTCGGCGAACCCGGCGCGGGTCTCCTCGTCGAGTTCGGCGCGGATCAGGGTGTCGTAGTCGAGGTCGGCGGCGCAGCTGAAGCTCGTCCGGTCGCGGTGCCCGGCCACCCAGAGCAGCCGCAGCGGGCGGCCGGCCTCCGGGGCGTACCCGTGGTATTCGTCGATGCCGAAGCCGATGCGGCCGTTGTTCGCGACGAAGCCCGGGTGGCCCTCGGTCATCTGGGTCTCGATGGCCTGGAAGTCCGCCTCGGCGAGCTCGGCGGCGCTGACCGCCGGCTTGTCGAGCTTGTACGCGGTGCTGGCCAGCGTGGAGCTGATCTCCTCCAGGTAGACGGGGAGGATCTCATCGCTCAGCCCGAGCGCCCCGCGCAGGTCGAGGCAGAACTCCAGGGCGTCCAGCGGCAGCTCGGCGTCGCCGCGGTGGCGGGTGATGCTGTCGGCGTCGATGCGCCAGTGGTCCAGGGCCAGCAGGCCCGCGGTGAACCGGTACACGACCTCGCCGTCGTCGCCGCGCACCTGGTAGCGCCGCTCCCCGGCGGCCGGGCCGGCGGCAGCGGGCTCGTCGGCAGGCACGGGCACGCCGGCCGGTTCGGCGGGCACGGGCTCGGGCGCGAGGAGCCGCTCGTGGGCGAACTCGGCCAGCGCCTTGCGGACCAGCAGCCGGTTGGCGTGCGCCCAGTTCGCGGGCGTCAGGTGGGCCACGGATGCGAGCGGGTTCACGCGGGCACGTCTCCTCGGGTTGCGGCATGGAACTGGTCACGGGTGCAGACGCTGAGCAGCGCGTCCTTCTCGGGCTTGCGGATCGGGCCGAGCACGGTGAAGCCGACGGCCGCGTTGAGCGCGTGCACCGCCGTGTTGCGCACGTCGGGCTCCACGACGACCCGCCGGGTCGCCGGGTCGGCGAAGAGCCACCCCATCACGGTGGTGATCACCGCCAGGGTGAAGCCGTGCACGGGGGCGTCGGCGGGCGCGCAGAGGAAGTGCATCCCGACGTCGCCGTCGGCCGCGTCGTGCAGGCCGACGAGTTCGACGTGGGCGGGGTCGTACCGCTCGGCGAGGAAGGCCGGTCTGCCCTCGTGCAGGCCGAGGAACGCGTCGTGGTGCGGGTGCGCGGCGATGCGCCGGTACTCCTCGGCGACCCGGGCCACGTCGGCGTCCTGCATGAGCCAGAACGCCGCCTTCGGGTGGGTCACCCAGTGGTGCAGCAGCGGCGCGTCGGCGTCCGGGTCGAGCGTACGCAGGGCGAACTCGCCGAGCCGGTCGTCGACGCGGCGGTGGATGACCTCGGTCACGACGTGGCCCCGGCCGGCACGCCGAACTCCTGGAAGGCGATGCCCTTCTCGATCGGGTAGTGCTCGCGGCCCAGCAGCTCCCGGATGATCCACGAGTTGCGGTACGGGCCCATGCCCAGGTCGGGTGAGGTGACGCTGTGCGTGTGGGTGCCGGCGTTCTGCAGGAAGATGCCCCGTCCGGTGTGGTCGATGCTGTAGTTGCGGGCCACGTCGAAGCGCCCGTGCGCGTCCCAGCGGATCCGGTCGCGCACCGGCTCCAGGAACTCCGGGACCCGGTAGTGGTAGCCGGTGGCCAGCACCAGCCCCTCGGTGTCGAGGGTGAGGTCGCGCTCCTGCTCGACGTGGCGCAGGCCCAGGGTGTACGTCCCGCTCGACTCGTCGTGGGCGGCGCTGGTCAGCGCGGTGTTGGTCAGCAGCCGGGTGCGGACCGGGCCGGGGATGCTCTTGGCGTAGAGCAGGTCGTAGATCTCGTTGATCAGGTCGGCGTTGATGCCCTTGAACAGCCCCTTCTGCTCGGATTCCAGCCGGTAGCGGGTGGGCTCCGGCAGGGCGTGGAAGTAGTCCACGTAGTCCGGCGAGGTCATCTCGAGGGTGAGCTTGGTGTATTCGAGGGGGAAGAACCGGGGCGACCGGGTCACCCAGTTGAGCTGGTAGCCGTACGCGTCGATGTCGGCGAGCAGGTCGTGGTAGATCTCGGCCGCGCTCTGCCCGCTGCCGACGACGGTGATGCTCCGCTTCGCGCGCAGCGCCGCCCGGTGCTCCACGTACCGCGAGTTGTGGATCACGTCGCCGCCGAGCCCCGCGCAGGCCTCCGGCACGTACGGCGGGGTCCCGGTGCCGAGCACCAGGTGCCGGGCCCGGTACGTGACCGACTCCCCGGTGGCCGTCACCGTGACCCGCACGGTGTAGTGCTCGTCGGCCGGGTCGAACCCGACGGCGGTGACCTGCTGCCCGAACCGGACGCTACGCAGCTTGCCGGCGGCCCAGCGGCAGTAGTCGTCGTACTCGCTGCGCAGCGGGAAGAAGCTCTCCCGGATGTAGAACGGGTAGAGCCGCCCGGACTCCTTGAGATAGCTCAGGAAGGAGTACGGCGAGGTCGGGTCGGCGAGCGTGACCAGGTCGGCGATGAACGGGGTCTGGAGCCGGGTCGACTCCAGCAGCATCCCGGGATGCCAGCTGAAGGTGTCCCGCGCCTCCAGGAAGAGCCCGTCGAGCTCGTCGATCGGCTCGGTCAGGCAGGCCAGGCCCAGGTTGTACGGGCCCAGCCCGACGGCGATGAAGTCGTGCGTCGACATGCGGTTCTCCAGAGCGGGGGGCGGATCGTCAGCCGACGGGGCAGGACAGCTCGGCGGTGGCCCTGGTCTGGGCGTACCAGCCGGCGTGCTCGGCGATGAGGTCGAGGACGTGGGCGATGTCGTCCATCGTGGTCTCGGGGTTGAGCAGGGTGAACTTGAGGTAGTGCGCGCCGTCGACCTTGGTCCCGGCGACGAGGCCGGCGCCGGAGGCCGCCAGCGCCTCGCGGGCGTACAGGTTGGCGTCGTCGACGACCTCCCGGCCGGCGGCGGCCGGCAGGTAGCGGAAGACCACGGTGCTCAGCTGCGACCGGGTCACCACCTCGAAGCGGGGGTCCTCGGTGAGCAGCTGCCACGCGGCGGCGGCGCGGTCGACCACCTCGTCGAAGAGTTCGCCGATCGCGTCCGGCCCCATGATCCGCAGGGTCAGCCAGAGCTTGAGGGCGTCGAAGCGGCGGGTGGTCTGGATGCTCTTGTCGACCTGGTTGGGGATGCGCTGCTCGACCATCCGGGCCGGGTTGAGGTAGTCGGCGTGCCAGGTGGCGTGCCGCAGCACGCGCCGGTCGCGCACCAGCAGCGCGCTGGAGCTGACCGGCTGGAAGAACGACTTGTGGTAGTCGACGGTGACCGAGTCGGCCCGCTCGATGCCGTCGAGCAGGTGCCGCCGGGTCGGCGACACCAGCAGCCCGCAGCCGTACGCGGCGTCGACGTGCAGCCAGACGCCGGCGGCGGCGCAGATGTCGGCGATCTGCGGCAGCGGGTCGATGGTGCCGAAGTCGGTGGTGCCGGCGGTGGCGACGACCGCCATCACCACCAGCCCCTCCTCCCGGCACCGGGCGATCTCCCGGGCCAGGTCGGCGGTGCGCATCCGCCGGTCGGCGTCGGTGGGCACGGTGACCACCGCGTCGGCGCCGAGGCCGAGCAGCTTGGCCGCCTTCTGCACGCTGAAGTGGCCGGCCGCCGAGGTGATGATGCGCAGCCGCGACAGCAGCTCCGGGCGGGACTGCCGCTCGGTCGCCCGGCCGACGAGGTTCGCGCAGGTCTCCTCGCGGGCCAGCAGCATCGCCTGGAGGTTGGACTGCGTGCCGCCGCTGGTGAAGATGCCGTCGGCGGCCGGCCCCAGGCCGATCCGGTCGGCGGTCCAGTCGACGAGGCGGCGTTCGATCAGGGTGCCGCCGGCGCTCTGGTCCCAGGTGTCCAGCGAGGAGTTGACGGCGGTGAGCACCGTCTCCGCGAGCAGCGCCGGGATCACCACCGGGCAGTTGAGGTGCGCCAGGTAGCGGGGGTGGTGGAAGTAGACGGCGTCGCGCAGGTAGACGTCGTGCAGCTCGTCGAGCGCGGCGCCGCTGTCGCCCAGCGGCCGGTCCAGGTCGATGCCGGCGATCCGCGGCACCAGCTCGTCCGGTGTCACGCCGGTGAACGGCCGGTCCACCTCGGCCATCCGGGTCGCGACCCGGCCGATCCCCTCGGCCAGCACGCGCCGGTAGTCCTCGACCGTGCCGGCGGTGAAGAGGTGGGCGCGGGCGCCGTCGGAGGCGGGGGTCACCCCGGTCGAAGGCACCTGGACGGTGGATCCGGGCAGGCTCATGCGGGTCCTCAGCGGTCGGAAATGGACGGTGGGGCGAGATGGCGGGACGTCACCATCCGCCCGCACTCGGTGATCGAGCAAGCTTAGGTTACCCTAACCTAAGGATGTGTCAACATCGTTGCCCACATTGAGCGGTATCACTCAGCCCGGCACCTTCGTCAACTCCCGCTCGCCCGGCGCCACAAGGGATCGGGGCGGGAATCGCCGCTGGTGCCCGAGGCCCAGCGCGACGCCGAGCGCCACCAGCACGACGGAGGCCACCGCGACCGCGGGATAGCCGAACACCTCGGCCGCGGCCAGCGCGATGGAGGCCGCCACGAAGGAGCAGACCAACCCGAACGACGACAGCACCGTGAAGTCCGTGCCGCCCGTGCCGGGCCGGGAGTAGTCCATGTTGACCGTGTAGAGCACGACGTTGGCGACCGTGTAGGCGGCCATGAAGCAGCAGAGCGCGGCGACCGTCCCGGCGAGCGGGGCCCGGCCGTCCATCAACGGCAGCAGCATCGCCGTCGACAGCGCGAGCGCCACTCCCCCGGCGACGAGCACGCGGGCGCGCCCGAACCGCCCGATCGCGGCCCCGGCGACCAGACCGGCCACGATGGCCGGCAGGCTGGTCACCACGCCGGTCACCACGCCGATGCGCCCCAGCGACCAGTCCGCGTCCACCAGGGCCGGCGTCACCAGGGCGTACGTCGCGCCCGCGCCGATGTAGACCAGCGGCACCACGCCGAAGGTCCAGCGGCGGCAGCCGGGCTGCCCGAGCACGGACAGCAGCGCCCGGTAGGCCTGGCCGGCGCTGGCGACGCGGTCGGTGCGCTCCGGCTCGCGGAACCGCCACACCACCAGCAGGCCGACGGCGGTCAGCGCGGCGAGCAACAGGATCGCGGGGGCCCAGCCGAACCGGTCGTAGACGATCACGCAGGCGCCGCCGCCGAGCAGGTTGCCGACGTAGCTCGCGGCGACCTGGATGCCGTTGCCGGTCCCCCGCGACCGCTCGGAGAGCAGCCGGACGGCGACGGCGTCGACGGCGATGTCCTGCGTCGCGGAGAGGAACACGTACGCGACGCAGATCGCGACGACCGGGCCGAGCTGCCCGGCCGGGCGGTCGAACGGCAGCAGGGCCAGCAGGGCGAGCACCAGGCCGCCCTGGAGCACCAGCAGCCAGGACCGGTAGTGGCCGCGGTGGCGGGAGCCGTACCGGTCGAGGACGGGCGCCCAGAGGAACTTGATCGGCCAGACCAGACCGACGAACTGCAACAGCGCCAGCGTGTCGAGGGAGGTGCCGCCGTCGCGCAGGATGGCGGTCAGCCCGACGGTGATGAAGCCGATGCCGAGGTACTGCGTGACGTAGAGCGCGGTCAGCGTGCCGAGCCGACCCCTCACCTGGCGCTCCAGTAGGCCAGCGAGGTGAGCTGGTGCTTGCCGACGCCCAGCGTCCGCCGTACGTGCTTGGTGATGCCGCGCGTGCTGGCCGCCTCGCAGGCCACCCAGTAGTGGGCGTCCTCGGCGGCGGGCAGGGCCGCGCAGACGGTCTCGACCAGGTGCTGACCCTCGTCGCGGCGCGGCACCCAGGTGACCTGGTGCTTGGCGTGGGCGCGCGGCGCCAGTTCCTTCTCGCCCTCGTGGGCGTACTCCAGCCAGACCGTCGCCGGGGTGTCGGGGGCCGCGGCGAGCAGGCTGTTCACCGCCGGCAGCGAGGCGGCGTCGCCGACCAGGTAGAGGTGCCGCGGGGCGGGGTCCGGCAGGCTGAACCCGGTGCCCTGCACGGTCGCGTCGATGGTGTCGCCGGCCTGGGCGGCGGCGGCCCAGCGGGCGGCGCATCCGTCGTGGATGGCGAACTCCAGGTCGAACCGCCCGGTCTCCGGGTCGGGGTCGACGAGGGTGTACGCGCGCTGGTGCGGCTTGCCGTCGTTGTCGAACCACAGCCGCACCCACATGGTGGGGTGCACGCCGCACGCCTCCAGCAGCCCGCCGCCGTCCATGCGCAGTCGGCGGTAGTGCTCGCCGACGGACTCGGTGCCGAGCACGGTCAGCCGGAATTCGCGGCCGCCCATCGCCTTGAGCACCAGGGCTTCCCAGTTTCGCTTCACGCACCCCTCCAGGTAAGGTCTGCCTCAGTTAGGGGAGGGTAGCCTAAGTTGACATTCCTGTGGCAGGTGGGACGGTCGCTCATCCGCAAGGCGCCACGATGACCGGCGTCTATCGCGACCGGTGGGGTGTCCCGCACCTGCGCGCCGACAGCGTCGACGGCCTCGCCCGGTTGCAGGGGCGGGTCGCCGCCGTCGACCGGGCCTGGCAGATCGAAGTGGAACGGTGGCGCTCCGAGGGCCGGCTCGCCGAGCACGTCGGCCCCGCCGAGCTGGGCTGGGACGTCTTCGCCCGCCGGGCCCGCCTCGACGACACCGCCCGGCGCTGCTTCGAGCGGCTCGCCCCCGCCACCCGGCGGTGGGTCGGCGCCTACGTCGACGGGGTCAACGACGGGCTCGCCGAGGGCGCCGCCGCGGCACCCGAGTTCGCGGCGGCCGGCTGCGCCCCGGGCCGGTGGCGGCCGTGGTCGCCGCTGGGGGTCTTCCTCGTCCAGCACGTGCTCTTCTCCACCTTCCCCAACAAGCTGTGGCACGCCCACGTCGCCGCCACCCTCGGACCGTCCGCGACCGACCTGTTCGCCGTCGAGGGTCCCGGCGGATCGGGCAGCAACGCCTGGGCCGTGCCCGGCGACCCCGGCACCGGACGGGCGCCGGTCGTCGCCGGCGACCCGCACCGCATCCTCGAACTGCCCGGCATCTACCAGCAGGTGCGCCTCGCCTGCCCCGAGTTCGACGTGTTCGGCTTCGCGTTCCCCGGGGTCCCCGGCCTCCCCCACTTCGGACACGCCGGCGAGGTCGCCTGGGCCGTCACCAACGCCATGGCCGACTACCAGGACCTCTACCGTGAACAGCTGCGCCGCGACGGCGACCGGGTCCTCGTCCGCGAGGCGGACGGCTGGGCGCCGGCGCACCGGCACGTCGAGCGGATCGAGGTCCGCGGCGGCGAACCGGCGTCCGTCGAGGTGATCGAGACGCCGCGCGGCCCGGTCGTCGACCACGACCGGGCCACCGGCGAGGCGATCAGCCTGCGTACCCCCAGCCGGGTCGAGCAGCGCCTGGGCTTCGACGCGCTGCTGCCGCTGCTGCGGGCCCGCAGCGTCGACGACGTCGCCGACGCGCTGCGCGACTGGGTCGAGCCGGTCAACAGCGTCCTGGTCGCCGACCGGCGCGGAACGGTCCACCAGTTGGTCGCCGGGCTCGTCCCGCTGCGCGACGACCGGTGCCGCCGCGAGCCGGTGCCCGGCGACGATCCCCGGTACCGGTGGCACGGCGGCTACGCCGAGCCTCGTCGCACCGCCGTCGACGGGTTCGCGGTCTGCGCCAACGACCGCCGCCCCGACGTGGCGGACCTCGGCACCGGCTTCGCCCCGCCGCACCGGGCCCGCCGCATCCGCGCCCTGCTCGCCGACGGCGCCCGGGCGGAGGCCGTACACATGGACACCCGGCTGGAGGCCGGGACGCTGCGCGGCGTGCTCGACCGGGTCGACCCCGACGGGCTCAGCGAACCAGCCCGGCGGCTGCGGGACCGGCTGACCACGTGGGACGGGGACATGCGGGCCGACAGCGCCGACGCCGGCGCCTGGGCCGCCTGGCGCGCGGCCCTGGCCCGCCGGCTGTACGACCACCCGTGCCTGCGCCCGCTGCGCGACGCCCCGAGCGCGTTCGACGGCCTGTTCGCGCCGTGGACCGACCCGCTGTCCCGCATCGGCCACGCCCTGGACGGGGTGGCGACCGGGCTGCACCGCCTCGGCGGCGAGATCGGCCCCGTGGCGGCCGGGGCGCTCGAGGACGTCGCGGCGGGCGACCCGCCGGGGCCGTGGGGCCGGCGGCACGTGCTGCACCCCGTCCACCTCGGCGTGGCGGCGGCCGTCGACGAGGCGGTACGCGGCATGCGCGAGCGGGTCGCGCTGGCCGGCGACGCCGACTGCGTGCTGGCCACGTCGAGCGTGCCCGGCGTGTCCGACGCGTGCTGGCGGGGCCCGGTGGCCCGCTACGTGTGGGACCTGACCGACCGCGCGCGGAGCCGTTGGGTCGTCCCCTTCGGCGCGTCCGGGCGCCCCGGCGACCCGCACTTCGACGACCAACTGCCACTGTGGGCCGGCGGCGAGCTGGTTCCGGTGGTCACCGACTGGCGAGAACTCACCCCAGAACCAGGAGACGCGGCACCGTGACATATCAGGAAGACATCCCCGGCTTCGGCAAGCTGTCGCTCGTCGCGCTGGACCCGAAGGCCCACGCGGAGCTGGTGCACGGTTGGGTGACCGAGCCCCGGGCGGCGTTCTGGGGCATGGGTTCGCACTCGGTCGACGAGGTGCGGGAGATCTACGAGTTCGTCGACAGCCTCGACACCCACCACGCGTACCTGATCATGCTCGACGACGCGCCGATCGGCCTGTTCCAGACCTACCAGCCGGAGGCGGACCCGGTCGGCGAGCGCTACACCGTGCGCCCCGGCGACGTCGGGATGCACCTGCTGCTCGCTCCCGGGCGGCGCCCGCCGAAGGGCCTCACCACGGCCATCGGCCCCGCCCTCGCCCGCTACCTGTTCGCCGACCCCACCCAGCTGCGGATCGTCGTCGAGCCCGACGTCCGCAACGAGCGCGCGCTCGACCGGCTGCGGCGGGAGGGCTTCACCTTCGCCGACGAGATCGACATGCCCGACAAGCGGGCCCAGTTGGCGTTCCTGACCCGGGAGCGGTTCGAGTCGGACCACGCCGTACCCGCCTGAGGACGCGTGCGACCGGTCGGCTGCGTCTCATCACGCGGCTGCCGGCCGGATGACGGTGGATCGTCCACGACATCAGCTCGACAGGTCCCGCGGGGCGACCTCGCGGCGACGCAGCCGGCCCCGCCGTGGATCCTCCGCCGGCCGGCGCCCATCCCATGACGAGCACGGCGAGGCCCCGCCGGGTGCGGCGGGGCCTCGCGCGGGGAACGGGATCAGGCGGTGGGGAAGTTGTCCGGCGTACGGATGCGGTCCCGCATCAGGGCGCCCGACTCGGTGAGCACGCCCGGGCCGGTGTAGGTGCTCCCGGCACAGGTGCCCGGCCGCAGCGCGGCGCTGCCCTCGGCCTTGTCCGAGTAGGTCCAGTTCGCGTAGCTGATCTTCAGCCGGTCCAGCAGGTCGAGCCAGGCGTTGCTGCTGGCGACGTCGACCCCACCGTCACCGGTGTAGGCCACCGTGCCGAACTCGGTCACGAACAGCGGCAGCCGGGCGGCGGCCCGCTCCACCTCGGCCCGGTAGTTGTCCCGGTGGGACGCGGCGTAGAAGTGGAACGTGTACATCACGTTGGCGGCGTTCACCGGGTTGTTGATGATCTCGTTGGCGTTGGAGCCGTCGGAGACGCCCAGCGAGGACCAGCCGCGCGTGCCGACCACGACCACCGCGTCCGGGTCGTTGGCGCGGATCACCGGGATGACCTGCTCGGCGTAGCTCTTGATGGTCGCCCAGCTGACGCCGTTGGGCTCGTTGGCGATCTCGTAGATGACGTTCTTCTTGGCGGCGTTGCGGGCGGAGACGGCGGCGAAGAAGGTCTTGGCCCGGTCGAGGTTGTGCATCGGGTCGCCCGGCGTCAGGGTGTGGAAGTCGATCAGCGCGTACATGCCGCGCTGCTCGGCCTCGTCGACCAGGGCGTTGACCCGGTTGGTGAAGCCGGCCGGGTCGGTCTCGTAGCCGTCCTCCTGGACGTACATGGCGATCCGCAGCAGGTCGGCCCGCCAGTCGTCCGCGAGCGCGTCGAGGGAGGCGTCGTTGTAGCAGCGGGCGAACCACTGGATGCCGTGGGTGCTCATGCCCCGCAGCTGGATCGGCCGGCCGTACTGGTTGCACAGGTTGACCCCGCACACCCGTAGCTGGCCGTTGATCGCGACCGGGGTCTGACCGCCCGGCGGCGGGGTCGTGGGCGGCGGGGTCGTGGGCGGCGGGCTGGTCGGCGGCGGGGTCGTGGGCGGCGGCGTGGTGGGGGCCGGCGGGGTGGTCGGCGTGGTCGCGCCGGTGCAGGCGGTGCCGTTGAGGGTGAACGCCGTCGGCGCGGGGTTGGCGGCGCTCCACGTGCCGTTGAACCCGATGCTTGTCGACGCGCCGGTCGCCAGCGCGCCGTTCCAGCTCACGCTGCGCGCGGTGACGGCGGTGCCGGCCTGGCTCCAGGTCGCCGACCAGCCCTGGCCGACCCGCTGGCCGGCGTCGGGGAAGGCGAAGCCGAGCGTCCACCCGTCGACCGCGTCGCCCAGGTTCTTGATCGTGATGTTGGCGGTGAAGCCGCCGGACCAACTGCTGGTGGTGTAGGTGACGGCGCAGCCGGTGGCGGCCTGGGCGTCGGCGGCCGGGACGGCGGCCGACGCCGCGACGGTCAGCGCGCCGACCGCGCCGGCCATGACCAGGGTGCGCCGGGACAGGCGCGGTAGGAGCTTCATGCGGGTGCCTTCGCTTCCGATCGGTGGTGGGGGTGCCGGCAGCGCAGGGCGGCGGGACGCCACGTCCGCCCGGACGGTTACGGCAGTTCGTACGCCGGCGGCCCGCAGGCGGATCGTCCGGCCGGGAGGCTCGCGACAGAACCCTGCCCACGGGCCCGGGAGCGCTCCCACTGAGGGCAGCTTAGGCGCGTCTCGGGCTCACCCGCAACATGGACAACCATCGACCTCTCCGCACGCGCGCCGGCCCCGGGGCGTGAACGCCCCGGGGCCGGTGTGCCGACGGTGTCGGTCAGAAGGTGGGGGCCAGGTAGAGCAGCCGGTTCGGCGAGCCGGTGCCGGGGTTGGTGATCACGTTGGGCGTGGCCTGGCTGACGATGTACGAGTGGACCTGGGCGGGCGTCCAGCTCGGGTTGACGCTGAGCACCCGGGCGGCCGCGCCCGCGACGTGCGGCGAGGCCATCGACGTGCCGCTGATGGTGTTGGTGGCGGTGTTGCTGTTGTACCAGGCCGACAGGACGCCCACGCCCGGGGCGAACAGGTCGGTGCAGGTCCCCCAGTTGGAGAACGACGCCCGGGCGTCGTTGCTCTGCGACGCGTTGACGGTCAGCGCCGTCGGCACGGAGGCCGGCGAGAAGTTGCAGGCGTTGGCGTTCGAGTTGCCGGAGGCCACCGCGTAGGTGATGCCGTCGGCGATCGAGTTCGCCACCGCGGTGTTCAGGGAGGCGTTGGTGGAGCCGCCCAGGCTCATGTTCGCCACCGCCGGCTGGCCCGCCTGGTGGTTCGAGGTCACCCAGTTGATGCCGGCGATGACCTGCGCCCAGGTGCCGCTGCCCTGGCAGTTCAGCACGCGGACGGCCACCAGCCGGACGTCCTTCGCCACGCCGTAGGTGTTGCCGCCGACGGTGCCCGCGACGTGGGTGCCGTGGCCGTTGCAGTCGGCGGCCGGCAGCGCGTTGTCGATCGCGTCGTAGCCGTCGACGGCCTGACCGGCGAAGTCGTTGTGGGTGGTCCGGATGCCGGTGTCGATGATGTACGCCGTCACGCCGGTGCCGCTGCTGTTGTAGGTGTAGGTGCGGCTCAGCGGGAGGTTCCGCTGGTCGATGCGGTCCAGGCCCCACGGCGGGTTGTTCTGGGTGGCCGTCATCGTCACGGTGTGGTTCTGCTCGACGTAGTCGACGGCGGGGTGCGCCGCGAGGCGCTTGGCGGCCCGCTCGGAGAGCTTCACCTCGAAGCCGTTGAGCGCGTCACCGTAGACGTGGCCGACGCTGCCGCCGAAGCGGGCGGCGAGGGAGCCCGCCGCGCTCTTCACCTCGCCCTGCCGGGTGCCGGCGCGACCGCCGACGCTGGTGTCCTTGAGTACCACGATGTAGCTGTCGGCCACGGCGGTCGCGCCACCGGCGCTGAGGATCTCGCCGGTGGCCGAGGCCGCCGCCGGGGCGCCGATCATGGCGGTGACCATGGCGGCGCTGGCGAACACGCTGGCCGCAGCGGCGAGGGTCCGCCGATGAGTGCGAGGGAGTGTCATCTCCCGGTCCTCCTACTGTGGTGGCCCCCGGGTGGCTCGTGGCGCACCCGACAGGCGGTCTGGACGATGAGCAAACCTTAGCCGTTACATTCATGATCGTAAATTTTGTTGATGTTCACGATATGAGGACGATGTTGAGAGAAAGTGGGCGTGAATGCCTTGCGTGAAACGGGGTTCCATTGAGATACGTCTACTTTGCTGGTTGACTGTCGGGGGAGAACCGGGCCGTCACACACCGCACCTCGACCTGTGACAGGAGTTCCTCCACCATGCTCCGAAGGCCCCTGCTCCACGCCCTGCTCGCCGCGCTGGCGGCGGTCCCCCTCGCCCTCGCCGCCGGGTTCGCCTCCCCCGCACCCGCCCGGCCGGCGGCCGCCGCACCGGTGCGGGTGATGCCGCTGGGCGACTCGATCACCGGCTCCCCCGGCTGCTGGCGCTCCGTGCTCTGGAACCGCCTCCAGTCCACCGGCCACACCGACGTCGACTTCGTCGGGACGCTCGCCCCGCAGGGCTGCGGCCAACCCCACGACGGCGACAACGAGGGGCACGGCGGCCACCTGGTTACCAACGTGGCCAACCAGAACCTGCTGCCGGGCTGGCTCGCCGCCACCCGGCCCGACATCGTCCTGATGCACTTCGGCACCAACGACGTGTGGAGCAACATCCCGCCCGCCACGATCCTCGCCGCGTACGGCAGGCTGGTGGGCCAGATGCGGGCCAGCAACCCGGCGATGAGGGTCCTCGTCGCGAAGATCATCCCCCTGGCGCCGCCCACGTGCCCGGAATGCGGCCAGCGGGTGGCGGCCCTCAACGACGCGATCGACAGTTGGGCGGCGGCGACCGGCACCCCCGCCTCGCCGGTGGTGGTGGTCGACCAGTGGACCGGGTTCAGCACGGCCACCGACACCTACGACGGCGTGCACCCGAACGCGGCCGGCGACCAGAAGATGGCCGACCGCTGGTACCCGGCCCTGGCCGCGGCGCTGGGCGGCGTCACTCCGCCGCCCACCGGCACCCCGACCCCCACCGCCAGCCCGACGCCGACACCCACCGGCAGCCCCACGCCGACGCCCACCGGCTGCGTCGCGAGCTACCGCGTGGTCAGCCAGTGGCAGGGCGGTTTCCAGGGCGAGGTGACGGTGCGCAACTCCGGCGTCGCGCCGATCTCCGGATGGACCGTCCGCTTCGCGTTCGCCGACGGCCAGCGGGTCAGCCAGTCCTGGAACGCCCGGCTGACGCAGGACGGGGCCGAGGTCACCGCCCGCCACGTGGACTGGAACGGCGCACTCGCCCCCGCCGCGCAGGCCACCTTCGGCCTCCTCGGCAGCACCGCCGGGGGCGCCGCCGCGGGGACGGTGACCTGCACGGCCACCTGACCCGGCCACGCCCACCGGCCGGACCGGCGCGGTCGGCCCGGACGCCCCGAGCAGGCGCCCGGGCCGGACCGGCGCCGGACGACCCCGACAGCCGGCATCCGCGCCCCCCTCCTAGCCGACTGTCGGCTAGATCTCGGTTCACATTTTGGTGATCTTAGTCACACCCCTGAACCCGGCGACCCCGTCGGCCCGCGCCCGGGGCCACACAACGGAATTCCCTTCCGACGGGCCGGATCCGCGCCGCCCACGACCCCTGGACGTCCGGGCATCTCGCCACGTACTGAGCCGTAACTCGCACACAGAGTCACGCGCGGTGCCATCGGTGCCGAACTGTGCCTCCCCTCGGGTTCAGCCGCCCATCGTCGCGGTTTGCGGCGCTCACTACCCTGAACCCTGATCCCGTGCCTGGGCACACGTCGACAGCGATAAGGGCTTCACATGAGCGACAGTTACCCTCCGTACGGAGGGCAGCAGCCGGACCCGAACGTCACCCCCTGGAGCGGGCCGCCGGCCCCGCAGCAGGGCGGGTACCCGGGATACGGGCAGCCAGCGCAGGCGCCGCAGTTCGGCGCCCCCTTCCCGCCGCCGAAGAAGTCGAACAAGGGCCTGATCATCGGGCTCGTCGCCGGCGCGGTGGTCCTCGTGCTCGCCATCTGCGGCGCCGGCATCGGCCTCGTCCTCGTCAACGGTGACGACGAGGAGCCCATCACGGTCGCCACCGGCGGCCCCAGCCCCGACGCCGGCGCCAGCGGCACGCCGGGCACGGACGTCTCCCCCACCCCGGGGCAGCAGGAGACGCAGGAGCCGAGCAACAACGCGGTCACCGCCCGCTACTCCAGCGACCTGTCCAACGTCTGCGACGGCGGCCAGATCCTGAACGCGGCCGCCTACAACGGCCCGTCCGGCGCCAAGGCGTACACGTTCTCGAACAACCCCGACCGGCCGACCTTCTGGTCGTCGAAGTCGATCGCCTCGAACAAGCCGTACTACGCCAAGAGCGCCGACTTCCAGACGGTGTCCGTGGTCGGCTGCCTCAAGTTCGTCGAGGGCAGCGAGGGCACGCCGAAGAAGTGCCAGTACAAGGACAGCTCCGACAAGCAGGTCACCATCGACTACATCTCGTCGCGCTACACCCTGACCTTCTACGCCGCGAAGACCGGCGAGAAGATCGGCGACGGCGGCACCGTCAGCGCCCCGGCGGCGCGCTGCCCGAGCTTCATCTCGTACAACAAGAACACCTTGAAGTCGTACGCGGCGCCGGACTCCGGCAGCATCGAGGCCGCCCTGGACAAGTTCCTGTCCTGAGCGGCACCGTCGACGGTGGGGAGGGACGGGACACCGTCCCTCCCCACCGTCGTCTCCCCAGCGGGGCGAGCCGTCCTCAGTCGCCGACGTCGAGGACCAGCTCGCTGACGTGATGGTCCGCCCCGGTGCCGGGCGCCATCGGGTCGGGCAGCGCCTCGTCGAAGGAGATCCCGGTGGTACCGGGCCGGCGGACCGCGGCGACGAGACCCTGGACCAGGAACCAGCTGTCGAAGTCGAGGTAGATCGGCTTGTGCCACTTGTTGCCCGCCCAGTAGGCCCCGGTCGGCCCGACCGGCGGGCGGGGGTCGACGCCGGAGTTGCCGTGGGAGACGCGGAAGAAGACCCGGCGGGGCAGCTGCTCCGTCCGCCGCCACTCCGCCAGCCGCAGCAGGAAGCGGCCGTCGCTCTCGTGGGGCCGCGGCACGGGTACGCGGGTGGCGGCCAGATGGATCCGGGAGCGGCGGAGGGTGAGCCGGCCCGCGACGAGGCGGGGCCAGTCGCGCCGCCCGTCCCCGGTGTCCACCGTCCGCACCCCGGCGACCGGCGGCACGGGCAGGTGCGACGGAAGCTCGCCGGGTAGCGTCATCAGCAGTTGGGCGAACATCGGCAGGTAGGCCGACGCCCCCGTCCCGGTGTGCACGACGCGCACGAAGCGCCGGTGCGCCAGCGACCAGAGCGCGAGCAGGCCGGTCTCCTCGTCGTGCCGCACGACGAGGTCAGCCACCGCCAGCCGTCGTGGCTCACCCGGCCCGGCCGGCAGGTACGGGACGTCGACGATCTCGAACGGCAGCCGGGGACGGTGGTCGTTGATCGACATGCCGAAGCGGTTGCGCAGGCCGGCGTAGATTGGGCCGCTCCCGTCGTCGGCGATCAGCCCCGCCCCGGGCACGCCGGCGAGATGGTCGACGCGGGCCCGCGTCGAACCGAATCCGGTACGGACCGAGTTGACCACCGCCCGGGCTTCGCCGGCGTCCGTGACCTGGACCATCACGCCGATCGACCGTAGTGGGGGAACCCAGCTGGGATAGGCCGCGGCGGCCTCCCGCAGCGCCTGCGGCTCGACGTGCACCGGCGACGCGGCCACGCCCGGCTCGCCGGACGCCAGCGGGAACGGGGCGATGGCACCAGCGGCCAGGCGCAGCACGTCGCCCAGGCGGCGCACCGACGCGAACGGGCTCTCCCCCCGCCACGACGGCAGCGTCGGGGCGAGCCAGCGACGAAGTTCCCCGCCGGCCTCACCGTCGGCACCGAGGACCGCCTGGAAGTCGCGGTAGACCTCGAGCACCGGCACGGCTCCCCGGGCGGCGACGCGGTCACCGAAGATCTCGGTGAGCGCCAGCCTGACCGGGAGCAGCGGCGACCAGGGGGCGAGCCACCGCCGCAGCGCGTCGAGGTCGCCGAGGACGGGTTGCCAGGCGGCGACCGAACAGGTCCCCAGCGGCTCCGCGGAGACGACCGTGTCGCGCACGTGGATACCGGCGACAGCGGTGAACACCGCACGTCGCCGGTCGTCCCCGGCGACGTGCGCCGTGAGCCCGTGCACCCGGGCGACCAGCCCGGCGCGGTAATCAGCGTAGGCCGTCGGATCCTCGACGGTGGGCCGTACCGCCAGGGCGTCGGCGAGGGCGGTCAGGTCGGCGGCCAGGGCGGCCCCGGCGCGGGAGTGCGCGCCGGCGGTGCTGGCGGCGAGCCAGTCGGCCGGCGCGGCGGGCACGTCCTCGATGCGCGCGACCGGCAGGGCGCGCACGACGAGGCCGTTGCGGAACAGGTGGTCGAGAAAGGCGTCGACCTGGTCGTGCAGGCGGGGGTCGCCCTCGGCGAGGCGGTCCCGCAGCTCGCCCCGCGGCAGCCCGTGCGGCTGCGGGCCGAGCAACGCGAACAGTCTCCGCACCGACGGGCGGGCGGGCACCGCGCAGAGTGCCTCCGCGCCGGCGAAGGGGAGGTAGAGGGCGTGCTCCTCGGCGAGGTGGGCGGTCGGATTGAGCGTCAGTGGCGCCGCGTCCCGCACGGCGGGGTGGTCGACGACGAGGTCGGCGATCTCCTCGCGCAGGTGGGCGTAGGCGAGTTCGAACGCGGCGCGACCGGCTCGTGGCCGGATGGCCAGGGCGGGGCCGCGCGGGACCCACTCGACCGGCCCGCTGGTCAGGAAGGCACTGAGCGGGCTGGTCTTCGCCGCCGCGCGGGCCAGGTAGCGGGCGATGCTCAGAGTCGTCCTGGCCCGGGGGATCCGGTGCGGCCGACCGAGCCACTTCTCCAGTTCGGCGGCGAGGGTCGGGCTCGTGCCCCCGAGCGCGACCCGGAAACTTGGGTCGGTGGCGGCCTGTGCCAGGGCGGCCCGCCGCTGCTCGTGCTCCGCGCCGAGGAGCGCGTCGACGGCCTCCTCGGCGGCCCCGACCGCCGCGAGGTCGGCCGACCAGCGCGAGACCGCCTCCGCGAGGGCCTCCGGCAGGTGGCCGGCGACCTCGGGCGTCCATTCCCGGCCGGCCGGGCGTCGGCCGGCGTGCAGGGCACGGCGCAGGCCGACGATCCGCGGTCGCAGGGCGGACCCGGCCGGAAGCTGACCGACCACCGCGTGCAGCGCGTCGGCGAGATCCCGGCCCCGCCGGGCGACGTCGGCGCGCAGCCGTACGGCCTCGTCGACCCCCTGCGCCGTACGGGGAAACCGCAACACGTCGAGGACGGCGACCGGCAGCGCGGCGCGGCGCAGGACCGCGGACGTCCGCGCCGGTGCCGCGCGCCGGCTCACCGCGACTCCCGCCGGACGGTGCCGGGAACGGCTCCGTGGCGGCGGGAGGAAGCCGCGATCCGTGCCGTCATCAGTAGTAGAAGTAGCACGCGGAACCGCAACTGCATCCCTGGATCACCGGGGAATAGTGCCCGGAGGCGCCGTGCTCGGGCATACCGTGTCCGGCGGTCAGGGATTCCACCTCCAGCCCTTCGGTCGACAGTTCGAAGACGTCGACCGGCAGGTCGCTGATCGCGAAATCCGGGCCGCTCATCTCTTTTTTCATCTTGCCTCCGACTGATTGTTCTCCGGCCATGACGGGCCGTTGCCCGGCGAGGGTGACACGAACCCTTTGAAGCGTCCAGGAACGGCGTTGGACACCGCGGCGGGCACCGGCGGGGTGGGTCCGGCCGGGCGAGCTCCCGCCCGACCGGACCCGCCTCGGCGCGTCGCCGGCGGCCTGTCGGTGCACCGCCGGCGACGCGGTCGACGCGACGCGTCAGAGGGGCTCGTGGCACGAGCCCGAGCTGCATGCGCAACGCCCGCAGCTGCACGCCAGCACCATGGAGTTGCACGCGTTCGATCCGCCGTGCTCCACCATCCCGTGACCGGCGGTCAGCGACTCGACCTCCAGGCCGGCGGTCGACAGCTCGAAGACGTCCACCGGCAGGTCGCTGATCGCGAACTCCGGCGAGTTCTCGTTCATCGCCATCTCATTCTCCTTTCCCACTTCCGGGAATCCGTAGCGAATTCCGGTGCGCACATCCTGGCAGCCGATCTCACGACCGTCCATGCGCGCGTTGAACGCCGGAAGGACACGGCCGGGCACGCCGAAGAAAGGGCCCCCGATATCGAATGGGAACCCTTCCAGGGGTGATTTCGGCCGTCAGGGAAAGGGGTGCGGATGCGGGTTGATGTCGTCGTCGGCGAGCAGGTTGTCCGTGAGCCCCCACCGGCGGCGGGCCTCCCGCAGGCGCGGCAGGTCCGTGCGGCGGTAGCGGTGGCCGAAGGTCATCGACAGCGTGCCCGGGACGAGGACCTTCGCCGCGTGCAGGCCCGTGCGCCGCAACTCCTCCGGCGTCTGGTCGAAGACGACCACGTCCATGCCGAGCCGGACGTAACGGTCGACGACGGCACGCGTCAACGCCCCGATATCGTCATGGTCGAAGTCGCCGGTGTCGACGCCGACCTCGCCGATGCCCCGGGTGGGCGTACGTCCGGTGAGGAACGACAGCCGTGACGCGGCCCTCGGGTCGTAGTAGAGCACCTGGTGGTCCTCCATCTCCCGCACCGCCGAGGGATCGTCGACCATGCGGGCCGCCCGCGCGAGGACGTCCGGGTCGGCGGACTGTCGCACGGCCCCGACCAGGGTGCCGCCGAGCTCCGCCAGCGCGGCCCGGGTCGCCCGTTCGCCGCTCACGTGGGCACCCGCCGTACAGACCAGGGCCGCCTTGGCGGAGCCGGCCGGGGCGGTGGCCAGCGCCCACACCGCCGGGATGCCCTGCTCGGCTGTCATGTCGAACAGCCGGATCCGGTAGCCGGTCTCCGCCCGCAGCGACGCCACCTGCAACGCCGCCTCGACGTCGAGCGTGCCGAGGTCGATCTCGGGCAGCGGCAGCCGCGCGTACCAGGCCAGCAGGAAGGCGTCGCGCTCGGCGACCTCAAGCGTCCCGTAGAGGACGGCCTCCTCCAGGCTGCTGCCCAGGGCGCAGCCGTTGGAGATCTCGTAGACGAAGCCGTGGCCGTCCGGCCCGTGCGGGTAGTTGCCGTAGTAGGCCAGCGTCTCGGGAACGAGCAGGGGACTCTGCCGCAGGAACGACCAGCCCCAGGTCCAGCGGTAGGCGCGATCCGGGTCGAAGGGCTCGAACTCGACGTCGGGCTCGGCGTACGCCTCGGCCGGGTGCAGCCCGAGGGTACGCGGATCCAGCGCCCGGTCGGCGAGGTCGTGGTAGGAGCCCACCGTGACCGACCGGCGGTCCCCCGGCACGGCCGAGAAGCGTTCCAGGGCCTCCAGCAGGGCGGTCACCCGGCTCGCCCGGCGTTGCGGCGCCCGCCCGTAGCCGTTACGGTCGCCGACGCTGCCCGCCAGCTCCGCCACGGTGACGATCTGCCCGCCGAGGGTGTGGTCACCGAGCTTGCGCACGATCCCGGTACGCGGGTCGACGTAGGTGTCCACCAGGGCGTCCAGCTCGGCCACGAGGTCACGCCCCCGGGGGCTGCCCGGCCGGTGGGTCGGGATCACCCGCCGGTCGGCGAGCGCGTGGTCCGGCTCGTCGACCCACTCCGGCCCGCACACCTCGCACCGGGGGTACGGCAGCATCCGGTGCACCGTGACCGTCAGCTCGCGCAGGTCGACCTCCACGATCGCGGCACGGCTGCGCGGCACCCGCCCCTCGGCGTGGGCGCGCAGGTCGTCGACGACCAGCGCCGCCGCCACGGTGGCCGCCTCCCGGGTGAGCAGCGGGGACGGCTCGGCCAGCCGCCCGGCGTGCCGGTGCCGGACCTCGCTCTCACCGCGCTGCATGGGGTTGGCCAGCCCCCGACGCCGCTCGGCGCAGCGGGCGCAGCCCCGTTCCCCCGCGACCTCCCACGGCCCGATGACGAGCCGGTGCAACTCGACCCGGACCGGCAGGACCGGTCCCCCGACCCGCCGCCGCAACTCGTCGGTCACCAGGGGCACCCAGCCGTCCGCGGCGACGACGACCGGCCCCGCCGGCAGCCTCTCGTCCGGTCCGGCGACCCGGGGGGTCACCCCGGCGCCGGCGGCGACCGCCTCCGCGATCAGCCCGGCGCCGAGCACCGACACCGTCGTCAAATCATCCATTGACGATCACCACCTTCAACGGGTTGGCGGCGATCACGGCGACCGCCGGGTCGTGGTCGAGCGGCACGACGACCGCGCGTCGTCCGGTCGCGGCGAGGCCCGCCACGGCGGCGGCGACGTCGAACCCGGCGTCCACCGTCGCCGGCGTCCCCGCGCGGGTCGCGGCGGCGGCCGGTGGCCGGTAGCCGCCACTGTGGACCAGTTGCTGCACCACGAACGTCACCTCCAGCAGCCCTTGCCGCCAGGCGTCCACCCCGGCGCCGCTGGTGCGGGCCACCGTGACGCCGTCACGCCGGAAGGAGAGGACGCTGACGCCGTGCCGACCGCCGTGGTCGTGCACCTGCGGCACCTCACCGAACTCCCTCAGGAGCGCGAGGCACCGTCGGCCGACGTCGTCGAGGTCCGTCGCCTCGACCCCGACGGGACGCCCCGCCGCGTCGGCGGTCAGCGCGGGGTCGTACGACCAGTGGCTGGCCAGGCCGCGGGCGACCGCCGCGTCCCACGAGGGCCCGAAGCCCTCGCCGAGCCTGACCGGCGCCGCCACGGCGTCCGCCAGCCGGGTGAAGACCGTGGCGACGGGCACCGGCAGTACGGCCCCGCTGGCGAGGTCGAGCCCGTACACGTGGCCGTCCGGCAGCCCCGCGCGGAGCAGCCGGTGCAGGTCGTCCGCCCCGGCGTCGCCGGGCGCGAGCGGGCGGCCGGCCCCGTCGACCAGCCGGCGCGGGTCGACCATCAGGCCGGCGTACCGGGTCAGGGCGCGCCGGGCCGCCTCGACGCGGGCGGTCGGATAGTCGAAGGCCACGGCGCCGACCGCCGCGCCGGCGGCGTCGCGTCCCAGCCCCCGGGCCAGCGGGTCGCGGGCCTGCGCCCGCGCGACCGTGAGCGGGCTCTGCGCGACGGCGTCGTCGGACAGGTACCGGAAGGGGCCGAGGGTGTCGTCGGCCGCGCGCACGGCGGACGTGGAGAAGTCGCCGTCGGTGACGCCCGGCGACGCGCGCAGCGCGGCGACCCGGGCGAGGAAGCCGTCGGGGTCGGGCGCCCCGACGGGGGCGCAGAAGGGGTGCGGCAGGCAGTGCAGCCGACGGGCAACCAGGTCGGGGCCGAGCCGGGTGACCTTCCCGGTCCGCCGCGGGTCTCCGGTGCCGGTCGCCCAACCGAACGCGGCGCGGACGAGCTGGGCGACCGCCACCGTCCGGTGCACCTCGGCGATCGGGGCCGCGGTCTCCGGGGCCTCGGGCAGCCGGGCCAGCAGCGAGGACGGCGCCGGGGCGGCGTCCCCGACGGAGTCGGGCGGCAGCACCGGCGTCAGCCACACGTCCGCCCCGTCGAGCAGGGCGTACGCGGCGGCCGCGCCCCGCCGCCGGGCCAGCCGCTCGGCCCGCCGGTGGCTCTCCCCGTCGATGGCACCGGTCACGTGCAGCAGCAGGTCGACCGAAAGGTCGTCGGCGGGCGGGTCGGCGGCGGCGTACCTGCGCACGTCGACGACGCCACAGCGGCGCAACGCGTCCGCGACCGCCGTCGCCCAGTCGCCGTCGGCGACCACCGCGACGGCGAGCCGACCGAGGCGGGCCAGGGTGGCCCCGGCCGGCACCCCGTGGGCGGCCAGATAGGACAGTTCGGCGGCGGCGTCGCCGGTCGCGTCGCCGGTCGCGGCGTCGCCGGTCGCGGCGTCGCCGGCATCCGGCACCTCCCGGACCACGCCGGCCTCGCGCAGCCGGGTGATCAGCGACGCCGCCATCGCGGCGTGCGCCTCGGGCAGCCCCGAGGTGATCTCCTCGGCGGAGAACCGCCCGTCCAGCCGGGGCGCCAGCGCCTCGATCCAGCGGGCGACGGACGGGCCGGTCAGCGAGACCGGTCCGTCCAGGGTCAGGATGTGCACCCCGGAGGGTGTCGGTGCCACGTAGACGTGGTCGCGTAGCCGTAGTTTCCGCACACGGGCTCCTATCGCGGTGACTGGGCGACGGTGCCCAGGGTGAACTCGCCGACGACGTCCTCGACGAGCGGGTCGACGCCGGTGAGGTGGGTGAAGGCGTGCGGCGCACCGGCGCCGAGGGCGCAGCCGCCGAGCCCCATGGCGGTCGCCGCGAGGTACATCGTCTGGACGAGCACGCCGAGGTTCTTGAGCGCGAGCGCGTACGCCAGGCCCTCGTACTTCCACATCAGCCGGCCGAACCGGGCGGTGACGACGAGCAGCGCCTGCGGGGTGCGCTCGGCGCCGGAGCTGTCCCGGGCCGCGTGCAGCAGCCGGCGAGAGGCGCCGTCGGGCTGCCGGACCAGACCGAGCGCGTGGTCGTGCCCGTCGTAGTGATAGGTGCCCGCCGCCAACCCCGCCACCCGGTCGGCGACCAGGTACACCTCCAGCTCGTGCAGGCCGCCACCGCTGGGGTACGGGCGGGCGCGGAGGTCCACCCCGTCCAGGCCGCCGGCCTCCACGGTCCGCGCGCAGCGGAACAGGAACTCGCCGAGCTGTTCAACGGTGATCGGCTGCTCGTCGTGGTGTTCCCGCGCGGAGCGGCGCGCCTCCAGGACGGCCGTCAGACTCGGGTCGTCGCGCCGCAGCCGGTCCAGGTCGGGGCGGGGCAGCGCGACGACGGGCCGGCGCGCGGGGGGCCGGGCGGGCGGTGGCGGCGCGTACGCCCGACCCCAGTAGGTGGCCCCGTAGCGCTGCCCGACGCCGATGCCCCGGCTGCGCCGGTGGAACTCCAGGTCCACCGGCGACCACTGCCGGACGTGGAAGTCGTGGTCCTCGTCGCCGGTCACGGCGAGGCCGGCCCAGCACAGGTCACGCCGCAACCGCTGCCACGCGGCGGCGTCCACGCCCGGTGCGGGCCGCTCCGTCGCGGGGTCGGCCAGCACGGCGGCCGTCGCCGGCTCGCGCACGAGCACCTCGGCCCAGGCGCGTGACGAGGCCACCCGCAGCCCGCCGTCGGGCGCGGCGGTGATCGACGTGAACCGGGACAGCCGCAGTCCCGGGGGCACGCCGTCCGGCTCCGGCCGGTCGGGGCGGTGCCGCGGGTCCAGGGTGTGCACGGGGCCGCCGGGACCGTGGGTCGTCACCCGCAGCCAGCCCTCGCGGCGCAGCCGGGCGAGCAGCGGGGCGGTGGACAGGGCGAGCGCGTCGGCACGCTGCTCCGCCGCCGCCAGCGCGCGCACCACCACGACCTCCTGCGCGGTCACCGGCTCGTGGTCGGGCAGCCCGACCAGGTGCGTGCCCGCGGGGGTACGCACCACGGACACCCCGGCGCGCAGCCGCAGCGTCTCCCACCGGTCCTGGCTCACGCCGGTGCGCCCAGCGTCCGGACCACGTCCACGGCGGTGCGGCCGGTCCGGGCCTCCGCCGCGCCGGCGACCAGGTGGCAGAGGAAGTAGCGGTTCTCGGGACTCAGTCCCATCCTGGTGAACTGCAGGTACATCAGGTTCAGCGAGAGCCGGAAGAGCGCGAACTCCACGGACGGCCGCACCACGGTGAGCCAGTGGTCGTTCTCGGCGAGGGCGCGGTGGAACGGGCTGAGCCCGCGGAACCTGGTCCTCACCTCGTCGGTCGCCGCGCTGTCGTCCACTCCCCCGCCGAGCGGCAGCAGGCCCCGCTCGTGCAGCCGGCGGCCCCGCGCCTGGTAGCGCTCCAGCACCGCGACGAACGACGCCGGGCCGTACGGATCCGACCCGTCGGCCCCGGCCAGGACGGCGGCGAGGCGGGCCTCCAGCGCCGCCGCGTTCGCCCGGTAGTGCGCGTCCCACGCCCGGCGCCGCCGCCCGCCGTCGGCGGTCTGAGCCAGGTGCGCCTCGGCGTGGGAGCGATAGCTGAGGTGTCCCGCTTCGGGGCCGTCGATCCCGGGCCCGATCAGCGTGACCATGGTGTCGAAGACCGCCGCGTGCAGGTTCCCGCCGGCCACCACGTCGGCGAGCACCGCGAACGCGTGATCGTTCGTGTCGGTCATGAAGTCCGCCGTCAGCGCCGACGCCTCGGCGGTGCCGTGCACCGCCACCCGGTCGTCGTAGCGGTCGACGTGCCACGAGTTGTCGGGACGCCACGGCGTCAGTGGCCCGTCCTCCAGTTCGAGCCGGGCCAACCGGCGGTGCAGGGGAAGCACCGCCTCGACGTCGACCTCGACCGTCGGCAGCCCCGGCAGGTACGCATCGAGCACCGACGCGGTGAGCGGGACGACGACCTCGCGCAGGGCGCGGTCGTCGGCGTCGACGTGCAGCCGGACGTGCGGCCCCCGGCGCCAGTGCCGGGTGAACCAGCTGCGGTGGCCGTGCACGGCGAGCGCGCGGGACAGGGGCCGGACGGCCTCGACGAGCAGCCGGTCGGTCGCCGCCCCGTGGTGGTGCACGTGGATGCTCTGCCACGACGTCGCGGTCACGCCGGTCTCCCCTGGGTCGTCAGGTCGGCGAACGCGCGGTCGACGAGATGCCGCAGCTCCCGCTCCCCGGGCACGGCCACGCCGAGGCGGTTGCAGGTCAGGTGGGCACAGGTGTCGACGACCCGCCACCGGAGGGCCGGGTCCTCGATCCGCGCGGCCAGGGTGGCGATCGCCCCGGCCCACGTGCCGAGGGTGCCGGTCGGCCCGGCGGGCGGCGCCTGGGCGAGCAGCCGCATCCGGCCGACCAGTTCGCCCAGCACGTGCCGCTGCCGGTGGTAGCGCTCCGTCACGGCGCTCGACGGGGTGCCGCCGGGCGCCGCCGGCGGGGTGGCCGAGGGACAGAGCCACCTGCTCAGCGCCAGCACGGCGACCGCCGCCGTGGTGCGCTGGTTCGCGGTCGCGCCGGCGGCCAGCAGCCGCAGGACGGTGTCGCTGCACGTGACGAAGTGGTCCTCGGCGGCGTGCAACGAGGCCCCCGCGCCGTACCGATGCGTCTCGGGCCGGTACGGCACGTGCGCGAAGGAGTTGTTCGGCCGACGCGTCCGCTCGTAGTCGACCATGCCCTCCGCCGCCGCCAGGCCCGGCGCGTACCGGGCGTACTCCTCCTGGGTGAGCAGCGCCGGGGCCGGACAGCGGACGAGGAAGGTCGCGGCCTCGTGCTCGACGATGGCCCGCACGTCGTCCTCCCGGGCGGCCCTGGGCAGGACCCGGATCCGCAGGTGCGGCCCTCCCTCCCAGTACCGCAGGAAGAACGTCCCGGCCGAGGCCCCTTCCGCGTCGAGCCGGGTCCGCACCGCCGCGACCAGGTCGGTGACGACGACGTCGAGGTCGCCGTCGTAGAACACGTGCAGGCTCGTCCACCGCCGGGGCGCCGGCGCCGGCCCGTCACCCCGCATGCGCCGTACGCTCCGGATCGGCGAGTTCCTCGGCGAACGCCCGCCAGCTTCCGGCGCAGGCCACCGCGACGGCGTGCAGGGAGCCGCGGCAGTGGCCGGGCACCGCCTCGGCGATCAGTTCCGTCCGGGGGGCGAAGGCGAGCGTCGCGGACGCCAGCCGGAGCAGCGCTCTGCCCTGGTCCGTGTAGCGCAGCGACGGGTCGCGCACGAGCACCGCCAGCCGCTCCCGGACGGCGGAGGCCGGCTCGGTTTCCGGGCGCGCGGGGTCCACCGGTGCGGTGGTCGGCGCCGGATGCGCGTCGGTGGCGTCGGCCGTGGCGAGCTTGCGGCGGACGTCGAAGGCCGTACCCACGGAGATGCCGGCGCGCCGCGCCACCTCGCGCAGGCTGACGTCGGGTTGCCGCCGCATGATGTCCGCGGCCAGCCGCCGGCCGGCCTCGGCGGAGACCGGGTGGGAGCGGCCGTCGCGCCCCAGCCGGGCGTTCAGCCGACCATCGTCGTCGGTTGAACCCCCCCGCAGGGCGGCCACGGTCCGCGGGGCCACCCGGCACACCGAGGCGATCCACCGGTCCGACCAGTGTGGATGGGTGGTGAGGATGCGCCGCGCCGCGGCGGAGCGGTCCTGCGCCGGTAGGGGCATGCCGTGTGCGGCGTTGAGCCGCACCGCCGCCACGAAGGCGTCCGCGTCCGAGCCGTCGAAGTACACGACGGGCACGATCCGCTCGCCACGGGCGCGGGCGGCCGCGAGCCGGTGCGAACCGTCGATCACCCGTCGCGACGACCGGTGCACCACGATCGGCGGCAAGTCGTCGGTGAGACCGGCGAGCCGCTGGACGTGGGCCGGGCTGATCCCGGTGAGGCGGGGCGAAAGCCCGTCGCGCAGCGACCCGACCTCCACGTGCTCGACCTCTCCCGACCTGACGGCGAACAGGTCCGGCGACCGGCCCGCTCCCCTGTCGTGCCCGCGTTCTGGCTGTCCCGACATCAACGTCGCTCCGTTTTCCTCGTCCTCGGCGGCTGGACGGCGGAACGATACGGCGGGCGACGTACAGACCCCGTACACACGAGGTACAACTTCCGGGCCCGGCGGGTCGGCGCCGCCAGTGCGGTCGGGCGCGTGGGCGTGGCCGCACCGGGAGGGCTCCGACGGCGGTCGGGCACTGCCGACCGTCGCGGCCCGTCGTCGCGTCTCCACGTCAGCGGCGGCCGGCCGCGACCGTCCCCGCACGGCATGTACCCGCCCTGTATCCGGCACCGTACGGTGACCGGGTCTGTCGACGCGGACCGTGGAAGGTGGAGGACGGCCCGAACCGTTCGCGCCGGGCTTCGCGGCGGCGGGTCGCCCCGCCCTGCGTCCGGCGTCCCACGCCTCGGCGGCTCGGCCCCGCGACGGCGGCGGCCGTGGAAGGTCAGAGCTGGCCGAAGAACTCGACGTACTGCGGCTCCCGGTAGCCGGTCAGGGAACCGGCCAGATCCCGCGCCTCGGCTTCGAGGGCCGACGCGACGCTGCGGTCCCCGGCCGCGTCGGCGATCCGGCCCCGTGCCTGTCGCGCGACGGCCAGCAGGTAGCGATCGCCGATCCGGACGGCCACCGTCCCCGCCTCGTCGGCGTCGCGGGCGGCGGCGGCGTGGTCTCCGAGCCGGAGGTGGGCCGCCGCGCGGGACAGCAGCGCCTCGCAGCGCGACGGCAGGTCGCCGGATCGTTCGGTGGCGACCAGCGCCTCGCCAAGGCACTCGCGGGCCTCGGGCCAGCGCTCGGTGCGGCACAGCAGTTGGCCCCGCATGCTGAGGGCGGCGCCCTCCAGGCCGACGGCGTCGATGTCGCGGGCGATGCGCAGCGCCTCCTCGACGTCCGCGAACGCCTCCTTCTCGGCTCCCGCCGAGAGGCGCACCTGCGCGGAGTTGCTCAGGGTCGCGCCGATCATGAGGGGTCGACCCGACTCCCGGCGCAGCGCGAGCGCCTCGTCGTGGTACCTGAGAGCGCCCGACACGTCGCCCATCCGGTGGCGCAGGTTGCCGAGAGCCTCCAGGCAGGTGGAGATCCGATCCCGGTCCTCGAGCGACTGGAGCAGATCGAGGCAGCGCAGCAGATCCGCTTCGACCACAGCCGGGGCGGCGGTGCCCTTGTTGAACGCCGCCCGATAGAACAGCGCGGCACAGTGTTCGAGCGTGAGGCCCAGCCGCTCGGTGGTGGCGGCGGCGCCGTCGACGAGGGTGAGGGCCTCCTGGAGGTAGCCATGCCGCCGCAGCGAGGCGACGCTCGCCCAGGCCAGCCCGGCGGCGAGCTTCGCCGTCCCGGCGGAGGAGTCGCATCCCTGCCGGAAGGCGGCCAGCAGGTTGAGGTGCTCCTCGGCCAGCCACCGGGCCGCCTGCGCGGGGTCCTCCGGCAGTTCCTGCCAGGCGGGTCGGTCCTGGTGACCGGCTCCGGTCGGCGCCCAACCCGCGTTGGTCATCCGCTCGAGTTCCCGGGCGCCCTGCACGTACATCTCCAGCAACCGCCGCAGCGCGGCCTCCCGGTCGTCCGCCGGCTCGTCCTCGGCCCGTTCGACGGCGTACAGCCGGACCAGGTCGTGAATGCCGTAGACGCCCGGTTCGCGGGGCTCCACCAACCGCTCGTCGGCGAGCCGCTCGAGGACGCTCTCGGCGAGCGCGGGCGGCTCGCCGAGAAGGGCGGCGACGGCGCGGCTGGTGAGGGTGGGCAGGCGGGTGCCGCCGATCAACCGGAAGGCCCGAGCGCAGAGTTCCCCGCGGGCGCCGCCGTCGCCGAGGGCGGCGTAGGTGAGCGCGATGGACGGCCGGACGCTGAGGTCGTCGAACTCCAGTTCGTTGAGGCGCAGCCCCGGATCGGCGAGACGCTCGACCAGGCGGGCGATCGGCCAGCCCGGCCGACTCGCCAGTCGGGCGCCGACGATGCGGATCGCCAGCGGCAACAGGCCGCAGAGTTCCATCAGTCGGATCACCGTGTCAGGTTCGGCCGCCACCCGGTCGGCGCCGCACTCGGCGGCGAGCAGCTCGACCGCCTCCGTGCCGGACAGCAGCCCCACGGCCAGGTGCCGGCCGTTGGGCAACGTGGCGAGCATCCGCCGGCTCGTCACCACCACGCCGCACGTCTCGTCCGCCGGCAGCAGCGCCCTGACCTGGGCGGCGTCGCGGGCGTTGTCGAGAACGACGAGCACGTTGCGGCCCGCGATCTCCGACCGGTAGGCGGCGGCTGCCTCACCGACGTCGGACGGCACGGCGCCGCCCGGTACGCCGAGCGCGCGGAGGAACCGGCCGAGGACGTCGACGGGCCGCAGGGGTGGCAGGTCGACGTCCGATCCCTGGAGGTCCACGTAGAGGGTGCCACCCGGGTACCGGTCGGCGAGGTGTTGCGCGATCCGGACGGCCAGCGCCGACTTGCCGGCCCCTCCCGGGCCGTGCAACGCCACGACCGGGCTCGTCGTCGACTCGTTCAGCCAGCCCCGTACGACGTCGAACTCGGCTCGCCGGCCGACGAAGGTCTCCACAGCCGGTGGCAGCCCACGGACCACGACGCGCGTGGGCAGCGACCGCTGCGGCTCGCCGGTCAGATGCGGGCTGTGGTCGAGGATGTCACGGTAGAGGGCCTCAATCCAGGGGCTGGGATCGATGCCGAGTTGGTCGGCGAGCACCCGGCGGGCCCGCAGGTACGCGTCGACGGCGCCGGCGACGTCGCCCGTGCGGTAGAGCGCGGTCATCAGCTGGCCCCAGCCGCGTTGCCGCAGCGGATGGGTCTCGACGTGCTCACGTAACCGCCCGACCAGTTCGGCGGAGGCCCCCAGGTCCAACTTGGCCTGGACGAGTTCCTCCTCGACCATGAGCCGTTGCTCGTGCAGGCGCGCGAGACGCACTGCGATCGTGCGGGGCAGGGGCAGCCCGGCGAGCGGCGAGTCGCGCCAGAGGGTGAGCGCGTGGGCCATGCTCGCTTCGGCCTGACGCAGGTCGCCCCGGGCGCGGGCGTCACGGCCCTGCTGCGCCGACTCCTCGAACTCGTCGAGGTCACGCTCACCGGGGCGCACCGCGAGCAGATAGCCGCCGGTGCCGGTGTGCAGCCGGCTCGCGCCGTCCGACTGGTCGCGCAGGGCCTGGCGCAGCCCGTGGGCGTACGTCCTCAGGTTGGCCGCGGCGGACGCCGGGCGCGGTTCGTCCCACAGCATCTCGGCGAGGTGTTCGGTGGGCAGCACCTCGTTCGGGTTCAGCAGCAGGGCCGCGCAGAGCAACCGCTGCTTGACCGTGCCGAGCGGCACGGACCGGTCGTCGGTCCGAACCTCGAGCGGCCCCAGGAGCTGGAATCGCATGGTGGCCACCCGGGCTTTCTACCACAGGCAAGACGCTGGCATCGGATCGTCGTCCGCTTCCTCCCGTCAGGCTGGAAGCACACCGCCCTCCACCACCCTACGTAGTCTCGAAGTGGCGGTGCGCGGCCCGCCGGCACTGCTTCCGCGACGCCCCTCCGGCCGGGCGCCGAGCACCCTCGGCGGAACACCGTCGACGGCCGTGGCGACGACAGCGGATCGACCAGTACGCATGGCCTCCGGGCGAGTGTGACTCGCTCGTTACCGCGATGGTGTTGACCTCGCCTCCCGCCTGGATCACGCTCGCAGCATCCGACGGACGACTCCAGGGAGGTCACATGCGGACGGTAGTCGAAGCTCGCCTCGTCACACGGCTCCTCGTTCCGGGAGCACTGCTGTTCACGGCGCTCGGATCACCCGCGGTCGCCGGGCTGGCGGCCGACGATTCCCACAGCCGTACCGTCGCCGCGTCCTCGGTCGGCGACCTGTCGGTCGCCCGCGGGGGCGGCCTGGTCCTGCCACCCGGCACCTCGGGCTGCCTGAGCAGGGACAGGGAGTCGGATCTGTGGGACAACCTGTTCCCGAACTGCAACAACGAGACCGACCCGGTGACGACGGGGGGCGCCGTCCACTGACCGTGCCCGACCGGTCGGTGCCGGCGCGACCGTGACGCCGCCCGCCCAACGACAGCAGGCCGCCACCGCCGCTTCCGACGGTGGCGGCCTGCGTTGGCCGATGGTGGCGCGTCAGCGGCGTGCCGGCGCCTCCCGACCGGCGGCGTCCACCGTGACCTGGTCGAAGGCCGGAGCACCGTCGACGGCGTCGGCGGCCACGGCCGTCGACCTGGCGGGGTCGGGCAGATCCAGGCTGCTGCGCAGACCGACCGGCTTCAGCAGGACCGCGGCGATGATGCCGACGACGGCGATCGCGGCGGAGATGAGGAAGATGTGGCCGGTGGCGTCCCCGTACGCCGCGCGGACGATCTGCTGGACCGCGCCGGGCATGGCGTCGAGGTTCAGGCTGCCGGCCGCCGCGCTGCCGGAGGTGGGGATGCCGGCGGCGGAGAGGTCGGTGGTGATCTGGTCGGTCACCCGTCGGGCGAGGACCGCGCCGAGCACCGAGACGCCGATCGTGCCGCCGAGCGAGCGGAAGAACGCGACGGTCGAGCTGGCCGCGCCGATGTCGCGGAGCGAGACGGTGTTCTGCACGGCGAGGACGAGGTTCTGCATCGTCATGCCGACCCCGACACCGACGATGAACATGGCCACGCCGACCAGCACCAGCGAGGTCTCGTGGTCGATGGTGCCGAGCATGGCGAACCCGATGACGAGCACGACCGCGCCGAACACGATGTACGGCTTGATCTTCCCGGTCTTCGTGATCAACCGGCCGGCGATGATCGACGATCCGAGGACGCCGGCCATCATCGGGATGGTGAGCAGCCCGGCCTCGGTCGGGCTGTAGCCGCGGCCGATCTGGAAGTACTGGCCGAGGAAGACGGCACCGCCGAACATGGCCATGCCGACCGCCAGGCTGCCCAGGATGGCCAGGGCGGTGGTCCGCTGGCGGACGAGGTCGAGCGGGACGACCGGCTCGTCGGCCCGGGACTCCACCCAGACGGCCAGGGCGAGCAGCGCGACGGCGCCGCCCACCATGGCGGCGGTCTGCCAGGAGGCCCAGGCGAACGAGTCGTCGACGAAGGAGATCCAGATGAGCAGCACGCTGACGCCGGCGGCGATCAGGGCCGCGCCCAGGTAGTCGATCTTCACGTTCTCGCGACGGACCGTCGGCAGGCGCAGGGTGAACTGGAGGAGGACCAGCGCGATGGCGGCGACGGGGACCCCGACGAAGAAGCACCAGCGCCAGCCGAGCCAGGACGTGTCGACGATGAGCCCGCCCAGCAGCGGGCCGCCGACCGTCGCCACCGCCATGACGCCACCGAGGTAGCCGTTGTACCGGCCGCGCTCCCGGGGCGGGATCATCGCGGCGATGGCGACCTGGACGAGGGCCTGGAGGCCGCCGACGCCGATGCCCTGGAACGCGCGGGCGGCGATGAGCTGGCCGGCCGTCTGGGCGAAGCCGGCGATCACCGAGCCGACCAGGAAGACGACGATGGCGACCTGGACGAGGAGCTTCTTGTTGAACAGGTCGGCGAGCTTGCCCCAGATCGGGGTGGTCGCGGTCGCGGTGAGCAGGGTGGCGGTGACCACCCAGGTGTACTGGGTCTGCGACCCGTTCAACGCGCCGATGATGTTCGGCAGCGCCGTCGAGACGACGGTGCCGCTCAGCATCGCGACGAACAGCACCAGCAGCAGGCCGCTGAGGGCCTCCAGCGTCTGCCGGTGTGTCATCGGCGCGTCGCCGGCCGTGGTGGTGGGTGCGCTCATCGCGCGGCCTCCAGGGTGTCGTGGTGTCCGAGGACGGTCTCGATGTCGCGGGTGAACCGGCCGAGCGCGGTGGCGAACGCCACCACCTCCGCGGGGGTCCAGTCGGCGAGCGCGGTGTCGAGGATCCGGCCGTACCAGTCGTAGGTGTCGGTCAGGGCGGCCCGCCCGGCCGGGGTGACGGTCAGCAGGCTGGCCCGCTTGTCGGCGGGGTCGGCGCGCCGCTCGACCAGGCCGTGGCTGACGAGCGAGGCGACGGCGCGGCTGACGGTCGACGGGTCGAGTCCGCTGCGGGCCGCCAGTTCGCGGGCGTGGCAGTCGGCGGGCAGCTTCTCGATCTGCATGAGGAGACCGGCGAGGCCGACGGGCACGGCCGGCCGGACGTCCGCCCGGTGCCGTTTGATCAACCGTACGCTCCTGATCAGCTCGGACAGCCTCGCACCGAGTTCGCGGCCGGCAGTTTCCACGCCGCCTCCCTTGTCGCAGATGGTTGCCGCACACAAGCATCTGCCGATCTTGCTCAAAGTGCAAGTTTGCCCGATGAGAACTGAGTCACCGGCCCGTAGGCTGTCGCCCATGGAGGAGACCACCGGCCTGCGGGAGCGCAAGAAGGCGGCCACCCGGCTCGCCCTGCACGAGGCGGCCCTGCGCCTCGCCACCGAGCACGGGCTCGACCGGGTCACCGTGGAGGCCATCGCCGACGCCGCGAACGTCTCCCGCCGGACGTTCTCCAACTACTTCTCCAGCAAGGAGGAGGCGGTCTTCCACGGCGACGCCGTACGGCTGCGCCGGCTGCTGGAGCTGGTCCGCCGGCAGCCGGCCGACGCGCCGCCGTGGGCCGTGCTGAGCGGGGCCGCCGAGCGCCTCGCCGTCGAGGCGTACGGCAATGCCCCGCCCTCCTGGCTGCTGCACCGCCGTCAGCTACGGGGGCACCCGGGCCTCGTCGCGCACCAGATCGCGGCCTACACCGCCATCGAGCGCGACCTCGCCGACGATGTCGTTCAGCGGTTGACCGGTCCCGACCGGGAGCTGCGGTCCCGGGTCCTGGCGGCGACCTTTCTGGCCTCCCTGCGCGTCGCCATCCAGCACTGGATCGACCACCCCGACGGGCCGCTGCTCGACGTCCTCCGGACCGCGCTCGCCGAGGCCGCCTCCGCCCGGCCCGGCACCGCCACCGCGCAGACGGCCGGCTGACGCCGAGCGGCGGCGGGGATGACGTGAGACGGCCGCGCACCGTCTGCACCGGTACGCGGCCGTCGTTCGGGCGGGGCCGCCGATCACCGGCGGCCCCGCCCTCGGGGTTCAGCAGGGACCGTTGTCGGTCCAGACGCCCTGGGCGTCGGCTCCCGGCACATCACCCTGGGTCCACCACCGGGCGGTCCACCGGTGACGCTCGTGGGACACCACCGCGCCGCCGGCGTAGGCGGTGCCCGCCGACCAGACCGGCGCGGCGCAGGCGCCGCCGGTCGGGGTCGGGTCGACCGTCGGGGAGACCGTGGGCGAGGTCGTCGGGGACGGCGGGGCGGCGCAGGCCCCCTCGTCGGCCCAGACGGCGGCGCTGCCCGGGGTGTCGCCCTGCGTCCACCACTTCGCGCTCCAGGTGCGCCCGGCGTGCGACACCCTCGCGCCGCCGGAGTACGCGGTGCCCGCCGACCAGGCCGGCGCGGCGCAGGTCCCGCCGCCCGGCGGGGTGCTCGGGCTGGGCGTCGGGTCGACCGGCACGGCCCCGCGGGCGTGGTCGCTGGCCAGCGAGTACGTCTGCCCGCCGAAGCTGAGGGTGAAGTTGGCCGGCCCGGCGATCGGCAGCTGGTAGTTGAGGGTCACCTCCGCGTACGCGCCCGGGGCGATGGCGGCCGGTACGGTGAGCCGCACCCGGTTGTAGTCGCCCCTGAGCCCGCCCACGTTACTGCCGGTGTGTCCCGTGGACACGGTGGTCAGGGCCCAGCCGGACTGCTGGGTGAGGGTCGGTGTGGTGGTCGGGTAGTCGAACTCCAGCTGCGCCCCGGCCGGGATCGGGCTGCCGGTGTTGTTGGTGAGCCGCAGTTCGGGGTTGATCGGGTAGTTGTTGTCGCCGAGAGCGAAGCCCCCGACCGTGGCGGTCACGTCGATGGTCCGGGTCGGCAGGGTGACGGCGGCGCGACGGGCACCGTACGCGGGCGCCGTCCGGAACTTGTCGTAGAGCAGGGTGGTGAGCGTCTCGCCCATGCCGTACTGGCCCTTGGCCTGGTCGTACGCGTAGTCACCGGCGAGTTCCCAGATCATCACGCCGCCGATGCCCTTGTCCACCACGTAGTCCGCCTTGGCGCCGAGGGACTGCTCGTCCTCGGTGGAGAGGAAGACGCCCTTCTGCGCGTTCCACAGCCAGGGCGCGACCAGCGCGGCGGAGTAGTGGCGGGCGTAGCTGCCGCTGATCCGGTCGGTCGGGTCGGTGGCCGGCGTGAGGCCGTACGCGGACAGGTAGTCCGGGGTGATGCCCCGTTCCAGGTTCTTGGCGTGCCACATCGGGTTCGCCCCGGCTGGCACCTCCCCGCCGGCGCCGTCCAGGTCGTGCCAGAGGTTGTCGATGCCGACCGCGCCGTTTCCACAGGGGGTGGTGGAGCCGATCGAGGAGCCGGTGCCCGGCGGGCACTTGGTCTGGTCCGGCAGTGCGGCGCGGCCCCACAGCCCGTTGGTGCCGCCGGTGACGCCCTGCCAGCCGCGCGTGTAGTAGGGGACGCCGATGTTGACCCGCCCGCTGGGCAGCGCGCCACGGAAGTAGTGGTAGGCCCAGTCGGTGTTGAGGTAGCCGATGTTGCCGTAGGTGCCGTAGACGCCGCCGGCGGCCAGCTCGGCGTCGTCGCCGTTGTCGTAGAGGGCGGCGTTCGGGCCGACATGGTGGTTCCAGGACCCGTGCAGGTCGTACGACATGATGTTGACGTAGTCGAGGTACCGCAAGGCCTGCGAGGACTCCATCCCCCGCAGCAGCCACCCCGAGGCGGGTGCGGCCACCGTGAGCAGGTAGTGCTTGCCGTCGGTGGCGGCAGCCGCGTCGAGCTTCTCCCGCAGCGTCTTCATCAGCACCTGGTAGGAGGCGTTGAGCCCGGCCCGCTTGGCGTCCGCCTGGGCGAAGTCGAGGGGGTTGCCGGCCTTGTTGTTGGAGGTGGGGTACTCGTAGTCGATGTCCACCCCGTCGAAGCCGTAGGTGCGCAGGAAGGCGACCACGGAGTCGGCGAAGGTGGCGATGCCGGCGGTGTTGACGGTGTTGCTGCCGGTGGTGGTCATCCGGTAGAAGCCGCCCGCGTCGACCCGGTCGCCGTTGTCGTCGAAGTAGCCGCCGGTCTCGGCCCAGCCGCCGACGCTGATCAGCGTACGCACGTTCGGGTTCTGCTTCTTGTACTTGTTGAGCAGGTTGAAGTGCCCGGTGTAGGCGTACTGCGGATCCATCTCGGCACCGGCGACGCCCGGCCAGGTCATGTTGGTGGCCGGGTTGTCCGCCGCCTTCGGGTTGCCGACCGAGATCCTGTTGCCCGCGTCGACGTGGGCGAAGGCGTAGTTGATGTGGGTGACCTTGTCCCAGGGGATCTGGCTGGCCAGGTACGCCGGGGCGCCGTTGCGTCCGGTGCGCCAACTGGTGAAGTAGCCGATGATGCGCCGGGAATGGTCGGCGCCCAGCTTCTCCCGGCCGTCGGTGTCGTAGACGGTGCAGTACGGCACCGCCGCGCCTGGCGTCCGGTACAGCCCGTCCGGCCGGCACGCCTCGTCCTGCCCGACGGAGGAATGTGCGGCGGGGGCCACGGTCAGCGCCGTCGCCACGGCCAGCAGACCGACCGCACCGCCGACGAGGAGCTTGCTCAACCGCTTCCGCAACGCGTCCACCTCCAATACTAAATAAACTTTACTATTTACGGTCCTGAATATATACCTGCTCCAGGCGCATCCGCGCAAGGGCGCGGCCGGCCGGATGGCCGCTCCCGGGGCTGCTCGTCACCGGCGCCGGGGGCATCCCCGATGTCCGGATGTGCGGCCCGGCCGTCCTTGTCGAGGCCGCGAGGAGGTGACCAGACTGCTGGTGTGGAGATCGCCCGGACCCGCGAGGTGGTCGTGGTGGTGCACGACGGCGTCGTGCTGCTCGACGTGGCCGGACCCGTGCAGGTGTTGCACGGCAGCGGCGGCTACCGGGTCCGGCTGGCCTCCGTGGACGGTCGCGCGGTGCGCACCGACGTGGGCGTACCCCTCGACGTGGAGCTGCCCGTGCACCAGGTGCGGCACCGGTTCGACACGCTCCTGGTGCCCGGCTACGCCCTCGCCACGGCGCAGCCGCCCCCGGCCCTCGTCGCCGAACTCCCCCGCCTCAGCGGGCTCGCCCGCCGTACGGCGGCCATCTGCACCGGCGCGTTCCTGCTCGCGGCGGCGCGCCTGCTCGACGGCCGCCGCGCCACCACGCACTGGGCGGCCTGCGCCGACCTCGCGGCGCGGTTTCCCGCGGTCCGCGTCCGGCCCGACGCCCTCTACGTGCGCGACGGTCCGCTGTTCACCTCGGCCGGCGTGACCGCGGGCATCGACCTGACGTTGACGCTGGTCGAGGAGGACCACGGGCCGGAGCGCGCCCGCACCACCGCCAAGTACCTCGTGGTCTTCCTGCACCGCCCCGGCGGCCAGTCCCAGTTCACCGTCCGCGGCAGCACCACGGCCGTTCCCGGCAGCGCGCTGCGCCGCGTGCTGGACGCCGTCGCCGCCGACCCGGCCGCCCCGCACACGCTCGCCACGATGGCGGCGCACGCGTCGGTCAGCGAACGGCACCTCACCCGCCTGTTCCGCCACACGGTCGGAACGACCCCCCTCCGATACGTCGAGCAGGTCCGGGTGGAGGCCGCGAAGACCCTGCTCGAAGCCACCCACGACGGCGTGACCCGCATCGCCCGCGCCTGCGGCTTCGGCTCGGACGACAGCATGCGCCGCGCGTTCCTGCGCGGCATCGGCATTACCCCGGCCGAGTACCGCCAACGCTTCCGGTCCGCACACCCGACACCCGAAAGATGAGGTACCCGTGACACCTTCCCTCTCGCGGCGAACCGCCCTCGGCGCCGGCCTGGCCGCCGGCGCCGGCATCCTCACCGGGCTGGCGCCCACCGCTGCGGCCGCCGCCCACGGCGGAGCCGACGGCGACCTGTCCTTCCCGTCGACCCGGCTGACCCGCGAGGCGGCCCGGCTGATCGACGAGGCGCAGGAGGCATACCTGCGCAACCACAGCCTGCGCAGCTTCCTGTTCGCCCGCGAGGCCGCAGCGCGCGCCGGCCGGCGGCCCGGCCGCGACTACGACGAGGAGATCGTCTTCCTGATCTGTGCCCTGCACGACATGGGCCTGACGGCACACGCCAACTCCGACCAGCGGTTCGAGATGGACGGCGCCGACTTCGCCGCCCGTTTCCTCGAACAACGGGGTGTCACCGACCACCGGGTCGACACGGTGTGGGACGCGATCGCCATGCACACCACGCGCAGCTTCCGCGACTCACCCGTCTTCCAGCGGCGCCGGCCGCCGGAGATCGGCATCGCCCAGACCGGGATCAGCATCGACCTCCTGGGCACCAACAGCCCGGTGCCCTCCGAGTACGCCGACCGCGTCCACCGGCTCCTTCCCCGCCTCGGCGGCGCCCGGGCCGTCACCGACGCGATCGTCGGGCAGGCGCTGGCCAACCCCCGCAAGGCCCCGGCAGCCACCCTCCCCGGCGAGATCCTGCACCAGCGCCACCCCGAGCTGCCCTACCTGACCTGGGACGCGCTCCTGGACTCCAACGCCTGGGGCGACTGACCACCGGGGCGGCGAACCCGTCAGTGCGCGACCGACGCCGACGAACCTGGAGGACTTCCACGCGACCGCGTCCGCCCGACGCCGGCCTCTGCCAACCGGAACCGGAGGTCCTGACCGGCCTCGCGGGGTGCGGGGAGGCCGGTCGGGCCAGCCGGCGGCGGGTGGCGGGATCAGCCGGCGGAGTGGGCGTGGCGGGTGGCCCGCTCGGCCAGCCACAGCCACCGGCGCTGCACCTCGCCACCGGTGGCGGCGACCATCGCCAGGGCGTCCCCGCGGACCGCGACGAGGGCGGCCGCCGTCGCCGAGCTGTCGTCCAGCACGGCCGCCCCGTCGCGGAACGCCTCGGCCTCGGCCGCGCCGCCGAAGCGGGGAGCCACCTCGTCGCGCCAGAAGTCCGCCCAGGCCAGGTCGGGATTCCAGGTGAAGCGGGCGTACGCCAGATAGCTGATCTCGTTGGTCGGGTGGTACGCCGACGCCTCGGCGAAGATCGTCAGTCCACGCATCCCCGCGCCGCCGGCCCGGATACCCATGTCGGCGTACATCTCGGGCACCCAGGAGTGCCGCTGCCGGTTCCACTGCGAGCCGGCGTGGGTGCGCAGCACGTTTGTGGTGTGCGGGAGCCGCTCGACGTGTGCGGCGGTGAGCCGGTGCCGGTTGTCGTACCAGAAGCCCCGGTTGACGCAGTACTGGTAGGCCACGTCGTCGGGCAGCTCGGCCAGCGGCTTCTGCGCGTCGAGGTCGAGGATGTTGTCCCAGTAGACCTCGACCAGGTGCCGCAGCGGCACCCCCGCCGGGCCCTTGCGGCGGGCGGTCTCCAGCAGGGTGGGGTAGACCGACCGCATCGCCTCGTACGACCAGGAGGTGCGCTCGCCTCCGGTGCGGGCCGCGCAGCGCTGGCAGGCGCAGCTGCCGTAGTCGCCGGTCTCGAAGTTGATCCCCCCGATGGGCAGGGTGTCCAGCAGCCAGTCGACGGCGTCCCGGTGCCAGGCGAGGTTGTCCGGCTGCGAGGGGCAGGCGGCCATCATGTACTCGCTGGCCGGGAAGTGCAGGTCGCCGAAGTCGTCGATGTCGAAGCCGACCTTCTTCGGCAGCTCGGCGGCCAGGTCGGGCCGCTGGCGCAGCCAGGTGGCGAGGTTGTAGCGGTGCCGGCCGTCGAAGTAGATGCCGCCGTAGGCGTTGACGCCGATGCCGGCGATGATGCGCACGCCCCGGGCGTTGGCGTACTCGCACAGCTCGCGGGCCGCCTCGACGCCGCCGTGGGCGTCGCGCAGCAGCCCGTAGACCACGATGCCGCCGATCCGCTCGCGGCTGCAGAAGTCGACCAGCCGGCGGTAGTCGGCGCCGAAGGCGTCGGCGGACTTGGCGTACGGGTTGAGCGCGCCGATCTCCTGCTGGCCGAGCTGGCGCAGGTCCCAGTTGGTGGAGTGGTCCCAGGTCCACAGTGTCCGCAGTGGCAGCCCGGGCGTCCCGGTGCGCACGCCCAGGGGAAGACCGGCCGGTGTGGCCAGGTCGGTCAGCTCCCTAGCGGCGTAGATCAGGCCGGCGAAGGGGTCGCCGGTGAGCCGGATGTCGCCCTGTCCGGGCACCTCGATGCGGTAGCCGCCCTCGGGAAGCGCCGGGTCGACGTCGAGGTCGACCGTGACCCCCTCGGGATTCTCCCCCCATGCCTGGGTCAGCAGCTGGGCGGCGTACGGCGCGGACGCGGCGCCCCGCACCCGGATTCCGGTGATCTGGCGGTACTGCGACATCATGACCTTCCGTCAGGTGGCGGGACGGCGGCCAGGTAGTCGGCCACCTCGATGGCCGTCCACACCCCGTGCCGCCAGTAGGGATCCTGTTCGCACAGCTCGCGGGCGGCGCCGGCGTCGGCGGCCCGCAGGACGAGGACGGAGGCGCCGAGGTCGGCCCGGGCCCCGGCGAGCAGGGCGGTGCCGTCGGCGAGCAGGGCCTCGACGCGGGCGAGGTGCGCCTGCCGGTGGGGTTCGCGCCGGACGGCGGCGTCGGCGGCGAACGTCGCGGTGACCAGGAAGGTGGGTTCGAACCTCACACGCCACCGCCGATCTCGTCGAACAGCCGCTGCATCTCCACCCGGTAGACGGTCTGCGGCCGGCCCGCGCCGGTGCTGACGTGCACACCGATCTCCTCGGCGTAGCCCGCGGCACGCAGGGAGTTGAGCAGCCGGCGGGCCGAGCGGACCTCCACCCCGTACGCGTCGGCCAGGCCCCGCGCCGTCACCTCGTTCGGGTCCGTCTGGTGCAGCGCCTCGAGCAGCCGGCGGGTCGACAACGGCCCGAGCCGCAGTTGCTCGGAGATGCGCAGCACCCCGGAGGCGGTCTCGCGCAGCCGTTGCTTGACCGGGCTCTGGCGGCTGGAGTAGATCTCCCCGTCGGGGAAGACCACGTGGGTGTCGCCGCTGGCACGGCCGAGCGCCAGCGCCTTGCGGGCGTTGTCCTCGGCGGCGGCGATGGTGGTGCCGGCGCCGAAGCCGACGGTGTGCTCGACGTCGACGCCGCGCAGGGTGAGCAGCGTCGCGTGGCCGGAGCGCTGTCGGGCGATGGCGCTCTCCACGGTGCCCCGGGTGGTGGTGATCAGCAGCGTCCGGTCGTCGATCGTGCTCAGCCTGCCCCGCATCCGCTCGGCGTGCTCCAGCAGCGCCTCGCGCAGCCGCAGCCGCTGCCGTTCCACCTGGTACGGGTCGTGCCCGCGACCGGCCTGCTCGGCCACCTCGATCATCATCACCGCGATCTGGGTGGCCCGGGACTGCCGGATCTCCGCGGCGAGCCAGGCCCGGCGCAGGGCGTCGCGGACCGAGGCGCGGGTGTGTTCGACACGCCAGACCGGCACGCCGCTCTCGCGCAGGTCCCGGTGGACCGCGCCGAGGCACGTCAGGCACGCCTCGACGGCCCCGGAGGCGTACCGTTCCCGGTGGAAGGCGACGATCTCGTCGAGGCCGGAGAAGAGCAGGCCGGAGGAGTCGGCGATGGGCAGGATCTCGGTGGGCGGGGTCAGCTCGATGTCGTGGTAGGTCTCCCGGACGGTGTCGGCCTCGATGGTGTCCACGCTGACCGTGGGCAGCCGTCCACCGTTGGCCAGCAGCATCCGCGACAGCGTGCGGTAGAGATCGATGCCGGCGTGCGGCATGTAGTCGATCTCGGCGCGCAGCCCTCCGGCGGAGGCCGCGAAGGCGTGCGGGATGCGCCCGGTGAACAGCAGCACCTGGCACAGCTCGTCGAGTTCGCGGGCCAGCTCGGGTGCCTGCTCGGGTCGGGTGTAGGCGCGGGCCGTGAGGTCCCCGGCGCGCCCCTCCCCGGCGGAGACCTCCTGGACGAGCCGGATCGAGTCCTCCGGTCCGATGATGCCGATCACCTTGTCGCCTCCACGTCGTCGCCGCCCTCGGATTGGCTGCTCAGCCGGTGTGGACGGTGCCCACGACACCGTCGCTGACCGGCGATGCCAGCAGGACCAGCGTGGACGCGACGTCCTCCGGCCGACCAAGGGCGGCCTCGATCTCCGCGACCCGGTCCCCGTCCGCGCCGTTGGCCCGTGCCTCGGCCAACGACCTGCGCATCAGCGGCGTGTCGATGTCGCCGGGGCAGAGCGCGTGCACACGGATCCCGTGCGGACGGAGTTGTCGGGCCAGGGTGAGCGCCAGGCCGTGCAGCCCTCCCTTGCTCGCGCCGTAGGGTACCGACCCGGATCCGTTCTGTACGCCCGCCTTCGACCCGACGAGCACGAGGACACCCGAGCGGTCGGCGAGGTGTCGCACGGCGTGCTTGGCGACGAGGAACGGTCCGGTCAGGTTGACGGCGATCACGTGGGCCCAGAGTTCGGCGCTGACCTCCCGCACGTCCAGGCCCTGCCCGCGCATGACGCCCGCCACGTGCAGCACGGCGTCGATCCCGCCGAGTTCGGCGGCGGCGTCGTCGAGAGCGGCGGCGACCTCGGCCTCGACGGTCACGTCGACCTGCCGGGCGCAGGCGCTCGCCCCGCCGCCGCGGGCCTGCTCGGCGGCTCTGGCCGCGCCGTCGCCGTCGGCGTCGAGCACGGCCACCGACGCGCCGGCGTCGGCCGCGGCCCGGACGGTGGCCAGGCCGATGCCGGAGGCGCCGCCGACGACGACCACCCGCCGACCGGCCAGCAGCCCGGCCGGCGGGGCGTCGACGGTCACGGACGGACCGTCCGGCGTACCGCCGCCACCACGTCGGCGGCCTCGGGCACCACCGCGGCCTGCAGGGCCGGGGCGGCGGGCATCGGCACGTCGGGGGTGGCCACCCGGGCGACCGGGGCGCGCAGGTCGGCGAAGCACTCGGCGGCGGCCCGGGCGGCGATCTCCGCGCCGAACCCGCCGGTCAGGTTCGCCTCGTGGGCGACGACCAGCCGGCCGGTGCGCGCCACCGAGGCGGCGACGGTGTCGAAGTCGAGCGGGTTGAGCCAGCGCAGGTCGATCACCTCGGCCTCGATGCCCTCCTCGGCCAGCTCACCCGCCGCGTCGAGGGCGGCGCCGACCATCCGGGACCAGGCGACCACGGTGACGTCGTCGCCCGGTCGGACCACGCGGGCACCGCCGACGGGTTCGACCGGGGCGTCGGTGCGCACGGGCCCGCGCGTCGGGTAGAGCATCCGCGCCTCGGCGACGACCACCGGATCGTCGCTGACCACGGCGGTGCGCAGCATCTGGTACGCGTCGTCGGGGGTGGCCGGCAGCGCGACCCGCAGGCCGGGGGTGTGCGCGAAGTACGCCTCCGGCGAGTGGGAGTGCTGGGCGCAGGCGCCGGGTGAGTAGCCCTGCTGCATCCGGATCACCAGCGGGGCCTTCCACCGGCCGTTGCTGGAGTAGTGGACGGTGGAGATCTGGTTGACGAACTGGTCCATCGCCACGAACGAGAAGTCGGCGTACATGATCTCGGCGATCGGGCGCAGGCCGGTCATCGCCGCCCCGAGGGCCATGCCGAGGAAGCCGGTCTCGGAGATCGGGGTGTCGAAGATGCGGGCGGAGCCGAACCGCTTGTGCAGCCCCTTCGTGGCGCCGAACGGCCCACCGGGCAGGGCGACGTCCTCACCGAAGTAGACGGTGTCGTCGCGGCTGTCCAGGGCCCAGGTGAGCGCGGCGTTGACGGCCTGGATGTAGCGCAGGGACTCAGACATGGACGTGCTCCTTGGCGGTCGCCGGGTCCGGGAACGGCACGGCGCGGGCGGCGGTGACGGCGGCCTCGACCTCGGCGGCCACCTCGGCGTCGATGGCGTCGAGCCGGGCGGTGAGCGCGGGGTCGGCGGCCTGCCGGATCCGGGCCAGGGGCTCGCGGCCGCGGGCGGCGGCGATCTCGCCGGCCGGCCGGTAGTGCTGCACGTCGCCGCTGTAGTGGCCGACCAGCCGTTCGGTCATGGCCTCCACGATGGAGGGTCCGGCGCCCTCGCGGGCCCGGGTGACGGCCTCGGTGACGGCCTCGGCCACGGCGTCGGCGTCGTTGCCGTCGACGACCCGGCCGGGGATGCCGTACCCGGCGGCGCGTTCGGCGAGCTGGCGAACGCGGACCATGTCCTCGATCCGGGACATCTCGGAGTAGACGTTGTTCTCCACGACCAGCACCAGCGGCAGGTCCAGCACGGCGGCGAGGTTGATCGCCTCGTGGACGTTGCCCTGGTTCATCGCGCCGTCGCCGATGCTGACCAGCGAGACCGCGCCGCTGCCCGTGCGCTGCGCGGTGAGCGCGGCGCCGGCGGCGACCGGCACCCCGGCGCCGACGATGGAGTTCTCCCCGACGAACCAGCGACTCGGGTCGGACAGGTACGGCGAGGCGGCCCGACCGCCGCAGAGGGCGGAGTCGCGCCCCATCATCTCGGCGAAGAGCCCGACCATGTCCACGCCCCTGGCGACCGCCCAGCCGTGGCCCCGGTAGGTGGCGGTCACGTGGTCGCCGTCGCGTAGCGCCCGGCAGGCACCGACCGGGATCGCCTCCTGGCCGTTGCACAGGTGGATCGAACCCGGGATCTCGCCGTCGTCCTTGAGGGCGGCCAGCCGCTCCTCGAACCGGCGGATCCGGGCCATGAGCCGATAGTCGTCCGGCAGACCCATCACACCCCCCAAAAGCAGTTAGAGCCTTATTGCGGCTCGTTCGTTCCGAAGCCTAGACCAGCCCCGCAAGGCTATGGAAGAGTGCAGGAGCAAGTTTCTGACCGTTATTGGTCTCTAATTTTGGGGGCAGGTATGGAGATCACCGCCGTCGACTCGGTGGTGCTGGGCGACGCGCACTTCGTCCAGCTGCACACATCGGACGGGCTGGTCGGCGTCGGGCAGTCCGCCTGCTGGGGCTACCCCGCCGCGGTGCACGCCGTGGTGGAGGCGTTCCGTCCCCATCTCCTCGGCGCCGACCCCGGCCGCATCGAGCACCACTGGCACCACCTCTACCGGATGGGCCCGTTCCGGGGTTCGGTGCTCTCCGCCGCCGTCGCCGCGGTGGACATCGCCCTGTGGGACCTGCTCGGCAAGCGCCTCGGTGTCCCGGTCTGGCAACTGCTGGGCGGCCGGGTACGCGAGCGGATCCGCCTGCACCTGCTGCTGCCGGGCACCGGCGCGGAGGCGCTGGCGGCGCAGGCGGCGGCCGCCGTGGCCGACGGCTTCACCGCGGTCAAGTTCGACCCGCTGCCGGCCGACCACGCCGACCTGTCGCTGGCCCGGCTGGTCATGTCCACCGAGGCCACCACGGCCGCCGTCCGCGACACCGTCGGCCCCGACGTGGACCTGCTCGTCGAGCTGCACCGCAAGCTCACCCCGTTGCAGGCGGAGGCGGTCGTGCCCGCGTTGGCCCGGCACCTGCCGTTGCTGGTGGAGGACCCGATCCAGATCGACAGCGTCAGCAGCCAGGCCGACGTCGCCCGCCGGGCGCTCGGCGTGCCCATGGCCAACGGGGAACGGCTGCACACCATCTGGGAGTTCAAGGAGCTGCTCGCCCAGGGCGGCGCCCAGTACGTCCGCCCCGACCTGGGCCTGGCCGGCGGCATCAGTCACGCCCGCAAGATCGCGGCACTGGCCGAGGCGCACCACGCCGCCGTGGTCAGCCACAACTGCCTCGGCCCGCTGCTGACGATGGCCTCGGTGCACCTGGACACCGCCATCCCCAACTTCGTGGTGCAGGAGTACTCCCCCCTCGACGACCAGCTGGCCGACGGACCGGCGCGGGCCTGCGTGCGACGCGAGGGCGGGTTCCTGCCGGTGCCCGAGGAGCCCGGGCTCGGCGTGACCCTGGACCTCACCGACGCCACGCCCCTGGACCTGACGGGCCGCCCCCTGCACCGCATCCCGCTGCGCGCGGACGGCTCCGTCGCCTACGCGGTCTGAGCACACGCGACGGTTGCCCGGCGGGTGAACCCGCCGGGCAACCGTCGTACGGACCGCCACGCTCACGCCGGTGGCGGCCGGCCCGCGTGGTGGAAGACCGGGTGGGCCCACAGCGGCTCGCCGTCGGCGTCGGCGATCTCGGCGAACAGGTGTGCCAGTGACCGCGTCCACCGCGCCTGCACGGCGGAGGCCGCGGTGACCCGGCGCGCCCGCGGGTAGCCGTCGCGGGTCCGCAGCACGCAGATCAGCAGCAGTCCGTGCCGGTAGATGTGGTAGTCGTAGACGCCGGCCTCGTCCAGCAGCGCCGACATCTCCGGCCAGATCTCGGCGTGCCGGCGCTCGTACTCCCCCTCGGCGCCGGGGCGCAGCCGGTAGAGGTGGCACAGCTGCGCCCCGGGCCCCGAGACCCCGGGATCGGCCGCCGGCCCGGCGCCGCGGAAACCGGGCACGATTTTGCCGGTGCCGATGCCGGGCACGGGGCCGCCGGAGCCGGTGCCGCCGGGGCCGGGGCCCTCCGCCGGCGGGCTCACTTGCCGGAGCCGGCGAGCGCGCCGGAGACGAGCTGACGCTGGAAGACCAGATAGATGATCAGCACCGGCAGCAGGGCGACGATCAGGCCGGCGCTGACCAGCGGCACCGACACGTCGTACTGGCCGCTGAGCAGGGAGACGCCGACCATCAGGGTCTTGCTGTCCGAACCGCCCATGATGACCAGGGGCAGTAGCAGGTCGTTCCACATCCAGACGAAGTTGAAGATGGCCAGCGCCGCGAGTGCCGGCGCGGCGATCGGCGCCAGCAGGCGGAACAGAATGGTGAAGTGGCCCGCGCCGTCGACCCGGGCCGCCTCGATCAGCTCGTCGGGCACCTGCTGGAAGTAGCCGGCGAGCTGGTAGGTGCCCAGCGGCAGCCCGAACGCCGCGTACGCCAGGATCAGCCCCTGGTACTCGCCGGACATGCCCAGGTCCAGCACGGTCTGGTAGAGCGGGTAGATGATCGCCTGACCGGGAATGGTCAGGGTGATGATGATCAGCAGGAAGACCACCTTGCCGCCGCGGAAGCGCAGCTTCGTCACCGCGTACGCGACCAGCAGCGCGGCGAGCACCGACAGCACCAGCCCGCCCACGGTGGTGATCAGCGAGTTGAGCAGCAGCCGGGGCATGTCCATCCGGCGGAACGCCTCGAGGTAGTTGTCGAGGGTGATCCCGCTCGGCAGGCCCAGCGGGTCCTGGGCGAAGCCCGTCTGCGTCTTCAGCGAGCTGACCACCGTGAACAGCAGCGGGTAGACCGCCGCGACCGCGACGACGACCAGCGCGAACGTGAGCAGGTAGCGCCCGGCCCGGGCGAATTGGCGCTGGTTCATCGCGGCTTCCTGGTCCCCTCTGTGAACATGTGCCGCACGCTGAAGACGGAGAGCACGGCGACGAAGACGAACAGCGCGATGCCGATGGCGGAGCCGTAGCCGCGGTCCAGGAACTGGAAGGTGGTCAGGAAGACCAGGTACTCCGGCAGCATCGTGGCGTCGCCGGGCCCGCCCTGGGTCAGCGCGTAGATCAGCGGGAAGAGCCAGATCAGGACGCCGGAGGCGCACAGCACGCTCCAGTACGCCACGGTGGGCCGCAGCATCGGCACCACCACGGAGAGCAGGCGCCGCCAGAACCCGGCGCCGTCGAGGTAGGCCGCTTCGAGGGTCTCCTCGGGGATCGTGGCCAGCCCGGCCAGGTAGGTCATCACGCCCAGGCCGAAGAAGCTCCACAGCGCGACCGCGACCAGTGCGAACAGCGCGCTGTACCGGCCGTTGAGCCACTGGATCGCCAGCGGTTCGAGGCCGACCGTGCGCAGCAGGGCGTTCAGGGGTCCGTCGGGGGCGAGGATCTGCCGGAACATGATCCCGACGACGATCGGGGCGATGGTGTACGGGACGAAGTAGACGGCCCGGAAGAACTTCCAGCCCGGCGACCGCTGGTGGATCAGCAGCGCCAGCACCAGCGGCAGCACGATCCACACCGGCAGGGTGGCCACCACCAGCAGGGCGTTGCGGAAGCTGGTGAGCACCATCGGGTCGTCGAGCATGCGGGTGTAGTTGTCGGCCCCGGCGAACGAGCTGCCGCCGAACCCGCTGGACGACTCGGTGCTGGTGATCACGCCCCGGATCAGGGGCACCACCTTGAACATCACGGCCAGGACCAGCGCGGGCAGCACCAACAGGGCTCCCAGCCACCACTCGCGGGCACGGCCGGGGCGCGGGGGCCGCCGGGCGGGTCGGGTGGGCTTGTCGGCGGCCACCGGCTCCGGCACCGGCGCGGTGGAGATCGTCATCTGGCTTCCTTCTCCGGCTGGCGGGGCGGGGCGTCGCCGCCCCGCCCCGTACGGCTAGTTGCCCTGCTTCTTGGTGGGGCTGCGCTCCAGCGCCTGCTGCATCTGCTCGGCCCACTTGTCGACGGTGAGCTGACCGAGGCTCACCTGCTGCCAGCCACGGGCCAGCGCGTCGGCCTCGGGTCCGGAGAGCATCACCCCGGCGTGCAGGGTCGGCTCGGCGACCAGCTCCTGGATCTTCTGGAAGGCCGGCGAGGAGGGCAGCAGCGCCTTGTCGACGTTCTTGTTCAGCGGCTGGCCCTTGGCGTGCTTCACCCACAGCTCGCCGTTCTCCTTGCCGGCGAGCCAGGTGATGAACTCCAGCCCGGCGTCCTTCTTCTCGCTCCACTTCGTCACGCCGTAGACGGCGCCCTCGATGCCGGAGAACTTCTGCGCCAGCGCGGCGGTGGGTTCGGCTGCCGGCCAGCGGGTGACGCCGAGCTTGTCGTCGCCGAGGGCCTTGCCGAACGCCTCCCAGTTCACAGCGTCGGAGATGATCGTCCCGGCGAACGCGGCGTCGCCGCGCTGGAAGATGTCCGCGCCGTCGGGAAGCATCGTGATCGACGGCGCGTTGCTGTTCGCCCAGCCCTTGGTGGTGATCTCGGCGAGCTTCTCCAGCACCGCGACCAGCTTCGGGTCCTTCCACGACAGGGTGCCGGCCAGCAGGCCGCGGATGTCGTCCTCGCTGAGGTAGCTGCGGGCGATCTCGGGGAAGTCCCAGTAGGCGGGGAAGGTGCCCGACAGCCCCAGGGCCAGGCAGGTCTTGCCGGCCTTCTTCACCGCCTCGCAGGCGGCACTGAACTCGGTCCAGGTCGCCGGCGGCTTCTCCGGGTCGAGTCCGGCGGCGGTCAGGATGCTCTTGTTGTAGTAGAGGACGTTGCCCTGGTACGAGAAGGGCACGCCGTAGCAGGGCTTGGCGGTGTCGAAGCCCTCGCAGGCACCGCTGTAGGTGACGAGGTCCTTGTTGATCTCGGCGGCCTTGTCGCCCAGCGGCACGTACGCGCCGCGCCGGTCGAACAGCTCCAGGCCGGCGTTGTTGGCCATCACGTCCGGCCCCGACTGGGACGTGATGTAGGGGCCCTGCACCTCGGGGTACTTGTCGAACGGCACCGACTGCATGTCCAGCTTGATGTCCGGGTGGCTGGCCTCGAAGCTGGTCTTGACCTGCTTCCAGTACTCGGTGCCGCCCGGCTCCCAGGTCAGCACCTTGAGGGTGACCGGGTCGTCCGAGGCGTCGTCACCTCCGCACCCGGAGAGCAACGCGGCGGCGGCCATGCCGGCGGCGACGACGCCGGCGGCCAATCTACGTCGGATCATCAGCAGAAGCTCCTGTCAGCGAGGGGGATGGGGAACTCGGCGGGGGGCGCCGTCGGCGGTGGCGCTGTCGACGACGGCGGCGGCGATCTGCACCACGTGCAGCCCGTCGGCGAGGGGAACGACCGGGGTGGGCTCGCTGCCGTCCAGCCGGCGCAGGAAGTGCCGCAGCTCGGCGGCGAGCGCGCCACCGCCGTCGGCCGGGGAGAGCAGCCAGTCCGGCGCCTCCGTCCGCTCGGCCTGCACGAGCAGCGTGGGGTGCCCGAGGTCGACGTGGCCGACCCCGTCGGTGCCGTACACCTCGACCAGGTCGAAGGTGTGGTTGGGGGTGTGTTCGGGCAGGAGATAGCTGTTGCGGACCGACGACACGACGCCGTTGGCGTGTCGAAGCTCCGCCCACACCAGCACCGGCGTCGCCGATCCCGGGCGGGTCCGGGCCGCCGCGCGTACCTCGACCACCGGCGACTGCGCGTACCACAGCGCCAGGTCGATGTCGTGCACGGCGGTCAGCAGGGCGGGATGTTCCTCGGGGAAGAGCCGGGTCAGGGTGCGGGGGCGGTCCCGGCGCGAGGAGACGGCCAGCACCTGACCCAGCCGGCCGTCGCGGACGGCGTCGTGCAGCGCCCGGTGGGCGGGGCTGTACCGCAGGATGTGCCCCGGCTGGCAGAGCACCCCGTGCGCCTCGGCGGCGGCGACGATGGCGGCGGCGTCGGCGACGGTCGCGGCCAGCGGCTTCTCGACCAAGACGGGCACCCCGGCGGCGATCAGGGCGACGGCGACGGCACGGTGCGCCGAGCCGGGTACGCACACCGACGCGGCGTCCGGCGTGCCGGCGGCGAGCAGGTCGGCGACGGTGGGATAGGTGTGCGGGACGCCGTGGCGGGCGGCCACCCGTTGCCGGGTGGCCGCGTCGGGGTCGACCAGCGCGTCGACGCGTACGCCCAGGGCCTGGTAGGCGGCCACGTGCCGGACGCCGAACGCGCCCCCGCCGACCACCGCCACCCGCGGTCCGTCCTTCATCCGTCCACCGCCCCGGCGGACGCCGGCGCGGCCTGCGCGACGCCGGCCCCCAGTCGACCGTCGAGGACCGCCCGCGTGAGCCGTTCCAGGGCGGCCACCCCCGTCACGAGGCACCGCTCGTCGACGTCGAACGCGCCGGAGTGCAGCGGGGCTCCGCCGCGCTCGCCGGTGACGCCCAGCTTGACGTAGAGGCTCGGGCCGAGCGCGCCGAGCAGCGCGAAGTCGTCCGTGGTCAGGGGCGGCACCGGCAGGTCGACGACGTCGACGGTCCCGGGCAGCTCGGCGTGCGCGAGGGCGACCAGCTCGGCGGCGTTGCGCACCGGGGGCATCTCGTTGGCCCAGGTGAAGCGCACGCCGAGATCGAGCGCCGCGGCCTGCTGGCGGGTGACGCGTTCGATCACCGCCTTCAGCCGTTCCCGGACGGCCGGGTCGTGGGTACGCAGGGTCCCGGTCGCCTCGGCGCAGTCGGCGACCTGGCTCTGGCTCGCCCCGCCGGAGATGGTGCCGATGTTGAAGGCGACCAGTTCCTCGGGGTTGCGGGCTCGGGCCACCGCGGCGTGCAGGGTGGTGACCATGGCGGTGAGGCCCAGGATGGCGTCGCGCCCCAGCGCGGGGGTCGCGGCGTGCGCGGCCACCCCGAGCAGCTCGACGCGGAACGCGTCCTTCGCCGCCATCGCGGTGCTCCGGTCGACACCGAGCGTGCCCGCCGCCAGGTCGGGCCAGCAGTGCAGGCCGAGCACCGCGGCGAACCGGCGGTCGCGGAACGCCTCGTCGGCGAGCACCGCGGCGGCGCCGGAGTCGGCTCCGAACGGGATCTCCTCGGCGGGCTGGAACAGCAGGGTCACCGAGCCCCGGGCCGGTGGGTCGGCGGCGAGCCGGGCGGCGACTCCGTAGGCGACGGTCATGTGCACGTCGTGCCCGCAGGCGTGGCAGACGCCGGGGTTGCGGGAGGCGTACGGCTCCTGCTTGGCGTCCTGAACGGGATAGGCGTCCATATCGGCCCGAAGGAGAACCTCGGGTCCGGGCGTAGCTCCATCGATCTCCAGGGCCAGGCCGGTGCCGGCAATTCCGGTCCGGATCCGGCCCAGTGGCCGCAGCAGATCCACGAGGGTGGCGGCTGTTTGTCGCTCAGTGAACCGCAGCTCAGGGTGTCGGTGAAGCTGGCGCCGCAGCCGGACCAGCTCATCAACGTCGTCGCCTTCCAGCGTCACGCGGTTCACCCCTTGCTCGCGTCCTCAGTTACGGACCTAATTGAGACAAGAACCTAAGTCAGGGGTGCCGTCACGTCAATGGCCTGCGGAAATTTGGGCTAGGGTCCGACCATGCGACGCGCTGACGCCCACCTGCACCTGTTCGCCGACGGCTACCCCGGCCGCTACGGCCGCTCCCCCGCTGGCGGCGACGAACTGGCCGTCTACCAGGGCATACGTCGCGAGCACGGCATCGGACGGGCACTCGTGGTCGGCTACGAGGGCGAGCCGCGCTTCGCCGGCAACAACGACCATCTCGCCCGCCTGGCCGCCGCGCACAACTGGATCGCCCCGGTCGCCTACGTCCCACCAGGCGGACCGGCGGGAGCGGGCGGGACCGGGACCTGGCTGTCCGCCGGATTCGTCGGCGTCGCCGCGTACCTGCCCGACGAGGCGGCCGCCGAGGCGTTCGCCGCCTGGACGACGCACGAGGCGCCAGCGCTGAACGACGCCGGGGCGGTGGTGAGCCTCAACGCCACCCCCGCGGCGACCACGCGGCTCGGCCCGGCCCTGGCCGCCCTGGACGGCTGCACCGTGCTGTTCAGCCACCTCGGCCTGCCCGGGCAACACGCCGAGGTGCCCACCCGCGAGACGGCGGGGGCCGTCCTCGCTCCCCTGACGCGGATGGCCCGGCTACCCCACGTCGGGGTCAAGCTCTCCGGCCTGTACGCGGTCAGCCACCCGGCACACGCCTTCCCGCACCGGGCGGCCCGCCCCTTCGTCGAACTGCTCCTCGACCGCTTCGGCCCACGGCGCCTGTGCTGGGGATCCGACTTCTCCCCCAGCCTCGACCATGTGTCCTTCGCCCAGGCGGCCGACCCGACCGGCCTCGACGGGCTGTCCGCCGGGGACCGCGACGCCGTCCTCGGCGGCAACCTCCTGCGCGCCCTCGACCGCCACGCCGCCGCCACCGGGCGACGGCCGGCGGCGTCCCCGCCGGAGCCGGGCCGGATAGCCTGCCCGTCGTGACGCGCGAGAACGAGATCACCGAGCCGGTCGACCTGTGCCTCGCGGGCGGGCGGCTCGCTCCCGCCGCCGTGGGCTGGAGTCGCCGTCCACTGCACCGGGCGAACCTGCGCGGCTGGGGCCGCAACAAGCGCTGGGAGTACTGGGGCGTCGTCACGCCGACCCACATCGTCGGCCTGGTCGCCTCGTCGTTGGACTACGCGGGCGTGCACAGCCTCTACGTGCTCGACCGCGCGACGAAGGCCGAGATCGACAGGAACGCGGTGGTCCCCTTCGCCCGGGGCACGCTCTTCCCGCCGGTCAGCGGGGCGGGCGCGGTGCGGGCGCGCGGCGGTGGGCTCTCGATCGACATCGACCAGGCGGCGTCGGGCACCACCATCCGCGCCACCGCCCCCGGCCTGGAGGTCGACCTCGTGGTGCCGCTGCCGGCGGGTCACGAGTCGCTCGGCGTGGTGGTGCCCTGGAGCACCCGCCGGTTCCAGTACACCGTCAAGGACCTCGGCCGCCCCGTGCGCGGCACCCTGCGCGTCGACGGGGTGGAGCATCCGGTCGCCGAGGCGGACTCCTTCGCCGTCCTCGACCACGGCCGCGGCAGGTGGCCGTACGCGATCCGCTGGAACTGGGCCGCCGGCAGCGGCCCGGGTCGGGCGATCCAGCTCGGCGGTCGGTGGACCGACGGCACCGGCTCGACCGAGAACGGCCTCTTCGTCGACGGCCGGCTGCACAAGATCGGCGACGAGCTGCGCTGGGAGTACGACCGCGCCGACTGGTTGCGGCCGTGGCGGATCAGCGGTGAGCGGGTGGCGGTGGAGTTCCACCCCTTCCACGAGAAGATCGCCAGGACGAACTTCGGTGTGCTCGCCAACGAGACGCACCAGTGCTTCGGGCACTTCACCGGCTGGGCGGCGGCCGACGACGGCGAGCGCGTCGACCTGGACGGACTGGTCGGCTGGGCCGAGGAGGCCCGCAACCGCTGGTAGCGGCGTCGGGGCCGGACGTGGGCGCCGGGCGGGCGGGACCGGTGGCGGCGCCTGGTCCTATGGTGGGCGGTATGGCAAGCCCTGGCCCCTCCGCCGACGGCTCGGCGGCCCGGAACCCGCTGACCCTGCTCACGCTCGACGACCTCCGGCAGCGCACCAGCGTGAAGTGGCGCATGTTCCCGCCCGACGTGCTCCCGCTCTGGGTCGCGGAGATGGACGTGCCCCTCGCTCCCCCGGTGGCCGACGCGCTCCGCCGCGCGGTCGACCTCGGCGACACCGGCTACTCGTACGGGACGGCGTACGCCGAGGCGATCGGTGGCTTCGCCGCCCGACGCTGGGGCTGGCCCGACTTCCCCGTCGCGCACACCTCGGTCGTCCCCGACGTGATGATGGGCATCGTCGAGGTGCTCCGGCTCGTCACCGACCCCGGCGACGCGGTCGTGGTCTGCTCCCCCGTCTACCCGCCCTTCTACGCCTTCGTCAGCCACGCCGACCGGCAGGTGGTCGAGGCCCCGCTCGGACCCGACCGGCGCATGGATCCCGCCGCCCTCGACGAGGCATTCCGCCGCGCGCGGGCCCACGGCCGCCGGCCGGCGTTCCTGCTGTGCAACCCGCACAACCCGACCGGGGTCGTCCACCGGCGCGACGAACTCGAAGCGGTCGCCGCGCTGGCCGACCGGCACGGCGTACGGGTGATCTCCGACGAGATCCACGCCCCCCTGGTGCTGCCGGGGGCGCACTTCACCCCGTACCTCACGGTGGCCGGCGCCGAGAACGCGTTCGCCCTGACCTCCGCCTCGAAGGCCTGGAACCTCGCCGGCCTCAAGGCGGCGCTCGCGGTCGCCGGCCCGCAGGCCGTGCCCGACCTCCGCCGCATGCCGGAGGAAGTCAGCCACGGGCCCAGCCACCTCGGTGTCATCGCGCACACCGTCGCGTTCCGCGAGGGCGGGCCGTGGCTCGACCTTCTCCTCGACGGTCTCGACGGCAACCGCACGCTGCTCGCGACACTGCTGGCGAAGCACCTGCCGTCCGTCCCGTACCACCGCCCCGAGGGCACCTACCTCGCCTGGCTGGACTGCACCGGGCTGGGCGTCGACACGGAGCAGCCGGCCGACGACATCGGCGTGGTCAGCGACGTCGCCGGGCCGGCGAAGATGTTCCTCGACCACGCGCGGGTCGCCCTCAGCTCCGGGCACGTCTTCGGCACCGGCGGGGCGGGCTTCGTCCGGCTCAACTTCGCCACCTCGCCGGCGATCCTCACCGAGGCCGTCGCCCGCATGGGCGACGCCGTCCGCTGAGGACGCCCGCCGTCAGCATGGGCCCAGCGACGTCACGTCCGGCGCGGCGCCCGCGTTCAGTCACCGTCAGCGCCGCCGGAGCGGTCGGCGTCGGCCGGCTGCTCGAACAGCCGCTGGTAGTGCTGCACCGCGAGCAGGACCGCCAACTGACCGAGCGCGCTGACGGCGGCGGCGAACTGGTCGAGGTAGAACACCAGCAGGTTCACCACGCTCAGGGAGGTGACCAGACCCGCCCGGGCGATCTCCACGGCTCGGCGGGCCACCCCGCGGAGCAGCAGCCCGGCGGCCACGACGAGCGCGGTTCCCACGCAGGCGTCCAGCAGCGCCCGGACCAGCAGGAGCAGCACCCCGCGGCGGTCCTGGATGTCGATGCGGGCGAACTCGTTGGCGGTGGCGAGCACCCCACCGGTGGTCCCGTCGCGCAGGTCGAGAGCGACGGCGACGATCGTGGTGAGGTCGCTGAGGGTGGCGAAGCCCAGCAGCCCGAGTGCCACGACCAGCCCGACGCGTAGCCGACCCCGGGTCAACGACCGAGCCACCCACGCCCGCACGGCGACCGCGATCCGGGACATCCGTCCTGATCGCCGCACGTACGGCGGCAGCACCCCGGGCCCGGTCAGCTCCAGCAGCGCCGCAGCCAGCGGTCGCAGCTCATCGCCGTCCGGACCCGCGGCGGCGGTGCCGAGTCGTCGCCGCAGCTGCGCCCGGTCCCGTTCGCCGAGTCTCCCGTCGACGGCCTCGCCGAGCAGCTCCAGCGCGGCGTGCAGTTGTGCACGCGTGCCCTCGACCCGCGTGCTCCGGGCACGCACGTACAGCCACACGGCGATGAGGAAGGCCGCGTAGGCGATGGGCGCGGCGGCCGGGAAGAAGTAGTCGTTGTCGGCGGTGATGAACTTGCCGACCTCGTCGATGAAGAGTCCTGCGCCGATCCCGGCCAGCAGCGCCGCCCAGAGCAGCGCGGCCCGGTTGACGACGAGCAGCGGGACGAGCGAGGCGACGAACAACGACAGGCCACCCCACAGGGCGTGCGAGATGTGCAACGTACCGCCGCCGACCTGCGGATAGCCGGTCAGCGCCAGGAACGCGCGGGTGCCGAGGACCGCGCCACCGAAACCGATCAGCATCAGCAGCATGTAGCGCTCCGCGTCCAGTCGTGCCACCAGGCGCCGAGATGACCGGCGCCGACGCTGCCGGTGGGACGGGAAGCTCATGTGGACAGCAAACACCGGACGACCGGGTGCCGGTGGCGCCTCCGCCGAACGCGAGCTTCGGTCACGGGCAGCGAACAGTCGCACCGCAGGAGTCACTCGTGGGCCGGCATGGGCGTGGGCACGGCACTGCCTGAGCACCGGCATTCCGGGCTCGGCGGTGGCGGCGATCGCGGTGGGCACCACGAAGATCGTCTACACCCTCAACGGCGGCCGGATCTTCGCGGCGGCCAGCAACGCGGGCTGGCGCAATCTGAACAGCGGGGCCCGGGGCTCCACGGCGGCCGTGCTGGTGGTGGGGAACAACAGGTACATCCGCTGCCCGCCTCCCCCACGTTCCCGTTCCTCGACGATCTCTCCGAGCTGACCGAGTCGGCCGTCGCGTTCCTGGCTCGGCGTGCCTCCTGACCGGGGTGTGGCTGTGGTTGCGGAAGCCACCGGAGCGGTCGTCGCATCCGGTGACCGGCGCGCCGCAGGTCGGGCGGCGAGGCCGCAGCCGCCCGGAACGCCCGGCCTCCTTCCGGAAGTCCTGACGTCACCCCGGCGAGCGCGGGTAGCGTCGCCGGTGTGAGGGTGTTGCTGCGGCACGGCCCTGACGACGGGCAGGTGGTCGACGGCCAAGGCGAGACGGTGGTGTGGGGCGCCTGCCTGTACGAGCGGACCGGCGACCGCGAGGAGCGCCACGGTCACACTCTGATCGTGTTCGGCACCGGCCGGACTGCTGCGAGCCGTACGGGCGGGGTGGCGAGGACCGCTGCGAATGACGCCTCGACAGTTCGGTCCTCGCGTCGGCCTCAGCGCCGGGCCCCGCCGGGGCGACCTCGGCCGGTTCCCGGGGCCCGGTGGCCGATGCGCGGAGCCCGTACCACCGCGGCGTTGCCCGCCCCGGGGCGGAAGTTCCGCGCCGCGCCGGCAACCATCTCGTCGGGATCGCTGCCGAGGGCCTGCCGGATGTGCGGCGGAACCAGCTCCGACGTCGCCAACGCCATCCGCACCTGCACCGAGCGGTCGTCGACCAGGCGTCGCAGATCCGCGTCGTCCAGCTCGACCGCGAGCACCAGCGCGACGCGGACGTCCACCACGGGATCCTGGGCGAGCGCGCTGCGCTGGGCGGCGGTGGTCCGCGGGTTGCGGGCGAGCCCCTTGCGTACGCGCGCGGTGCGGTCGGCCATCAGGGCGGTGATCACGTCGGAGTCGTGGGTGTGGGTGGCGAGTCGTTCCCGCACCTCGGGAGAGACGTCGTCGGCCAACCGCGCGGCCAGTTCGGGCTCCAGTCCGCGCGTCTCCGCGAGGAGACCGCGAAGCTCCTTGTCGGGGGCCTCCGCCATCACCCTGCGGACCGACTCGTCGCAGGCCGGGTTGCCGGCGACCGCCCAGCGGACCCACCGGTCGGCGTCCTTGACGAGCAGCAAAAGATTGCCGATCGAGGTCGAGGGGTTTCTCGCCACGGCCTCCCGGACGTGGCGATCATGGTCCCGGGCCAGCGGTCGCAGTGCCTGCGCGGGCGCGTCGGTGCGCGTCGCGACCGCCTTGCGGACCACGGCCGACGGATCGGACGCCAGGTCGATGAGGGTCATCTGTGGCGTGGCGGGGTCCTGGGCGACGGCGAGCCGCGCGTCGACGCCGCCACCCGTCGCGCCGTCCGCGGCGGCACCTGACCCACTGTGACGGTCGGGTCCGCCGACGTCCTGCTGTTTCCCCATGGGCGCCATCATGTCACGGGCCGTGCCGTGCACCGGCCGGGCCGGGTCGGCCGCCCAGGGGTGATCGACACCACCACCTGGACGGCCGAGGATCTCGAAGGCGTTGCCGTGGCAGCCGGCGCCACGGCGGACGCCTCAACTCCCGGCGCGGCTGGCCCGGCCCGCGCCGGTCAGTTCTTGGCCTTCGCGTAGTCGAAGAGGTCGGCGACGTCCTCGTCGAAGTACGGACCGTACATGTTGCCGGAGAACTTGTACGAGGCCACCGAGTTCACGTACCCGAAGCCCTGGGAGTTGTTCCAGGCCCGCAGGAACGGCCCGCCGCTGGTGCCCTCGTTCAGCGGGCAGTTCACCAGCTTGACCCGCTGCGTTCCCGCGGCCTGCGTCGTGCTCTGGCAGTAGTGCTGCCACCTGCCGTCGAAGGGCGCGGCGCCGGGATAGCCGAGCAGGGTGGTGGCGACGCTGCGGGGGTAGTTGAAGCTGATGCCCTCCCCGCCGGTGACGTCCACCAGTCGCTTGCCGTTGCGCGGCCACACGGTGACGAAACCGTAGTCCCACCACAGGATGTCGTGGTTGACCCAGCCCTTGGTGGAGGTCATGCTCCGGGCGCTCCACAGCCCCCAGGCGGACGGGCCGTCGGCGTAGTTCGGGGCGAAGACCCAGTTGGTGTACCAGTTGTCGGAGCCGTCGCCGGGGTGCAGGCAGTGCCCGGCGGTGGAGACCAGGTTCGCCTTGGCCGTGTTGATCGCGCTGGCGGAGCAGTAGTGGTCCTCGTTGTTGACGTCGGTGAAGAAGACCCGCCCGACGCCGGGTGAGGGATTGACGGACTGGGTTCCCACCCCGGCGGAGGCGTTGCGGGCCGAGACCGACGCACCGCGGACCGCCGTGCCGGTGCCGCGCGGACCGATGGGGTCCGCGCCCGAGCGCGGTTCGCCGATCCGACCCGGCCGGTCCACGGCCTCGCCGGCCAACTCCTCCCCGCCCACCAACGGTTCCAGCGGCGTCGCGGCTCGCATCCGCTCCGGCGTCCAGTACGCGTCGGCCAGGGCCTGCGCGGTTGCCGCGTCGCGGATCGGCCGGCCGTGGAACGTCGCCTCCGCCCCGGCGGGGGTCCCGTTCGGCGTGGTCGTGCTCGCCTGTGCCGGCGTGCCGGCCAGCGCGAGCCCGCAGAGCATGGCGGTGGCCGCCGAGATGATGCCGTAACGCCTTCGCACCCGTGCCTCCTTAGGAGCCGGCCCGGGTGGCCATCCGCCACGGGTCCGGCACCGCTGACGCTAGGGCGCCGACCCGCCACGGGCGACGGTCTGTCGGCATTGATCCACAGACGCGTATCTGCTTGTGGCCGGGGCGCTCCCGGCGTGACCGGTCACCGCGTCACGGGCACGGCGTCCCCGCGCAGACGTCGATGACCTTGCCGGTGAGCAGGAACACCGCCTTCTGTCTCTGGGCTCCGGTCTGCGCGCGCGGGAACTCGTGCGAATCCTCGCCGTACTCCGGCCCGGCCGGGGCGAGGTTGGTCGGCGGTGGCGCGTACGCCGCGCCGCTGTTCCAGATCACGATCGCCGAGCCGGTGTACGGGTACCTGCGGATCGGCGCGATCCCCCAGTACGGCCGCACGTCCGGTGACCAGCCGTCGGCGAGCGCGGGGGTGTGCAGGCGGGCACCGATGGTGCGCGCCTGGACCTCCGCCGCGGCGGGGGAAACCTGCTGGTCGCCGAAGGCCACGTGCATCAGCACCTGGTGCGCCGGGGTGCCCGGCAACGGGCGGTCGGTCATGTGCTGGGCGTACCCGTTGGCCTCGGACCGGTCCCACAACATCTGCAGCAACGCGAGAATCAGTTGCTGGTCGGCCTTGTCCGGGTAGTGGCCGTTCATGACCGTCTGGAACGGGGTGAAGGCCACGCTGCGTTGCAGCAGGGTGGAGTAGTTCATCGCCGGCACGCCGAGCACCGACCGGGTCCAGTCCTGGGCGATGGCGGTGAGCGCGCCGCCGTTGATGCCGCCCTGGCTGTTGCCGTCGTAGTGCAGCCCGCCGGCCACGTCGATCAGCGGCCGTCCGGCGGTGTCCCGGAACGCCGGGTGGGCGGCGAACCCGCCCGGGTGGATCATCGTCCGGCCCAGGAAGAGGAAGTTCAGGTAGCTCTGCTGCAACCGGTCGACCACCGCGGGGAAGGCTCTGAGGTCGGTGAAGGCGCCGGCCACGTATGAGATGTCGGCGGCGGCCATGCCGATCCAGCTGGTGGCGCAGAAGGTGAAGTCGTACGTGTGCGACATGGTCTTGACGTTGGCGGCGTTGATCTCGGTCGGCTTGCCGAGCAGGCCGTGGCCGTAGAGGGACAGGTGCGCCGGCCTCGGCGCGGAGGCGCTACGCGGGATGTTGCAGACGAAGTCCGCCGCCACCGTCGCGCCGGACGGCGTGGGCAGGGCGTCCGGCGTCGGTGGCGTCCCGCCGCCGCCGGCCGGACCGTAGTGCAGCCGGGAGCCGGGCAGGCCGTCGCCGGTCAGATAGGACGGTACGCCGATGGTGCCCGTCACCTGCCGGGCGATCAGCGGCTCCTGCTCCGGCGGGTAGTCGGTCACCTGTGTGACGGTGAACGACGGTGCGGCCCGGCGGAGGGCGGCGAACGCGCCGTCGCGGATCGCCAGCATCCGCCCGGTCAGGCCCTGCCGGCTGGCCACCGTGAAGTCCCAGGCCAGGTAGAGGCTGTGCCGCTTGACGCCGGCCCGGGTCAGGTCGGCGAGGATCCGCTTCATCTGCGGGACGCGACGGTCCCGATGGCCGAGACCGGCACCGGTCACGTACGCCGTGAACGTCTTCGGCGCCGGGATCAGCGCCCCGTCGCCGTCGCGCAGGCCGCGCAGGCCGACGACGTACCGGGTGCCCTCGGTCAGCGCCACCGCCGGCCGGATGATCAGCAACTGCCGCTCCGGCTGGCCGGTCGCCCGCGCGTCCAGCTCGGCCCAGTACGGCGTGCGCCTGCCGGTCCGGGCATCGAGCAGCACGATCGGCGCGTCCGGCGCGAGCGAGCGGCCGATGTCGGTGACCGGCGCGATCCCGGTCGCCGCCGCGTCGAGGCCGGGCACGCGCACCAGGATCGGCGAGCCGGGACTGAACCCGTCCTGCCGGTTCCACTCCGTCGGGTCGATCGGAGTTCCTGTCACGTTGGCCGGCATCGCGGAGGCCGCGAACCGCACCCGCTTGCCGGTCGGGCTGGTCCGGTCCGGCACGGTGAAGTAGTCGTTCGGGAACGGCAGCAGGCAGGCCGTCGGGTCGATCGGGTCGCAGTCCTGGTGCCCGGCCGGCGCGGGCGTCGCGGGCGGTGCCGCGGCGGCGCCCGCGCCGAGCAGGACGGCGCCCGCTGTCACCAGCACGGACACGGCGAGACGGAGCCGTCTGGGTGTGGTCACGCGCATCTCCTTCGACACTGGACCGTGGTCCGATGCGGGGCCGACGATGGCAGGTGGGGCGTGATGTTCTTCCTACGCTCGTCAATGGATCTCGGCAAGGGGAGGGCCGCTACTCCCCGGACCTGGTGGCGAAGCCGGACAGGTGCGCGTGTACCCGCTCGCGCCGCACGGCCGTACCGTCGGGGTCGGCCTTCGCGGCGTTGACCAGGACCTCCGTCAGGGACCGGTATCAGGACCTGCGTGACACCGCGGGCCAGCCTTCCGCCCGTCGTCGCAGAACGGGCCCCGCCCCGACGAGCAACAGCGCGCCGCCGCCCGCGCAGGCGTCATGACGTCCACAGCGCGCGCATCGCCGCGGCGACCTCGTCGGCGGCCTCGTCGGGGATCGCGGTCGCGGCCTGTTCGAGTACGAGCAGCCGCGCGCCGGGGATCTCGCGCGCGAGCGCCTCGCCGTTGCCGACCGGGAAGAACGGGTCGCGGCGACCGTGCACCACGAGCGTCCGTAACCCGAGTTCCGGCAGACGCCCGCGCCAGCGCGGCTTGCAGTCCAGCCTGGAGAACACCATGCCCATCTGGTTGGCCATCTGGACCGCGGGCTCCGTGCCCGGCGTACGGTCGAAGATGCGCTCGGCCTTCGCGCGCGCCGCTGCGGGGTCGTCGCCGAGGATCTCTGCGCCGGCGGCGGCGAACTCCGCGACGGCAGCGCGGTCGGACCAGTCGGGCATCGGGAGCGCGAACCGCCGGCCCATCGTCGCCGCGTCGTGGTCGGGCAGGTCGTCGTCGACCGCGCCCGGTGCGACGGGCCGCGTCCCGGCGAGGGTGAGCGCCGAGAACGCCTCCGGGTGGTCGAGCGCGGCGACCTGGGCGACCATCCCGCCGACGCCGATGCCCGCCAGATGCGCCGGCCGGTCGTCGAGTCCGCGGGCGAGCGCCGCCGCGTCGGCGGCAAGGTCGCGCAGCGTGTACGCCGGCGCCTCGGGGTCGACGGTCGTCGACGCGCCGGAGTCGCGCAGGTCGTAGCGCACGACGTGACGTCCGCCGCGAGCGAGCGTCTCGCAGAGCGCGTCGGGCCAGGAGAGCATGGTCGGGCCGCCCGCGAGCAGCACGAGGGGCGCCGCCGCGTCGCCGAAGTGCTCGACCCCGAGCGCCACGCCGTCGGACGTGCGGAACGAGTTGGCCGTCGAACGCATCGTCAACCTCCAGGTCGGCTGCATGACTGCGGCACACGCTACGCGCGCGACATCGCCCGCCGCCTCGACACAGCACCGACTCGCGATCGTCCCGTCTCAGCCCTCCGAGGTGGCGGCGAAGAGCCGCAGGCGGTCGGCCCGGGCCTGCGGGGGCGTCGACGTGTCGTGTCCGCAGGGGTATTCACGCCACTCCTTGGGTTCGGCGGCCGCGTCAAACAATCGCCGCCCCTCCGACAGGTAGACGACATCGTCGTCCCTGCCGTGCTGGAACAGCAGCCGCCGGGCGCCCGGCACCGCGACGTAGGGCGCAGGCTCGTAGCGGTGCAGGAACTCCAGGTAGGCGTCGGCTGCCGGAGCGTTCTGCGGCAGGCTGGCGGCGGCGACGCGCTGAAGGGTTCCGGCGCCGTAGGACGCGAGGGCCAGCGCGAACAGGCGCGGGTCCACCGCGCTGAGGATGGCACCAAACTGCGCGCCGCCGCTGTGCCCGAAGTAGCAGAGCCGGTCGGCCCACGCGGTCAGCAGGTCGAACCCGCGGAGCTGGGTCAGCACCGCGACCCGCACGGCGTCGGCCACGGCCCGCTGGTCGCCGTGCGGCGGCAGTCGGTAGGCCGTCAGCAGCGCGGTCATGCCACGCTCGGCCAAGCTGGTGGCCTCGTCGACGAAGAAGTGCCGGCCGTCGTCGGTACCGCCGTGGGCGAGGATGACGCCGGTGCCGTTCGGCCGGGCCGGGACGATGAGGGTGGCGCGGGCCCGTCCACCGGCGCCGTGGTCGTAGGTGAGTTCGCTGATGGTGAGGTCCACCCTCACCTCATGGTCGTGGCGTCGGACCTCGAGCGGGGCGTCGTGGTCATGGTCGAACACAGCCGTCTCCATCGACCCTCCAGCGTGCGGCTTCCGTGCCGCCGTACGTTCGCACCGAAGCCGGGATCGGCCATCCCAATTGGGAGCAGCTGACCGCCCCCCAGGGTGCGGGGCCGCCGCGCCGGGCCGGGAGGGTGAGGAGGACCGGTCCAGTCGTCGTGCCCTACGTCATCTGGCGGGGGATGTCATGGCTGGTGCTCCAGTAGGCTCTTCGGCCGGATGTCGGTCCATGACGCCTCGACATACGCCAGGCACTCCGCCCGCCCGGCGGGCCCAAAGACCGACTGCCAGCCATCGGGTACGGCGGCGAAGACGGGCCAGAGGCTGTGCTGACCTTCCGCGTTCACCAGGACCACGAACGTGCCGCTCTCGTCGTCGAACGGGTTTGCCATGTCATTTCCCTTCTCGTGGTTCGGGGTAGCCGTCACGTTCTCAGGTGAGTTTGGCGGCGAGGATCTGACCGATCTCCGCGAGCGGCGCCTGCTCGGTCATCCGGTGATGAGTGGCGGCTACGGGGTGGCATTCGATGGTGCCGTCCAGGTGTTCCTCCCAACGCTTCGCTGACAGGTCCTCGTCGGCCTCGACCCGGTCGGCGGAGAAGAACAGCAGATCACCGGAGAAGACTCCCGGCCGGTGGGCGGCCATGATGTCGGCGTGGTTGACAGCGGCGAGGACCAGCGCGTGCACCTCCTCGTGGGTGAAGCTGGCGAGTACCGGGTCGCGCTGGCGCAACACCTCGACCGCCACCGCCGGGTCGTACCGGTCGAGGATTTCGTCGGGCACGTCCCCGGGCTGGTCGTCCTCGCCCATCAGCATCAGCATGGTGTCGCGGTCGCTGCGGGGCCGGGCCGCCTCCTCGGCGCGGACCGGGTAGGCGTCCATCATGGCCAGCAGTTCGACCTGCTCACCCGCCTGCTGCGCGGCGGTGGCCACGGCGTGCGCGACGACACCACCGAAGGACCAGCCGAGCAGCCGGTAGGGGCCGTGCGGCTGCACCCGCCGGATCTCCTCGAGGTACTCCGCGGCCAACTCCGGCAGGCTCGCCGCGCGGTAGCCGGGCACGGTCAACGCCCGGGTCTGGAGGCCGTAGATCGGCTGGTCCGCGCCGAGGTGCCGGGCCAGTCCGGCGTACGACCAACTCATCCCTATCCCGGGATGCACGCAGAACAGAGGACGGCGCGTCCCGCCGGATTGCAGCGGCAGCAGCACGCCGAGCGTGTCGACGCCCCGCTCCTCGCTGAGAAGTCCGGCGACGGTTGGCCGCTCGAACAGATCGCGGACGCTGAACTCGCGGCCCAGGGTGTTGCGGATCCGGCTGACCAGCCGGGGCGCCAACAGCGAGTGACCGCCAAGCTCGAAGAACCCGTCGTCGAGACCGACCTCGGCGACTCCGAGGACCTCGGCGAAGGCGTCACACATGAGCCGCTCGCTCGGCGTCCTGGGGGGCCGCCCGGAGTTCCGGTCCTGGTGCGGGGCGGGTAGTGCTGTCCTGTCGAGTTTGCCGTTGGCGGTCAGTGGTAGCCGGTCGAGCAGCACGAAGG